>JAJDNI010000121.1 GCA_022340755.1 Gemmatimonadota bacterium
CTCGAGAAAGCCGGCGAGTGCGGGCGCCCACAGGGTGTCCCAGACGCTCTGCACCTCCTGGAGCCGCCGGGCACGCACATCGCCATCGTCCGCCCGCCGCGGCCCCACCACAGAGTCCCATTCCTCTCCCAGGTCGTCGACGAACCTTCCCAGCGTCCGTCGGTCGCGCTCCTCCGGGATCAACTGGGCCACCACGGACACGCCGAAGCGTGTGGTCGAGCTCGCCTCCGGCGAGCCCCGTGAGGTCGCGGCGATCGCCCTCAACGCGCCCAGCGTTTCCCGTCGGCTCGCCCCGTGGAAGTAGAGCGGGACGAAATGGAGAACCTCGAAGAGGTCGCTGCTCTGGAAGCTCGTCAGCAGGTCCCGCCTGTCCTTCTCGAGCGCCGTGGGGGGCGAGCCGGCCTCACGGTCCTGCCGCCGCACCGCCGCCGCGTATGCGGGATCGTACAGCGGAAAAGGCCCGAAGCCGTAGAAGCCCGTCACCGCGAGCCCGTGGAACCACAGGTCCGCGAAGGCGTCGCCCTCGAAGGTCCAGCCGCGCGACGCCTGGGCCGCCACGGGGGCCGGAGGCGCCACGATCCACGCCAACAGTGCCGCAGTCAGCAGCCTGTGCGCCGCTCCGGCTCGGGAACCCCTGACCCTCGAGGTCATCGTGAGAATCCCGTGGGTCCTCAGCACCCGCCCTTCTTCTTCGGCTTCTGGCCCCCGGAGGCCGCGGCGAGTGCGGGGGGCGCCGACACCTCGACGGCCTGCACGGCGGCACCGGAGAAGTACGCCGCTATCTGGCCCTGGCGGGCCGCCCACTCCCGATCGCTCTCGGTGCTGCCCGGAGTGGCGGGCGTGAGCACGTCTGTCTCCCATCCCTGGAAGCCGCCCTGGAGATAGGCGTAGTCGACGTTCCTCCGCCATCCGGACGGCACCGTCCTCGTCGTGCCGTCGGCGTCCACCACCACCACCGTGGAGCCCACGGGCGCGGTGGCCAGGAGGGACTGAACGGCTTCCGGCGTGTCCGCCGGATACGACCCGGGGATGCGCTTGTCCGCCGTGGCGGCTCCCGGGCGCACATCCAGAATGAGGATGCCGGGCTCGTCGTCGATGATGGCCTCGGCCAGCCTGAGGGGAGCCAGGGAGGCCATCGCGGGTTGCGGGAGCGTCGGGGTGGTGCTCGCCCGGAGGCCGAGACCCACCAGAGCCACCAGAGCGAAGGCGCCCGTCAGGGCCAGCTTCAGCTTGGGGCGAGGAGCGGGGGCCAGCTCGATGGCGGCGTACTTCCTGCTGAAGATCTCCTCGAGCTTCTCGGCGCCCACGAAGCCCGCCGCGGCCACCACCACGACCACCAAGGCGAAGACGAGGGGCGGCAGGTGGAAGACGTTGGAGAGCAGGGAGACGTCGAGGGATCCGGCGTGATAGAGGGTGTTCACGCCGGGGACGAAGTCGACCGCCACCGCGAAGACGGCGGTACCCACGAAGATCCCGAGCATGGTGGCGACCGCGTCCCATCGACCCGACGCGGCGGATACCACCGACGTCCCCGGGCAGAGGCCGCTCATGACGAATCCCGCGCCCATGACGAACCCGCCCACAACCTGCGCCCAGATGAACGTCGGGTTGATCCACAGGAGGGACAGATCCATGAGGCCCAGGCTGACCAGGGTGTACAGCCCCACCATAGCCACGAGGATCGCGGTGAACATGACCTTGAAGACGGTCATGTCGTAGAGATAGAACTGTGCCGCCAGCTTGCGGGCGTTGCCGAAGCCCCCGCGCTCCAGGGAGAGCCCGAAGAGGAATCCGAGGAAGATCGCCGTCAGGAGACGCAGGTCCCCGGTGGCGAAGGTCAGGGGGAAGATGGCGTGGCTCATATCCACTGCCTCCTCACGAAGTACGCCACGGCATAGCCGCCGGCGAAGACCATGAGCATGAAGAGCCAGCTTCCGGTTGCCAGCGTCGCGCCCCCGGAGAGGGCCTGGCCGGAGGTGCAGCCCCGGGCCAGCGCCGCCCCGACGCCCATGACGATCCCGCCGGCGAAGGCGTAGACCATGCGCCCCTTGGTGGAGATACGTGGCCCCTTCTCGGTGGTGGACTTGAATCGTCCGGCGCTCACGGCGCCGAGGAAGCCCCCGATGAACACGCCGATGACCTCGACCACCAGCCAGTTGCGCAGGGGGTTCGCGCCGTCCGCCACGTAGCCGCTCAGCGACGGGTTGGCGGCGGTCCACGCCGGGACCCAGTGCTGCCCCGCCAGGGCGAGAAGGCGCTTCGGAAACGCGCTCGCCCCCAACCCTTCACCGGCGATGATGAAGGTCGCCAGCAACGTGAGGCCCAGGAGTACGCCGGCGAGGTAAGGGTTCCAATACGGCTTCGGTCCCGAGACGGCGCCCGCCTCGTGGTCTCCGCCGGCCGTGTCTTCCGCGGCTTTCATCTGCTCGCTCATTGTCTGTTCGTCCTTGCCATGCCTAGAAGAGCGCGGCGGCGACGTCGTGCCAGCCGACGTGTTGGCCCGCGTACACGATGATCCAGCGGAGGGCGAGCCCGCCCACGAGCACCATCCCGGCGGCCACCCGGCCGGGGACATGCCCGCCCCTTCGCTCCATCCACTCACCCAGGAAGGGCGCCACAAGCCCGAAGCCCACCACCAGAGTCCAGAAAGCGGCGGTCCAGGGGCCTCCCAGGAGGGTGTATGCGCCCGCCCGCTGCGCCGCACCGCCGGACATGAGGCCGACGAGCCACACGGCGATGAGGCCGAGCTCCAGGAGGATGAGCCCCATGTCCGCCTTTGCCAGGAGGATCCTCTCGGTGTCCTTCAGACGGTACAGCAGCATGTACGCGGCCCCTGTGGAGAGCCCGGACGTGAGGAAGAGGGGTCCGAGAATCGCCGAGTTCCACAGAGGCCGTGAAGCCATGGTGCCCAGGAGCATGCCGGTATAGATACCCAGCCCGGCGCCCGCTACCACGTTGATGACGGCAACCTTGTTGACATGGGTCGAGACGACCCCGTCCAGGCACGCCAGGCGGTTCGCCAGGAAAGAGGAGCGGCTCCGCGCCCAGTCGCTGACGCGCTGCTTCATCCCCTCCGGCGTCGTGATCCACGCCATGGCGATGGAGGCGGGATAGATGGCCAGGAGGATCCAGGCTCCCCACGACATGGGGGAGGTGGGCCGAAACACCAGGTAGAATCGGAAGGCGTTGAATCGGTTCTCCAAATCCATCCACAGGAAGAGCATGCCGACGGACAGCAGGATCGGCGCCGTCCATGGAAGCAGGCCCAGATGCACCGAGCGCTCGCCCTTGGGGCGGAGGAGGAGCCCGAGGCCGGCGAGAACCATCACCCCCGCCACCACGCCTCCGAGAAACAGGTAGGCCGCCACCTCCCCGTGCCAGATGTGCAGGCCGGGGTCGATGAGGGCGTTCGACCGTGTGCTCGTGATCTCTTGGAGCGTTTGCATGGTCACGCCCTCACTTCAGGTAGAAGAGCCGGGGAGACGTGCCCGCCTCCGGCAGCAGCGTGTAGGACTCTCGGGTGGCCAGCACCCGGGCGATGTCCGAATCCGGATCGTTCATATCGCCGAAATGGATAGAGCGGGTGGGGCACACGTCCTGGCACGCCGTCGTGTACACGTCGTGCTCGCTCCGGTGGGCGCAGAACGTGCACTTGTCCGCCGTTCCCGTGCGAGGGTCGATGAAGCGGGCACCGTAGGGGCAGGCGGCGATGCACGCCTTGCACCCGGTGCACTTGTCTTCGTCCACGAGGACGATGCCACCGGGGCCCACGTGGGTGGCCCCGGTGGGGCACACCGACACGCAGGGTGCGTCCTCGCAATGATTGCACCGCTCGGACTGGATGGTCAGGGACAGGTCGGGGAAGATTCCCTGGAGGTCCTGCGTGACCCAGACGCGGTTGAAGCCCTCGACGACGTTGTTCTCCGTCTTGCAGGCCATCACGCACGCGGTGCAGCCGACGCACGTGTGGGTGTCGATGGCCATGGCGTAGCGGACGCGGCTCATCGGGCCACCTCCCCGGCCGCCACGGCCGAATCGACGACGGTGCTGGAATCGACGGCGTCAGATGCCTGGGCGGGTGCGGCAACCGGCACGTCGGCGGGTCTCAAGAAGGTCACGAAGTTCACCCTCATTCCGGTGCCGCCCATGATGGGATCGACCTTCACCTTGGTGATGAGCTGCGCGTCGTCGATCCCCCGGCCGTAGGCCCTGTGGAGTTTCTTCGAGTTGTGCCCGAAGCCGTGGACGGTGTAGACGCAGTCGGGGCGGATGCCCTCGGTGACTTTCACCGGGGAGGTGAACGTCGAGATCACGCCGTCCTGGTTCTTGAGGTGGATGTGCTCGCCGTCCTTCAGGCCCCACTCCTTCGCCACTTCCGCGTTCACCCAGATCGGGTTCACCGGGCCGGTCTCGAGAAGAAGCTCGTTGTTCGTGGAACGACTGAAGGTGTGCATGGGCGCCCGCCCGTAGAGGAGTCGGTAGAACCCGGGAGGCGGGTCCTCCACGTCGTTGGCGTGCCAGGTGGGCATGGGATCGAAGCCGGCCTCGGCGAGCTTCTGCGAGTAGAGCTCGATCTTGCCGGATTCCGTCCAGAACTGCGGGACCGCGCCCTCCTCGAAGTAGATGGGCTTCCGCTCGCCCAGAACCACGCCCTCCTTCTGCAGCGTGGCGCAGTCGAAGCCGAGGGGCTTGATGCGCTCCTCGGCGTACTCCATGGCGTCCTTCCAGGGGAAGAAGTTGGGCAGGTCGAGCTTCAGCCCCAGCTCCCGGGCGATCCACCAGCCGGGCTTGGACTCGTACATGGGGGGCACCACCTCCTGGCGCACCGTGATGTAGGGCTGCTTGAAGCCGGGAGCGAAGGGCTCGTCGCACCGCTCGAGGTACGTGGCCTCCGGGAGCACGACGTCCGACCACCCGGTGATCTCGGTGGGCAGCACGTCCACGGTCACCAGGAAGTCCAGGGCCTGGATTGCCTTGTAGGTCTGCTCCGGCTGGGGAAGGCTCTGGGGCAGGTTGGTGCCGTACACCATCCAGGCGCGGATCTGCGGGACGTTCAGCAGGCCGGGGATGGTGGCGTCGCACACGCCCTGAGCCAGGACTTCGTCGGCCAACGGATAATCGCTGGGGCTCGGCTTGTCGGCGGGAGTGAGCCCCTTGTCCTCGAATGCGGGGTACTTGTACGGCGGGATGCTCACGGATGCCGGGATGTAGAGGCCGCCCTTTCGGCCCCACGAGCCGAGCAGCGCGTTGAGGATCGCGATGGCGCGCTCACGCTGCGTGTCGTTACCGTGCCAGACCGTGTGCCTTCCGGGGTGGACCAGCGTCGCCGGCCGCGACGCGCCCATCATACGGGCCGTGCGGCGGATCATCTCGGGCTCGATGCCGGTGCGGGGATACGCCCACTCCGGTGTGTACGGCTTTACGTGCTCCTTGAGCTGATCGTATCCGTAGGCGTAGGCGTCCAGGTACTGCTTGTCCACCATGTCCTCGTTGATGAGGACGTTCATCCACGCCAGCATGACGGCCATGTCGGAGCCCGGCTTCACCGGGAGCCAATGCGTGGCCTTGGAGGCCGCCACGCTGTAGCGCGGATCCAGGACGATGAGGTCGGCGCCGTTTCTCAGAGCCGCGGTGAACTCACGGACCTGGGTGTTGTGCATGTTCTCGCCAAGGTGCGAGCCGATGAGAACGATGCACTTGGAGTTCTCGATGTCGGTGCGCTCCGGCGAGCTGACGGTGGATCCAAAGGTCAGGTCGAAGGCGACGTCCCGGGGACCGCGGCACTGGGCGTAGGAAGGAGCCGCGACGTTGGGGCTGCCCCAGGCCTTGAACAGGTGGTTCATCCAGCTGCCGCCGTACCCATGGGAGAACAGCGCCACCGCTTCGGGGCCATGCTCCTGCTTGATCTTCAGGAAATTCTCGGCCACCACGTTCAGAGCGGAGTCCCAACTCGCCTCCTGGAACTCCTGGCTCCCCCGCTTCTCGACGCGGATGAGGGGCTTCTTCAGGCGGTCGGGGTCGTAGAGCAGCCCCGTGCCGGCGGCTCCCCTCGGACAGAGGTGCCCACCGGAGAGTGGATCCCGGGGGTTGCCCTGGAGCTTGGTGACGCGGCCATCCTTCACGTGGGCCAAGACGCCGCACTTCCAGAAGCACATCTCGCAGAACGTCGGGACGACCCGGGTGCCGTCGGTGCCCGGATCAGGGATGCCGCCGCCGTACAGGTGGAACCAGTTTGTCGTGAGGCCACCCATGAGGGCCGCCCCGCCCACACCATACGACGAGATCCTGATGAACTCGCGCCGCTTCATCTGTTCTCCTCTAGGGTCCCGGTGGGCAGGGTCCGGGGCCTGTTACGCCGCGGCGGCCGAGGCGCCGACGGACGAAACGCTAGAAGGAGGAGTCGACGGAGAAGGAAGCTTCCTCTTCCTGAGGTTCACGCACCCAGTCGCACACGGTTTCCAGGAGGCGGAGAGCCACGGGAGTCGCCAACGTCAGGCGGATCTCCGTGCCGTCTCGCTCGGCACCGACCAGCCCTGCGCTGCGCAGGGCCGCCACGTGCCGGGCGGCGGTGGACTGGGGCCAGTCGAACTCCTCCACCAGCTCCTTCTGTGTGGTGACGCGTCCGTCTCCGAGGTGGCAAACAAGGCGGAGACGCTCCGGATGGGACAGGACCTTGAATAGAGCCACGGCCCGTCTTCTTTCGGCGGGCGTCGCGTCCTGGTAGTGCGCTGCGACCTGGCTCATCTATGGCTATCGGATTCGCTGATCCGATTATCCGGTTTTGTGAATATATGCGGGCAAACCACACAACAGTCGCCGGTTTCGGCTCCCAAGTATCGACAGCCACGGGCGTAGCGTCTGAGGGGAGGCCCCTGGACCCCCGTGTGGGGGATCTCCCGACAGAGGTCCGTAGTGAACCGGAGTGAACCAGGTATCGCCTTTTCAAGCCGTGGAGAGGCCGACGCCAGTCAGGAGCGCGATGCCCGGTACGAGACGGGCGATAGCACTCCGGTACGCCCGCGCCTCCTTGCACCCTCGGCCCCTACCGTGGTTGATTCTGCTACTCTTCGCGGGGCGAGCGGCTACCCGCCCGAGTCGGGTACGACCGCGTGGCGGGCGGCTGTTCGATCACCATCAGGGTGCGTAGCGCATGACACGAAAGCGTCTCCTCCAGGGTGGGGGCCTGGCCGTCGCGGCCGGGGTGGCGCTCGCGCTCGTCGTGTGGTCATGGCCCGGTCGGGGTAGGGGCACGGGCGCCACGTCGAGGGTCGACCCCGGGTGCTTCCGTTGCCACGATCAGGACACCGAGGGGCCCGCGGGGATGCACGAAGCCATGCCGTGCGACATCTGCCATCTCGGGAACACCGAGGGCACCACGGTGCTGGAGGCACACCGGGGGATGCGGGTAGATGGGGCGGCCCTCGACATCGTGGATCGCACCTGCGGACGGTGCCATGCCCGGGAGGCCCTCCGCGTGGGGGCCTCCCCCATGGCGACGGGTCGAGGTCTCGTTGCCGTGGATCGATGGGCCTTCGGCGAGATCCCCCGGCCCGACGGCCAGGAGACCTTCCTGGACGTTGCCGGCACGGAGCACCCCACCCCGGCACAGGACCACCTGCGCCGCCTCTGCCTCGGCTGCCACCTGCACACCAGCCGGGACAACCGGGACGACGTCATCGACTCCGGCACCGGGTCGGGGTGCGCCGCGTGCCACCAGGGGCCGGCGAACGGTCGCAAGCACTCGGCGCTGCCGGGGACCCCCTCGGACAATCGCTGTTTCGGATGCCACAGCCGGAGCTCCCGCATCAGCCTCACGTACCATGGGTGGGCGGAGATCACAGGACCTCAGGCGGGGAGCTGCACCGCGGACACGCTATTGGCGGATGGGCGGACTCTCTGCCGCATTCCCGCCGACGTCCACCATGAGGCGGGCATGGCCTGCGTGGACTGCCACCTGCACACCGAAGTCATGGGGGACGGCCATGCCTACGCGCATGCCGAGCAGGCCGTCGAGATCCGCTGCGAGACGTGCCATGGACACGTGGCCCTCGACGAGGAATCGACCTGGTGGACGGTGCGAGACTCCGTGTCCAGGGCGCTGCTGCACCTGCACCTGGATTGGCGTTCCGGAAACGAACGGGTGAGGCTGGGGAAGAGGGGGACCCCGCTCTGGAACGTCCGGTACGAGAGGGTCCACGGTGGGACGTTGGCGGACAGCACGTGGGTGCTCCACACCAAGGCGGACGGGAAGAGCCTGCCCATCACCCCCACGCCCTTCGACGTCCAGCACCTGATGCCCGGACACAAGGACCTCAGCTGCGTCGCCTGTCACGCGGCCAGCGCCCCCACGTGTCCCACGTGCCACACCACGTTCGATCCGTCGGGAGAGCAGTGGGACTTCGGCGCCGGACGTGTGGCGGCGGGCGCGTGGGTGGAAACGACGGAGGGCATGGAGTCGCGGCCTCCCGGGCTGGCCGTGGGGGCCGACGGACGCATCCTTCCGGCGATCCCGGGGATGGTGGGCGAGATCGACGCCCGGCCCGCGGGAGGTGACCTGAGGCACCTGCACCTTTTCTCCGTTCTGGACCCCCACAGCACGGTGAAGGAAGGCAGGACATGCCGGGACTGCCACCTGAACGCCGATGTCTACCTGGGCGGGATCGGCACCCGAACGGGAGCCCGAGCCCTGACTCCCGACGAGCGGCGGCGGTCGTCACGCGTGGGCTCGTGCCTGGAGTGTCACAAGGGCGACGAGCCCTGGTGGATCTACTACACGGCGATCACGGAGACGCTGGATCCTCGCCACCCCACCGAGCTGAAGAAGGGCGGGGGATGACCAGGCGCCACGTCTCTACGGCCCCCCGGCACCTGCCATCGTGGCGGCGGGGAGAACGACGAGCTGGCCCGACATCATGGGCAGGTGTGAGGGCACCGCGCACACGATGGGGAAGATGCCGGCGCGACGGGCGACGTAGGTCGTATCGACCTCCGTGCCCCCGGCGAGCGCCACCGCGAAGTCGGGCAAGACGAACGAGTGGTCGTCGTCTTCCGGGTTGATGAGCCTGAAGTGGATGGTGTCCCCCTCCACCACCGTGAACGTGCTGGGTGAGAAGGCGTAGACCTCCTTGCCGTCGAGGACGCCCCCTTTCGCGAACGCGTCCTTGAGGAAGGGAAAGAGCGACTGCTGCTCCTTAACGAGGAGCGGCACCGTGGTGACCGTGAGGTCGCGGCTCCGCGGCGTGTACGGGGGAGCGTTCGGGGCCGCATGAGGTGGGGAGCACGCCGTCGTCGCCGTCAGCAGACAGCCGGCGAGGAGGGCGTGGGTCCGTGCAGGGTTCATCGTCGATCCTGAAGTGGGGGGCGTCGGATCATCACAGACACCCCACCACCGGTCAGGTGCCCGGCGCCGTCCCCGGAAGGCGCTTCGGGAGGCAGCACCTCCACGATGCCCACGTCGATGTATTGGCCACCCCGCGAGTTCTTCACGTGCACGGCGAGGGTGTGCGAGCCTGGGGTCAGGAGCGAGCGGGCGTCGTCGTCGAGGGGAAGCAGCGAGTACGCCTGGTTGTAGCCGGAGAGCGTGGCCACGCGCGTCCCGTCGATCCAGATGTCGGCGTCCTCGTCGTGGCGCACGACGAGGTGAGGGTCGACGAGGGGACCCTTCCCGAGCACGAAGCTGCGCCGCAGCCAGAGATCCGACGTCGTCCAGGGTGTGCGCACGCGGGTGCCAGAGTCGCGTGTCCGGCCGAAGCCTCCCACCCCCTGCAGCCACCCTCCGTCATCGAACGCCGGGTTCGTCCAGTCGGCTCCCGGGTCGGTCGTGATGGAGCGCCAACCCTGGCCCTCGCCCCGTGACGTGGAGACCACGGCCCGAACGGTCGGTCCGGGGCCGTAGAGATCCGAGGCTGGGTCCTTGGGCGCCGAAGGCAGCTTCACCACGGCGCGATCGTAGGTCATCATGCCGTTCACCTCGACCTCCACGTCGGTGGTCTGCGTGTACACGGCGGCGGCGAGCCCTTCGCTCTCGAGATAGCGGAGCTGCGTGAGGAGGCCGAGGTAGGCACGGCCCAGCTCGACGGTGTCGGTGAATGTGCGATAGCCCCAGTTGTCGCTGGAAAGCCAGGTGTGCCCCTCCAGCGGAAGCCCGAGACCCCCGAACTCTCCCAGGACGCGAGCCCGGCGCCCGTCGCGCTCGGGGATGGCGGGCCCGGGATACGCGTGCTCGTCGACAACGTCGCCCACACCCTTGTCGGTCCATCCGGTGGCGCTGTTCACCAGGCGGGTGGGGTCGTACGCCTTCAGCCAGGTGGCATAGCGCTCCGTGTCGTGCTGGCCCCACCCCTCGTTGAAGGGGACCCACATGACGATGGACGGATGGTTGCGGAGTCCCTCCACCATGCGCTGCAGCTCTTTGGCGAACTCCTCTCTCGCCGCGGGCGTCCTGTTCTCGCCGCTGGGCATGTCCTGCCACACCAGAAGCCCCAGTCGATCCGTCCAGAAGTACCAACGCGCAGGCTCCACCTTGACGTGCTTGCGCGCCATGTTGAAGCCCATTCGCAACGTGGTCTCGATGTCCGAGCGCAGCGCGTCGTCGGTGGGTGCCGTGTAGAGCCCGTCGGGCCACCATCCCTGGTCGAGGAGGCCGTATTCGAACAGGGGCCGGTTGTTGAGGAAGAGGCGAAGGACGCCGGTGCTGTCCGGCGCCACCGCGATCTTGCGCATCCCGAAGTAGCTGGACACGGAATCGCCTGTCGCCAACCGAACCCGAAGGTCGTAGAGGAAGGGATCGCCGGGGGCCCAGAGGTGCGCTTCGGGGATCGACAGCGTCAGGGGCACCCCGGTGCGGCCGGCTCCGAGGGCGACCGTTCGACCGTTCGCCACGGCCTCCACCTCCACTGCCGACCCGACGGTGGTGCCGGCCGCATCTACGCGCACCACCACCCGGGACGAGTCCACGTCCGGACGGATGTCCAGCGTCGTCACGTGGACGTCGGGGACCGGCTCGAGCCAGACGGTCTGCCAGATCCCCGTCACCTCCGTGTACCAGATGCTGTGGGGTCGGCGCACCTGCTTGCCCCGGGGCTGCTCTCCCGCGTCCGTGGGATCCAATACCGCCACCACCAACTGCTGCTCTCCGCCAGGCGCCAACGCGTCCGTGATGTCGAATGTGAACGCATCGTAGCCGCCGCGATGCTCTCCGATTCGCTGCCCATTCACCCATACCACCGCATCGAAGTCCACGGCCCCGAAGTGGAGGAGGAGCCTGCCTCCCGCGGAGGCGCTCGCCCGGAAGGCCCGGTGGTACCAGAGGCGCTGATCCTCCGACACCATGCGGGAGACGCCGCTGAGCTGCGATTCGACGGGGAAGGGGACCAGGATGTGTCCGTCCCAGGTGTCGGGTTGCGGTGCGGCGCCGTCCTGGAGCGCATAGTCCCACCGGCCGTTGAGGCTCTGCCAGGCCGGCCGCGTCATCTGCGGGCGAGGGTATTCCGGCAGGGGGGCGGCGGTGTCGACGTCGGCTGCCCAGCGGGTCTTGAGACGGGACGCGGAAGCCTGTGCCGACCCGGGAGCCTGTACCGACGCGGGAGCCTGCGCCGGCGCGGGAGCCTGTGCCGACCCGCGAGCCTGCGCCGGCGCGGGAGCCTGCGCCGCCGGCGGCACGCACGTGGCCAGGATTGCCAGAGGCACGACGACGGCCGGCATCATCCTCCGTCGCACGCGCCAGACGCGCGTGGCGGTGGAGCTGGGGGAGGAGTGGGCTGGGAAAGCGGGGGTGCGATGGGCGACAACGTCCACGGGAATCTCCGTGCGTTCGGCTCTCTCTGGTGCCATGGTGCCGGTGGCGAACCGGGGGCACCTCGTGACGTCCGACACCATACCGTCCCGAAGCCGGGCCGGCACCTCCACTGCGCGAGATGACCCGCCAACCGGCCGGGAGCGCGAAGGCCCGACGATCCGGCCCCGGTCTCGGAGTGCGGCGCATTTGCCCCCCACGTACGTTTGGGCCGGGTCAACGCGGACGAACGGAGGATTGCCCGGAACGTCACACGGGATCGATTCCTTGCGCGTCCACAACGCACATCGTGGAGGAGCGTTCCATGAAGCCGCTGGATCGTCGTGATTTCCTGACCCGAGTCGCCGGTGGAACCTCGGCGGTGGCGGCCGTGGGGGTACCGGGGCTGTTGCGCCTCGACAACTCGCCGGAGCGAGTCCCGTCGGAGGCTGGCGCCGCGGAAGCGGCCGGCGACGCAGGTTCCCGAGCGGGGATGGCCGAGGCCGGCGCCCTGGGGGCGGCGCTGGGCCCCGGAGCGCGATCCCGGAGGGAGGGGCTCACCGACCCTGCCCTCCGCCCGCTACCGCTGGGCTCGATTCGGGCCCGGGGGTGGCTGGAGCGCCAGCTCCGCATCCAGGCGGGCGGACTGACGGCGCATCTCGACGAGTTCTGGCCGGACGTGGCCCAGAGCCAGTGGTTCGGCGGTGACGCTGAAGGATGGGAGCGGGCGCCGTATTGGCTCGACGGGGTCATTCCGCTGGCGTGGATCCTCGACGACGACCCCCTGAAGGCGAAGGTGTCGGCGCGCGTCCAGGAGATCCTGAGCCGCCAGAAGTCGGACGGCACCTTCGGCCCCATGGCCGCGGCCCCGGCGGACAAGCCCTACGACGTGTGGGCCATCTTCCTGGTGAACAAGACCCTCGTCCAGTACCACGAGGTCACCGGAGACGAGCGCACGCTCCGGGCGGTGGAGGCCAGCCTGAGGTCGCTGCACGCGAGCGTGACGAAGACCCCCCTGTTCAGGTGGGGCAAGTACAGGTGGTTTGAGGGGCTGATCCCCACGTACTACGTGTACGAGCGCACCGGCCAGCCCTGGCTCCTGGATCTGGCGCAGACGCTGCGTGATCAGGGGAACGACTACGCCGCGGTGTACGCCGGCGACGACATTACGGAGCCCACCCCCCGGCGAGGTCTGTGGACCTGGGACAAGCACGTGGTGAACCAGGCCATGGCGCCCAAGGCGGGGGCGCTTTCGTGGCGGCTGGACGAGAGACCGGACGACCGGACCTTCCCTGCGCGGATGCTCGCCGTCCTGGATCGATATCACGGGCAGGTCACCGGCATGTTCGCCGGCGACGAGTGCCTCGCCGGAAGAGACCCCATCCAGGGCACGGAGCTTTGCTCCGTTGTCGAGCTCATGTACTCCATGGAGGTGCTCCTCTCGGTGTTCGGCGACGTGGAGTTCGGCGACCGTCTCGAACGCGTGGCGTTCAATGCGCTGCCCGCCACGTTCAAGCCGGACATGTGGGCGCACCAGTACGACCAGCAGGTGAACCAGGTGCAGTGCACCATCAATCCCGACTACATGTGGACCACCAACGGCGCCGACTCGAACATCTACGGATTGGCGCCGGAGTACGGCTGCTGCACGTCGAACATGCACCAGGGGTGGCCGAAGCTCACCGCGCACCTGTGGATGAAGACACCGGACGAGGGGATCGCCGCCGTGGCGTACGCCCCGAGTGAGGCGCGCTTCCGCTCCGGGGACGTGCCCGTGACCGTGACCCTCGATACCGACTACCCGTTCCGGGAGGATCTGAGCATCACGGTGACGCCGGAGAATTCCGTCTCCTTCCCGCTCGTTCTGAGGGTGCCGGCCTGGGCGGAGGGCGCCACCGTCCAGGTCGCGGGCGATGCCCCCATGGCCATGCCAGCAGGGACGTATCACCGCCTGGAGCGCACATGGGACGGGCCCACGACGGTGTCGGTGCGGCTGCCCATGCGGCCGATGGTCACCCGGCGCTACCACGGTGCCTTCGCCATCGAGCGCGGTCCCCTGGTCTACAGCCTCCGCATCGACGAGGAGTGGCAGCGCGTCCGGGCGGACGAGCCCCAGCGTGAGCTCCCCCACGGGGACTTCGAGGTGAGGCCGACGTCCCCTTGGAACTACGGGCTGATCCTGGATCCGGATGACCCCGGGGCCGAACTGACGTTCGAGGAGCGCTCCGTCGGCGACGTGCCCTTCTCTCCCGACGGCGCCGGGATGCAGGCCCGGGCGAAGGCACGCAGGCTCCCGGGGTGGAAGCTCGACCACGGGTGGGCCGCCGAGGTGGTCCCGGGGCCCCAACGCTCCACCGAGCCCGTGGAGGAGGTCGTGCTCATCCCCTACGGGTGCACCAACATCCGCGTGACGGAATTCCCAGAAACGGAGACATGACCCAGATGACCCTCCCACGCACCGTGACCTTCGCCGCGGTCCTCGTCTTCCTGCCCGGCCTCCTGGCGGGTCAGCAACGGCGGCGGGCCCCCTTACGATCTCCCGAGGTCAACGCGGACCGTACCATCACTTTCCGCGTGTACGCTCCGCTCGCCAAGTCCGTGAGCGTGGGCGGCGACATGATCCAGGACCAGCCGCGGCGGCCGATGACGAAGGACTCCGCCGGGATCTGGAGCACGACCCTCGGACCCTTCGCCCCGGACATCTACGACTACACGTTCCAGATCGACGACGTCACGGTCCTCGACCCCGTCAATCCCAGCGTCACTCTCGGGCCGCGCACCTCCTCGAGCCTCATCGAGGTCCCCGGCGGCGCGCCGGAGCTTTGGGATCCCCAGCCGGTTCCCCACGGCACCGTGCACGTGAATTGGTACGAATCGAACGTCGTCGGAGGTCTGCGTGCGGTGTACGTGTACACGCCGCCGGGATACGAGGAAGGCCAGGAACGGTATCCTGTGCTCTACCTCATGCACGGAGCCGGCTTCACCCAGGAGGGATGGACCACCACCGGTCGGGCGAACCTCATCCTCGACAACCTGATCGCCCAGGGTCAGGCGAAGCCGATGGTGATCGTGATGCCCTTCGGACACCCCCAGGTGGCCACGACGCTGGGCTTCAACCAGCCGCCGGCGTCCGATCGGAGCCTGGTGGCCCAGGACATCCTCGGCGACATCATGCCTCTGGTCGAGAAGACCTACCGCGTGCTCACCGACGCCGACCACCGCGCCATCGCGGGCTTCTCCATGGGCGGGAACCAGTCCCTCACCATCGGGCTCGACCATCCGGAGCTCTTCCATTGGGTGGCGGGGTTCAGCGCCGCGATTCCGCGGCAGCAGGAGGCCCTGGAGCGCACGTTCGCCACGGCCCTCGCCGATCCGGATCGCACCAACGCGACGCTGAAGCTGCTGTGGACGGCGTGTGGCACGGATGACCGCGGGTGGTTCCCGCCGAACCAGACGTTCGCGAAGCTCCTCGACGAGAAGGGGGTGCGGCACACCTTCGTGACCACGCCCGGCGCGCACCAATGGCAGGTGTGGCGCCGCAACCTCATCGCCCTGGCGCCGCTGCTCTTCGTGGATTGACCGGCGAGCGCGCGAGGGGACGGGTGCGCCGTGGCCTCGTCGACGTCGAAGAGGGCTACCAGGCCCCGAGCCACAACAGAGACGCGCGGGGCCCGCTACGCCAAGAGCGCTGGATGCCCTCCCGTATGGATGAAGACCACACGGTCTCGGGGATCGACGGCTCCGGACCGGATATGGGCAAGCATCCCCGCGGCGGCCTTGCCGGTATACACGGGGTCCAGAACGATGCCCTCGAGCTTTCCGAAGAGCTCGATGGCTTCCCCGGAGGCCGCGGTGGGGATCCCGTACCCGTCTCCCACCTCGCTGTCGTCTGTCTCCAGCGCTTCCTCGATGAGTGGACCCTTGAAGTCCAGCATTTTCGCGCCGTCACCCGCCAGGCGTAGGGTGTCGGACCGCATGTCCCCCGCCGTGACGTCCGCGCTCACGCCCACCAGACGCACGTCCTCGCGCCCCAGCATGGAAAGCCCCAGAAGGAGGCCGGCCAGCGTGCCGCAGGACGACGCCGACACGAAGATCCACGTCCGGGACCTGCCGGGGAGCTGGCCCAGCTGGAGCTGCAGCTCCAGCGCGGCCATGGCGTAGCCCAGGGCACCGAGCCCCGTGGAAGCGCCCAGCGGCACCACCAGCGCTTTTCCGCCCGCACGTGCCACCTGCCGTGCTTCCTCCTCCATTGCGGGAGTGCGCTCGCTCCGGTCGCCCACTGTGCGGATGCGCGCGCCGAAGAGGCGGTGGATCAAGGCGTTCCCCCGAGGCTCGCCGACGACGGCTCCGTTCACCACCAGGGTGCACCCGAGGCCCAGATACGCCGCCGCGGCCGCCGTGACCCTGCAGTGGTTGGACTGAGGCCCCCCGGTGGTGATGAGGTGGGTGACGCCTTCGAGCCTTGGCGGCGCGAGGAAGGTCTCCAGCTTCCGGACCTTGTTGCCGCCCAGGCCGAAGCCCGTCTCCGCGTCCATCTTCACCACGATCTCCGGCCCCGCGGCCCCGGATGCCGCTGCCAGTTGCCGGGCGAGGTTTGCCGCCGGCGTCAGGCGGGTGGGCAGCGCCGCCAGGCGCACGCGCGGCCACGAGGTGAGTCGGTCGATGGCCTGTGCGTTCATGCTACCTCCCGCGGAGTGGCCCACCGAGAGGCCGTCCGGATGGTGGTGAAGTGGATGTCCACCGTGTCCTCCACGTTCCGAGCGTATCCGCCTGACATGACTACCGCCACCGGAGCACCGGCTTCCGCACAGAGGTCGAAGACGACGCGGTCCCGCTCGGCCAATCCCTTCTTGGTCACGGCGAGGCGACCGAGCCGATCCCCCTCGTAGGGGTCGGCGCCGGCCACGTAGAACGCGAGATCGGCTCCGTTCGCCAGCGCCACGGAAACCCCCCGCTCCACCCCCTCCAGGAACTCGTCGTCGCCGCTGCCGTCCGGGAGCTCGACGTCCAGGTCGCTCCGTTCTTTGCGGAAGGGGAAGTTGTTGGCGCCATGCACCGAGAGCGTGAAGACCGAGTCATCTTCCCGGAAGATCGCGGCCGTGCCGTTCCCCTGGTGTACGTCCAGATCCAGGATCACCACCCGGCGCCCCTCGACTTCGGCCTGAACGGCACGCGCGGCAACGGCGATGTCGTTGAAGACGCAGAAGCCCTCTCCGCGATCCGGGAACGCGTGGTGCGTCCCACCGGACAGGTTGGCGGCGACCCCGTCGACCAGGGCCGCGCGCGCAGCAGCGACGGTGCCGCCCACCGAGCGGCGTGAGCGCTCCACCAGGGCGGGGGACCAGGGAAAGCCGATACGCCGAACCTCGTCCCGGGTGAGCCCTCCCCGGGCTACGCGGTGGACGTACCCCGCATCGTGCACGCGCCGCAGCTCGGCGTCGGTCGCCGCTCCGGGAACGAGGAGATCGTCCTCACCGAGGGCCGCTACACGCTCCCGCAGGAGCGTGTACTTCTCCATCGGGAAGCGGTGCCCCTGGGGCAGTGGCAGGACGAAATGGTCGGAGTAGAAGGCGCGCACGGCTTGCCGGCTGAGGCTCGATCCGGTGGACGGACACCGGAGGGCGGGTGGTACATTTCGCGATCGTCGGAAGTCTACGGTCTTCCCCGGCGGCGGCGCCACGGTGTCCGGGCCGGTGGAGCGAGAACCTGAGAGCACCTCCGTGCGGTTTCCCCATTCCCTGCACCATGTCTCGGCGACGCTGGCGTGCGTCCTCGCCTGGGCCGCGTCCGGCGCGCCGGCGTGGGCCCAGTCCGGGACGGTCCAGGGCCGCGTGCGCGACGACGAGGGGTCGGCGGCGTTCGGGGTCGTGGTGGAGCTCGAGCGGGCCGATACGGTGGTTCTCGGTGGGCAGACCGACCGTCTCGGCTTCTTCCGTCTCTCCCCGGTACCCGCGGGCACGTACACCCTGCACGCCAGCGGGCTGGGATACGGCGAGGCGGCCCGTACCGTGGTGGTGGCCGGCGGGACCACCGTGGACGTCCAGCTGCAGCTGCCGCGCCGGGCCATCGAGATGGAAGGTATCTCCGTGGAGGCCGAGCGCAGCCGTGAGCGCATCCGCTTCGAGCAGGTGGGCGGCGCCACGGTTCACGAGTTGGAGCTGAAGGACCTCAAGCAGGTTCCGGGAGTGGCGGAGGCCGACCCCCTCAGGGCCGTGGAGGTGCTCCCCGGCGTCATATCGACGTCGGACTTCTCGGCGGCGTTTCACGTCCGCGGCGGCTCACAGGACGAGAATCTCATTCTCCTCGACGGCATACCGGTGTTCAGCCCGTTCCACCTGGGGGGCTTCTTCTCGGTGTTCAATGCCGACATGCTGGACCGGGCCGATCTGGAGTCCGGCGGCTTCGGGGCCGAGCACGGGGGCAGGGTCTCCTCCGTGCTCTCCATGGCAAGCGATCCCGGGGACGGCGCGTTCAAGGTGGATGCCGGCGTTTCCCTGCTGGCGTCCCGCGTGGCCGTCGGAGGCAGCCTTCCCAACGGGGCCGCGCACGCGCTCGGTCATCAGAACGTGCACTGGAGGGTCTCGGCCCGGCGTTCCTACTTCGACTGGCTACTCAAGCCCTTCTTCGACTTCCCCTATCACCTCGACGACTATCAGGGTGTCCTCGAAGGCTGGACCCGATCCGGCGATCGCCTGCGCGTCACCGCGTACACGGGTGCCGACGTGCTGGATCTCACCCGCCTGGACCCCGCGGACTTTCCGCTCCGCGTCGACTGGCACTGGGGGAACAGCCTGGTGGGAACGCAGTGGACGCATCCCAGAAAGGGGGGCGGGTCGCTGGACGTGCGGGCCAACGTGTCCCGATACGGAACGGGGCTGACCTTCCCGGATTTCGGTGACACCGACTTCCGGAGCGCGATATGGCAGGCGGAAGGCCGCGTGGACCTGGCCACCCGTCCACGGTCCGACCTGCGTGTGGACGTGGGCCTGAGCGCCCATCGACTGTCCTACGACAACCTCGCCAGGACGGGCGGAACCGAGTTCGGCCGGGGGAAGGGGACGGGCTCGCTGCTCGGGGCGTACGCGCAGTCGTCCTGGTCGCGCCCGGGAAGCTGGCTCGTCGAGACCGGCGTGCGCGTGGACTCCTGGTCACCCGATCCCGGGCGCTCGGCCACCGAAGCGTCGCCTCGTGTCGCGGTGAAGCGCTTCTTCGCCGGCGGGGAAGGGGCCGTCAAGCTCGCCGTTGGGCGATACACACAATTCGTGCACTCGCTTCGGGACGAGGAGCTCCCCCTGGGGCTCGACATCTGGGTGCTGGCCGGAGCCCGTGCTCCGCGCACGGTGTCCGACCAGGTTCAGTTGGGCGTCGAAGGCTACCCTCGACGGGATTGGTTTGCCTCGCTGGAGGCGTACGTCCGGTCCTTCGACGGCGTGGTGATGTTCAACCCGGCGGACGATCCGAACGACCCGCTGGACGATATCCTCGGTGGTACGGGGCTGTCCTGGGGCGCCGATCTGCTGGTGCGCCGCGAGGAAGGGCCCGTCAACGGCTGGCTGGCGGTCTCGTTCCTCAAGGCGACGCGCACGTTCCCCGACGCGCTCTCCGCCGTGGATCCCCCGCCCGACGTGACCTATCCGCCCATCTTCGACCGTCGCCTGGACGTCGATCTCGTGCTCCGGTACCCGCTGCCCCACGGCTGGGAGGGTGGGCTCCGGTGGAACGTGGGAACCGGCACGCCCTACACCAAAGCCTTGGCATCGTACGAGTACTATTCGCCGAACTTCGTGCAGTTCGGCGGACGCCTGGATTGGGCGGGAGCCCGGCCGTCGTCGGACAACCTGGGCGGATACGCCGTCTATCTGGGCCCTCACAACGGCTCTCGCTATCCCACGTACCACCGTCTGGACGTGAGCGCGCGCAAGACGTTCAGGAAGTCTTGGGGCACCCTGGTCCCGTATGTGGACGTCCTGAACGTGTACAACCGCAAGAACGTGCTCTTCTACTTCTATCAGTACTCCGAAGACCCTGCGGTGCGCTCCGGCGTCTCCATGTTCCCGCTGTTGCCCTCGGTCGGCCTGGAGGTGCACTTCTGATGGGAGCGGATCGCCTGCTGATGCGAGCGGCGCGTCTACTGTGTGTCGGAGCGATGATCGCTTGCATGAGTGGTTGCGAGCTGACGCAGACCACCCTTGTGCAGGCCGCGGACGAGGTGGTGGCGGAGGTGCACGTTCAGGTGAACCCGGGGACGCCCGACAGCAAGCTCACAGCGTTCCTGCACCGGACGGTGGATCCGTCGGGGACCCTGTCGGAGGAGGTGCCGGGGGCCACCATCGTGATCCGGCGATCGGACGGCTCCACGATCGAGATGGCTCCCACTGACCGCGGGACCTGCATCGTGACCACGTCGCCCAACGGCGGCGGCACGTGCTATTGGGCGGATCTCGGCATCACGAACCGCATCCGGCCGGGGGAACACCTCGACGTCTCCATCGCCCTCCCGGGCGGCGGAACCCTCGACGGCTCGACGACCGTGCCGGGAGACTTCGCGCTCCTGACCCCGGGCCAGGAAGGCCCCTGCAAGGTGCCGCGGGAGACCCCCTTCGAGGTCCGCTGGACCCGGTCCGACGGGGCCTGGGCCTACGTCGACGAGGCCCTCATCGAGGGCATCGCCAAGGCACTGGCTCCCCAGGGGATCAACGTCGACCAGGATCCCCTCTATCTCCTGGGGATCTCCGTTTCCGCGGCCGACACGACCATCGTGTTCCCCGGGGAGTTTGGGGTATTCGACCGCTTCGAGCTCGACCAGGCGCTCTCTCTCGAGCTGCAGAAGGGACTGCCCGCCGGCACGAACGCCAGGGTGACCATCACGGCCACGGACAGCAACTACTCGAACTGGGTGCGGGGAGGGAACTTCAATCCTTCCGGCCGCGTGCGGATTCCGAGCCTGCAGGGAGACGGTACGGGCGTCTTCGCGTCCACGGTCACGCGCATCTTCACGGTGCTCGTCACCAGCGACAGCACCGACTACAACGTTCCGGGCTGTGTGGAGGGGTAGCGGAGCAGCTCGTCCGGGCAGCCGCTCGGCTCCATCGGCAGTCGACCGCGCGCCGACCTACCGCTCTACCTCGGTGCATGGCGCTGGGCTGCCGCCCCCTGCCGCTCCTCCATGAGGTCGCGCAGCTTGGTCACCAGAAGGTCCACGGCCACACGGTTGTAGCCGCCCTCCGGGACCACGAGGTCGGCATAGCGCTTGCTCGGCTCGACGAACTCCAGGTGCATCGGCCGCACTGTGGCCTCGTATTGATCCAACACCGATACCGCTGTGCGTCCCCGCTCCTCGACGTCCCTCCGCAGCCTCCGCATGAGCCGCACGTCTGCCTCGGTGTCGACGAATACCTTGATGTCCATGAGATTGCGGAGGCGGGTGTCCGCCAGCACCAGGATCCCGTCCAGCACCACCAGCGGAGTGGGAGGGACGCGGATCACCGCCGACGCCCTGGTGTGGGTGGAGAAGTCGTACGTGGGGACCTCGGCGGTGACGCCTTCCAGAAGTCCGGCCACGTGTGTCACCATGAGCTCGGTCTCCAGAGCGTCGGGGTGGTCGAAGTTCACCCGCACGCGCTCGTCGAAGCTCAGGTGCTTCAGGTCCCGATAGTACCAATCGTGGTGGAGCACGGAGGTGGTGCCGGCGGGGAGGGCGCGGGAGACCTGGCGGACCACCGTCGACTTGCCGGACCCGCTGCCACCGGCGACGCCCATCACCACGGGATGAAAGGCCGGGTCCACGTCAGCCTCCCGCCGGTACCACGAAGATGCGACTGGCGAGATCCCGTCGGACCGTGAGCCTGGCGCCCCCGGCGCCTCCGACCCTCACCCTGATCTCCTCGCCTGTCTCTGGCTGGCCGGGCTCCACCAGCACGTGGACACCGGGGGTCAAGCCGGTGGCCTCGAGGGAGCGGAGGCCGAGGGGGTCCTCGTCGCGTACGGCACGCACCCTCAGCTCGGAGCCCGGCGCCGCGTCTGCGAGGGTCGCGAAGTCCGTGACCTCGATCTCGCCCGCCGGCGTCGGGATGGGCGCCCCGTGTGGATCGTGGCTGGGGAAGTGAAGGGCTCGGGCCATCTCCTCCACCAGCCTGTCCGAGGCGGCGTGCTCGAGACGCTCGGCCTCCTCGTGGACGTCCTCCCAGGCGTATCCGAGGCGCTCGCACAGGTAGGTCTCGATGATCCGGTGACGACGCAGGACCTGGAGCGCTTCCCGCGTACCCCGCTCGGTGAGGCGGACGCCACGGTAGGGGACGTGCTCGAGGAGCCCGGATTCCGCCAGCTTCTTGACCATGCCGGTGACCGAAGCGGGCTGCACGGCCAGAGCCTCGGCGACGGCGCTGGTGGACGCAGCCTCACCTCGCTCCGACAGGCCGTAGATGGCCTTCAGATAGTCCTCGACGGAGCGCGAGAGGGAGGAGCGGGCCGGAGACATGGCACCAAGCTATTCCGCGCGGCGAAGACCGTCGACCCCGACGATGAGCGGCCCCACAGGACGGACGCCGGGCAGGACGACGACTGCGTTCACCAGGCGCCACCCTCGGGTGATCAGTCAGGCCCGCCGCTTGGGCGTCGCACGCTCCCTTCCGGGGCCCGATCCGGCGGAAACAAGTGTTGGCGTCGGTTTTCTATCCTGTTATCGTAGAACGTTTTCCACGATATCACCCGTAGGCATGGCGAGAGAGAAGACGTGACTGATGCGGTAGCCGTCGACGCCAAGCGGATCCTCCTGCGCTATGGGGCGCCCATCTCGGTCCTCGACAAGGTCTCCGACTCGGAGCGCATTGAGTTTGCCCGCACGATCAGCCGTACCCCCCTCGTCGACCGGGAGGCCGTTCTGGAGCAGCTTCTCGTCGACATCGGTTACATGGAGCCCAGAGAGGTGAAGGGTGGGAAGGGGTCGCGCTCCCACAAGGGAAGGAAGGCCGCGGCCGGGAGCGCCAAGGAGTCGTCGGACAGCCAGGCCGGCGCCGCGAAGGCCGACAAGAGCACGGCCAAGAAGAGCGCGAAGCCCCGGAACGGCTCGAAGCCGCCGACGAGCGCGGAGGCAAAGCCTACCGCGAAGCCCGAGAAGGCGACGAAGGCCAAGGCCCCCCGGGCGACCGCGGCGGAGAAGCCGTCAGCGAAGAAGCCCTCGCCCAAGGCCAAGGCCCGGAGCACGAAGGTGCCCACGAAGAAAGCGCCTACAGAGAAAGCGGCTACGAAGAAGGCGCCCACGAAGAAGACGCCCACGAAGAAGGCGACCGCCAAGAAGACCGCTCCCACGAAGAGGACCGCCAAAGCCGCGAAAGCCATGAAGGCCGCGCCGAAGAAGGTGTCGAAGGCGAGGAAAAGCGTCTCGGCGGCACGGGCGGCCGGCGCCGGCAAGAAGAAGGCGGCCGCGAAAAAGGCGACCAGGAAGAAGGCCTAGCCGCCCTGGCTGCAATCCACTTCGAGGGTGCGCACCCCGTCCAGGGGGAGCTGCACCCGCACGCGACTACGATCCCCCACGGCTGTAGCGTCCAGACCGGCGGACGCACCATCAACGCGCGCGGCGCCTACCTCGGCGCACGGCAGCCACGGCTCAAGAACCACCATGGGAGGCACCCGTCCCTCACGAGGAGTGAGCACGAAGCGGTGCGTCGTCCCGTCCCGGCGGTATTCGAGGTCCACTCGAGCGTCTCCCACGGCCATGCCCCGAGCCCGAAAGGCGGTCATCCCGGTGGGGAATGCCGGAGCGAGTCGAAGCCGTCCTGAGGGAGCGTCGGGATCAAGGCCGAGAACCCCGTGGGCCAGCGTCGCCAGGAGGGTCCCCGCCTCCGGGGCGCCGGCGCGCAAGAGGTCGTCCGTCGGATCCCACGTGCCGCGACACGCGCTCCGTTCGATGGCGGTGCCCGTGAAGCCCGCGTCCAATCGAAGCCTCCAGGCGGCATAGCCTTCGTCTACTGCGCCGTCCGCCAGGGCCGACCACGGCCCGAGGCTCCCGACATCCACGCCTCGACCGGCGGCTGCCGTCATGGTCGGGAGCCCGCCTCCACTCAGGAGCGCGCGAAGCCGGGCGGCAGCCGTGTGCTCCACGTGGGGGGTGCCCACGATCGGCAGACGGACGGCTCCGCTTCTGCCGGGCGGTGAGGCCGCGACTGCGCGGAGCGTCTGGACGGCGTCCCGGGAGGCGGCAAAGCGCAGAGCATCCGCCAGGCTGTCCAGCGCGAGGCTCCAGAAGGCCCACTCCTCGGGCCCGCAACGGGTGCGCTCCTCCTCCAGGGTCCCCAGCGATCGGGCGCGCGCTCGCGACGCTTTGGTCCGGCCGAGCGTGAGGGCCAGGCGTGCCGCCAAGAACGTGGCCAGGGCTGCCGTGGGAGCCGGGGCCCCGAGTCCGGGATCGGCCGTCCCGGTCGCGTCATCGAGTCCCGCCAACGCGGCCGCCGCCGTCTTCCCGTCGCCCACCGCCAGCGCCCCGATGCCGGTCCAGAACAAGTCTGCCGATTTCGTCTCCGGGCCGGGAGACCCCCAAGCCACCGAAGTGCTCACCCGGGTGGTCGCCCATCCCCAGGCTCGGTCCAGCGCCGGCGCGCCGGTGTCGAGGGCGAGGACGGACGCGCCCATCGGATCCGCCGCGCGAATCAGGTGGGCGCCGAGGGCGCTGGCGGCCCCCATGGCGCCCTCCACACGGCCGGAGGGCCCGCCGGCGAGGAGGGCCGTCACGACGTCGCCGCCCTCCACGGTCGCCACGACGGCCACGCCGCCGCCCTCGGACTCCCTCGCGGACCACGACGTCGGCGTGGGATGCACCCGCACCTCGACCAGCTCGTCGTCGTCCCCGCTCACGGGCCGGACTCGCACGCCGGCTTCGCCGACGCGGTAGCGCAGGTCCGTCTGCCCGGGCAGGAGGTGGAGGGAGATCTCGAGTCCGCCCGTGGCGTAGGCGCCGGAATACGAGCGCCACTGGAGCGCCACGCCCGGCAGCGCCGGCAGGGGGAGCACCGTTTCGAGGACGGAAGCCCCGGGATAGACAAGCTCCCGGCGCACGAGGCTCGGCGAGGCCACGACGTTCACACCCAGGCCGGTACCGGCCCGCACGACCCCCGCCACGAGACGCGACCCGATGCGCACGGCGTCCACCCCCGACCGCTCGGAGCCGGCCACCGCCGCGAGCGAGCCGGCCACCAGAAAGCGGCCGGGCCCCGAGGGCGCCGCCACGGACAGTGCCGTGCCGGCGTCCCCGAGAACCGGGGGCGCGGGAAGGGGGGCGGGGACCCCCAGGCCCGGGTCGATGCGGATGCTCAGCCGATCTTCGCCTTGGCTTTCGCGAAGTCCCCGGCCTTCACGATGGTCATCTTCGAGAGATCCAGGTAGCGCCCCCCGGCCGCGACCGGCAGCCAGAGCAAGGCCAAGGCTGCGAGGACGCGAGAGGCGCCGAGGCTGGCTTTGGATCGGGTGGGCATGGGATACCTCCTTCAGCGGAATCCGGCGGGGGCAGGGCAGGCAAGGTACTGTGTCACGCGTTGAGCGGCTAAGAGCGCAGGTCTGCCGGTCAGGCGGCCGGCGGCACCCGCGACGTCGCGCTTCCCGCTCGCACTGCGCTCGTGGTCGTACACGGGCGGCGCGACCCCTATCTTTCGCGCGAGTGGGAACCGGCAGTCGGCGTAGTGCCGACGGTTGTGGAGCCGTGACCCCGGGGAGCACCTGATTGGAGGTATCGATGATTCGACGTATTCTCGCCGTCGCGCTCGCCTTGTCCGCGGGATTCACCGGCGTCGCAGTCTCTTCCGCCTCCGCCCAGGAGCACACCGTGCTGATCCGGCGGGGGCACGTGATGGATGGAAGCGGGAATCCGTGGATCATTGCGGACGTCCTCATCAGAGGCGACCG
>JAJDNI010000235.1 GCA_022340755.1 Gemmatimonadota bacterium
TGATCCCCGCATCTGCTCGGTCATGTACTCGAGCATGACCAGGGTCGCCTGTCCCTCGATGGCGGCCTGGGCGGCCGTCGCGCGGTCGTTTCCACGGTCTGGGTCCGTGAGAGCGCTCAGGTCCACCGTCTGGTCTTGCACCGCGTGGACCAACTCATGGATCAGGACGCCTTGCAGCTGCGACTCCGGCTGGTCGTCCATGACGAACAGGGCCGTGGAATCGGGCTCGTAGAAGCCCGCGACCTGCTCCGTGTAGAGCGACAAGAGCACCGCCCTGAGGTTCAGGGTATCGGGTACGAGGCCGAGGAGCGCATAGGACTCGACCTTGGCGCGCGCATCGGCCTCGGGGAGCTCCTCGTCCAGTTTGTGTTCGAGGTACCGTTCGAGCTCGGCGCGGGTCCGCTTCTCGATGCGCACCGGCTCCTTCAGCTCGAGCCCGGAGCGCCTGGCGAGATCGGGAAGCATCGCGGCGGCAAGCTCCGCCAGGTGAGGGTCCGAGGAGCGAACCAGTGCATCCGACGCCTGCGCGGCGCTTCGAGCTGCGCCCCCCACCCCTGCCAGGAGGATCGACAGCGCCAGAGTGGTACGAAGCACCCTCATGAGCGCGTCCCGGAGAGCAGCTCCCCGGCCTCCAGAACGCTGGGGAACCGGCTCGACGACCATCCGGCGGCATGCGCTACCTCGCTCACGGTCCTCCCGGACCTCGGGTCTCGCCACTCCGGCGCCACGTCCAGGAGCGGTACGACCACGAAATCCCGGGATGCCCAGCGCGGATGAGGCACTTCGAGGTCGGCGTCGGCGACGATGGTCTCTCCCACGAAGAGGACGTCGACATCCAGGGTCCGCGGCGCGCCGGGGTAGGGGCGTACCCGCCCCGCCCCGGCTTCCAACGCCCATGCCAGATCGAGCAACTCACGGGGTGTCAGAGTCGATCGCCCACGAACGACGGCGTTGAGGTAGTCGGGCTGTGCAACGCCGCCTTCCGGCGGTGTTCTGTAGACGGCGGAGGCACGCAGCTCGGACAGCTTCTCCCCCAGTCCTCGCGCAGCCACCCGCAATCGTCTCAGGGGATCGTCGAGATTCGCCCCCAGCGCCAGCAGAACGGTCTCTTCCCCCGCAGCGAGGATCATGGAGAGGAGGGTCCCTCCGGCGCTCTGCCGTATCGGTCCTTGAACCGCACGACATCGTCGAGATGGGGAGTCGACGCCTCGAGCACGTCCGCGTCCGTCACCGCTTGGATGTAGTGCACGGTCCCCGGCTTGACCCGAAACGAGTCCCCCGGCCCGAGAGCCACCTCCGAGAGATCGTCGACCGTCGGCCCTGCCCACAGCCGAATCTCTCCCTGAAGCAGGCTCAAGGTTTCGTCTTTGACCTGATGCATCTGGACCGACAGCTGCTCGCCCGCGTTCACATGCAGGATCTTCCCCACGTACAGCTCGGTGTCCGCCCAGATCAGCTCATGCCCCCAGGGCTTCTCGACCCTTCTGGCCTTCTCAGTCATGTCGCCTCGGCAATCCGCTCCACGGAACATGGGGTGATGCTCGCCCCGGGCGGAGAAGCATCGCCGGCACCCTCGCGGGGGTCAACCCGAGGAGCGGACATTGTCCCCACCCTGGTCGCCTTCCGTGGGGAGCCCCCCGGGGAGTCCCTCAAGGCGCGGTCTTGAGGCACCTGTCGGCCCAGGGCTAGCTTGGCAGCGCGGATGGGGAAGATGGAGCCTCGAACCGTCCGCCGTGTAGACCATCTGGCACCGGCTTTACATTCGAGTAGAGCCGACAGTACACCTCCGTGGGAGACCCATTGGTAAGCTCCAGGGCGAGGTCGACGTTCGACAACCTCCGCACCCAACTCGTCACCCGCTTCTGGCGGCCCCGCCTCTACCTTCTCGTGGGGAGCTTCGTCGTCGCGGCGGGCCTCGGCGGCTTCTGGGGGGCATGGAAGAATCTCTGCGCGGGTGACGCCTGCCCATCCGTCGCGCAGGTGAAGACGTGGGAGCCTGAGCAGACCAGCAAGCTGTTCGATTCCCGGGGGCAGCTCTTCGGCGAGATCGGCTTCGAGCGCCGCACCCTGGTATCGATCCACGCGCTCCCGGCCTACGTGCCGGAAGCTGTGGTGGCCGTCGAGGACAAGCGATTCTACCACCATGGCGGCTTCGATCTCCGCGGCATCGCTCGTGCGGCCTTCGGCGTCTTCACCGGACGGAATCTCGGCGGCGGCAGCACCATCACCCAGCAGCTTGCGCGCAACATGTTCGGGCAGATCGGCACCGAGCGCCGGCTCACGCGGAAGATCAAAGAGGTCCAGGTCGCTCTCGACCTCGAGCAGGCCTACACGAAAGACCAGATCCTCGAGGCGTACATCAACCAGGTCCTGATGGGGCCATGCTACGGCTTCCAGAATGCGTCGAGGATCTTCTTCGGGAAGGACCTCGCTCACGTCGATGTCGCCGAAGCCGCTCTCCTCGCGGCGATTCCCAACGCACCGGGCCGGTACAATCCGTTCCGGCATCCGGAGGCCGCGAAGCATCGCCGAGACCTGGTGCTCACGAGGATGGCCGACCAGGGCTACCTGACCGCGGAGGATGCCGCCCGATGGAAGCAGGAGCCTCTTCCCGAGGAAGGGGCGAGTGACAGCACGCAGGCGATCGCGCCCTATTTCGTGGAGTGGGTGCGGCAGATTCTGGACGACCGCTTCGGTGACGAGATCTACCGCAATGGCCTGCACGTCTACACCACCCTGGACGTCAGGATGCAGCGCGCGGCCCGGGCGGCCATGCAGAGGGGATGGGCGGCCATCGAGGGGGACGGGGACTTCGATCATCCGAAGTACGCCGACTTCGATACCGTGGCGACCTTCCCTGAACAGACTCCCTACCTCCAGGGCGCCTTCGTGGCGCTGGATCCCGCCACCGGCCAGGTCAAGGCGCTCATCGGCGGACGCAACTTCGATCAATCCAAGTTCGATCGCGCTCGTCTCGCGCACCGCCAGGCGGGGTCCTCGTTCAAGCCGTTCGTGTACACGGCGGCCATCGCGTCCGGTATCCCGGCGTCGCACATCGTCGTGGATGGTCCGGTGGTGCTGCCCCAGGTGAGCGGCCAGGATTGGCGCCCGGCGAATTTCGAGAACGACTTCAAGGGTCCCATGACGATCCGCCAGGGGCTGTACACCTCGACGAACATGATCGCCATCAAGCTCGGCTGGAACGAGGTGGGCATCCAGACGGTCATCCAGACGGCGAAGCGGATGGGCATTCAGACGCCGATCGAGCCGTACCCGTCCACCACTATCGGAGCCGCGGAGGTCGTCCCCATCCAGATGGCGGAGGCGTACTCGGCCTTCCCCACGCTGGGAACCAAAGTCCGGCCCTTCCCCATCCTCAAGGTCGAGGACGCCGACGGACACGTCTTGTGGGAGCCCCAGCCGGAGCGTACCCGGGTGGTCGACAGCCTGGTGGACCGCATCATGGTGTCCATGCTCCAGGACGTCGTCGCCCGCGGCACCGGATACAACGCGGTTCGGGTGGTCGCGGGCCTACCCAACGACGTCCCGGCGGCAGGCAAGACCGGCACCACCAACGACGGCACCAACGTCTGGTTCGACGGCTTCACGCCGAACCTGTTGGCGGTGGTCTGGTTCGGCATGGACACGCCGGTGCCGATCTTCAAGCTCGGAAGGGGCCGCCGCCAGGCTACCGGCGGAGCGTTGGCCGGCCCCGTCTGGGGAGATTTCATGAAGCAGGTGTACTACGGGTCCGCAGCCACGGTGGACAGCGCGACGGCCGACACCACGGGCATCTGGCCCATCCCGTCGCCATGGCCGATCCCGCCGGGCCTCGACGCTGTCCTCGTCGACCGCAAGACGGGCAAGCTCGCTTCCCGATGGTGTCCGGCGGACGACCAGTACGTGGAGTACTACCTTCCCGGCACGGAACCTACCGAGTCCTGCGACCGGTCCAGCGGGCGCATCCGTATTCCCCGTTGAGCGGGCTCCGGGTCGACATGCCCGCGGAGCCGGCCCGCGCTACGCTGGTCTTCGACACCACCACCGCCGCCCTGTGGGCGGAGGAAGTCGCTCGTGACGCAGGAGTAGTCGCCGAGATCGTTCCGGCTCCGGCGGACTCGGCTGCGAAGTGTGACCTCGCCCTCGAGACGATGGCCGCACACATAGAGGCACTCGAAGCCGCCCTCGTCGCGCAAGGTGTTCCCTTTCGCCGGTGGCCGGGCTGAGGAAGCAGCAGGCCCCCAGGCTCAGGCCAGCGCTTCGATCCCCCCTGCCGTCACGCGGTGGCTGACGAGGGGTCGGAAAGAGACGCTCAACTCGCTGGCGATGCGCACGGCACTCCGCAGCACTTCCGCACCTGATGCCAACGTCGCGTCACTGTTTGCGTGAACCGTGCCCAGGGGCTGTCCCGCCTGAACCTCCTGCCCTACCCGGACCGCCAACTCGAACCCCACGCCGGGGTCGATGGCCTCGTCCATCCTCCGGCGTCCCCCACCCAGGCTCACCACGCCCTCCCCCAGCGCCCGGGAGGCGATGGACGCCACCGTTCCGGCTCTCTCCGCCTCGATGACGCGCTGCAGGGGAGCGGTCCGCAGGCGAGCAGGATCCTCGAGCGTCGATACGTCTCCTCCCTGCGCGCGCACCAGCTTGGCGAACCGCGCCAGGGCCTGCCCCGACCTGAGGACCTCCCTCGCCCGCCCGCGAGCGATAGCCCTATCGGTATCCCCGTCCGCCAGCCCCAACATCTCGGCCACCTCCTCCACCACCAGCTCCTCGAGGTCTTCAGGCCCATCCCCTCGTAGGCAGGCGATGGCCTCGGCGGTCTCCAGCCCATTGCCGATGGCCATCCCCAGCGGCCGGTCCATGGCGGTGAGCAGGGCGACAGTAGGCAGACCGTGTCCTTCGCCCAGGTCCACCATCGTGTGCGCGAGGTCGAGGGCTCGCTCCTCCTCTGGGATGAACGCTCCCCCACCGACCTTCACGTCCAGCACCAGACCGGTGAGTCCCTCCGCCAGTTTCTTGCTCATGATGCTGGCCGCGATGGCCGAAATGATCGGCACGGTTCCGGTCACGTCTCGGAGCGCGTAGAGCCGGCGATCCAAAGGAGCGATCTCCTCCGTCTGGCCGATCATGGCACACCCCACTTCCTCCAGTACCGCCCGGAACTCGTTTAGAGACAAGCGCGTGCGAAAGCCCGGGATTGCCTCCAGCTTGTCCAGAGTGCCCGTGGTGTGTCCCAATCCACGGCCCGACATCATGGGCACGATCACTCCGAGCTCGGCAGCCACGGGAGCCAGGACCAGCGAGACCTTGTCACCGACGCCGCCGGTGGAGTGCTTGTCCACCCGGGGTCGACCGAGGTAGGCGAGGTCCAGGGACGATCCGGATCCAACCATCGCCTGCAGCAGCGTGCCGGTCTCGTCCCCGTCGAGGCCCCGGAAGTAAACGGCCATGAGAAAAGCCGCCATTTGATAGTCCTGAACCTCTCCGCGAAGGAAAGCATCCAGGAAGCCTCGAAGCTCCTCCCGGGGGACCGCGCGACCGTCTCGCTTCTGCTCGATGACCCTGGATGGGATCATTGACCCTCACCTTTCCTCGTCGGGATTGTCCGGGCCCCGAGGGCCAGAAGCCTTGGGATGCTCGCCTCTGAGACCGACTTGAGCAAGGCGTGATACCTTCGGGCGGAGGCCTGCGCGCGGCCGGGTGCGCCTGGGGCTCGAGGGCCGCGACGTCGCCGACACGACCCTGGAACTGGCTTCATCCACCGCAGGCGCGCCGACGTGCTGGGGGAGTGGCACGCGGCCGTCAGACGCCTGTCCCACGTCGAGCGCTGGCTGGCCTGAAAGCTCTGCGGGCCGGTACCTTGAAGGGTACCTCATGGGACGGGGCGGAGGCCCACCCTCGTCGTGCCGTCCGGCCCGTCCCGGCCGGCGAGCCTACCGTTCCGGCCTGGTCAGGGTCTGCCTCGACCTGGGTCGAAGGGACGAGGCACGCCATACGCTCCAGGAGGTGACCGCGCTTCCGGTCACCCCTCCCGGAGGCGACATGTACAGAGGCCTGGCCAGAAGACTCGCGCAGGAGCCCTGACGTCCGACGCCATCAGTTCGCGAACTTGGCCCTGGCGCCGCGGATCGCGTCGTCCACC
>JAJDNI010000240.1 GCA_022340755.1 Gemmatimonadota bacterium
CTGCTCGCTGTGCTCCCCGTGACGACCATGCCCGCGGCCGCCGCGGAGTCGACCGGCGTCGCCGCCGACTGCGCAATCTGTCACGACACCCTGGTGCCGGCCTTCCAGCAGACGCCCCACGCCCTGGACAGACCGGACGCGCCGGACTGCACCACGTGCCATGGCAACGGTCAGAAGCACATGGACGAGGGTGGAGACCCGAGTCTGATCTCGGTGCCGAGCGGGCACAGCGGGGAGCAGCTCTGCCTGGGATGTCACGGGAGCACGGTGCACTCCACGTTTTCCAGCGGTGAAGCCCACTCCAGGGCGGACGTGTCGTGCTTCACCTGCCACAACATCCACCCATCCAAACCGGGTCCCATGCCCCTGTTGAGACAACCACCCGACGAGCTGTGCGCGAGCTGTCACCAGGCCCAGGCGCGAGAGTTTCAGCGTCCCTTCGGGCACCGGCTCGGGCGCGCGGGATTGGACTGCGTGTCCTGTCACAACCCTCACGGGGGCAGCGGCGAGCGCAGCCTCAAGGACAGCGACTCGGGCGAGACCGTGTGCGTCTCCTGCCATGCGGACAAGCGCGGGCCCTTCGCGTTTCCCCACGTGGACAACGTCGTCGGCGGCTGCCTCGAGTGCCACCAGCCCCACGGCTCCCCGAACCCCCATGCGCTCACCCGCGCCCGGGTCGACGGGCTCTGCCTGGAGTGCCACAGCCCCATCCAGGGGACGACCCTGGGCTCGCAGCCACCGGCATTCCACAACCTGCTCGATCCACGGTTCCGGGAGTGCACCGTCTGCCACGTGGCCATTCACGGGTCCAACTCCTCGCCCTTGCTCGAGAGATAGGAGGGGACGATGAACACACGAAGCATCTCGATCGCCGCCTCCCTTCTCCTGATCGTGGTCGTCGTCAGCATTCCAGCCGCCGCCCAGTCCACCTTCGGTGAGGCCGAGTTCGGCTACCAGTGGCTGGACGTGTCGGGCAACCAGGACATGTACCGCACCCAGCTGGACGAGCAGGACGGCTTCGTGCTCAACGACCTGTCCCTGGCCGTCCTCGACACCGACGGCACGATCGGCGTCTTCGACCAGCTCCGCATCGACGCCTCCGGCTTCGGCGGCAGCCCGGCCGGTCGCTTTCGGCTGACGTCGGACCTGGACGGCGTCTACAGCCTCAAGCTGAGCTACATGCACTTCGCCTACTTCAGCGCTCTCCCCGCATTCGCCAACCCGTTCGCGGACGAGGGCGTGGTGCCCGGCCAGCACACCCTGAATCGCGACCGCGACATCGTGGACATGGAGCTCCAGATCCTGCCCGGTCACGCCATCACACCCATCGTGGGCTACCGCTGGAACCGCTACGACGGACCCCGGCAGACCACCTATCACGTGGGGCAGAACGAGTTCCGGTTGAACTCCGACTCCGAGGAGACCGAGAAGGAGTTCCGCGCCGGGATCGCCTTCCACGCCGGCACCTTCCGCGGAGCCGTGATCCAGGGGTGGCGCGACTACAGCGCCCGCGAGCGCATGCATCTCGTGCCCGGGGGCGGCGAGGGCAACTTCCCCGGCCCGGTCCTGGGCCAGGAGCAGCTCCTCGACAACCTCGAGCGCACGGTCCGTACCGACGCCGACACGCCAGTCACCAACGTCAACGTGAACGGCACCTTCGCAGGCAGCGGACGCCTCGCCGTGTCCTACGCCCGCGCCGACTACGACTCGGACACCTCGGTCCAGGAGAGCCTCACGGGGAGCCTCGCCTCTTATCAGATCCTGCAGTACTTCCAGGGTCTCGACGACTCGGTGGCCAGCAACACCTCCAACCCGTACTGGCGCGGCGGTCTGCGCCTGGGCTGGGACTTCGGCGACCAGCTCACCGTCGACGTGGGCTACGAGAAGCGCCATCGCGAGCTCGAGGGCTTCACCATGATCTCGAGCCTCTACCTCGAGACCATGACCTTCTCCGGCATCGACACCGGCCAGGTGAGCCGGCTGGTGGAGAACCGCAACCGCATCGAGCGCGAGGACGAGACCGTCGACGTCAAGGTGCAGGTGAGGGACCTCGGCCCCCTGCGGCTGTGGGCGAACTGGGCCACCACCGACTCGGACCTGGACGTGTCCGAGGGTGCCGCCGAGATCGTGCTGCCGTACGGACAGGGAGGCAGCTTCAAGCGCAGCGTCGACAGCTACGGACTCGGAGCCGCGGTGGATCTGGGCCCGCTCAAGCTCGTCCTGGACGGCTCCTGGGACGACGCGGACCGGATCGTGGTCCGCACCGACTACCTGGACCGCAGCCGCTACCGTGGCCGCCTGAGTGGAAACGTCACCTCATGGCTCGACTTCACCGCCACCGCGGAGCGCATCGACTGGGACAACTCGGGCTCCGGCGTGGCCTACGACGGCAAGACCACCCATTACGCCATTGACGTGGGTGTGCACCCCGTCTCACCCATGACTCTGAGGGCGGCCTGGGACCGCTACAAGACCGACACCTCGATCCTCATCCGCCATCCCGAGGACTTCACCGTCGCGCCGTCCCTGTACGCCGACGACGGCGAGATGTGGGAGGGCAGCATCGGCTGGCAGAAGGACCGCTTCGGCGTCACCGGCGGCTACTCGCACTTCGACAACGACGGCTCCTTCCCGTTCCAGCTCAAGCGGGTCTTCGGGCGGGTCTTCTACGACTTCACCGAGACCTTCGGCCTTGCCGTGGAGTACGAGGACCACCGCTACCGGGAGGACCTGTTCTCCCTGGCCGACTTCGACGCCACCCGGTGGGGCGCCTTCCTACGCGTCAAGATGTAGCGCGGCCACTCAGCACCACAAACTCCACAGGGGGCCTCGCGGCCCCCTGTTCTGCATTCGCGCCCACGTCCGCGTTCAGCGGCTGGGAGCGGCGGCAGCGTGCGGCGGCAGGAATCAGCGGCCCTCGAAAGAATGGCGAGTACCCGGGCGTGCCACTCCTGACGGTTTTCGGCGGTGGGGCGTCACGCGGGAGGGGAGCACAAGGTCCGAAACATCGTCAGGGGTGGCAACCGCGGGGAAGGCGCCGACAGAATCGGCGTATGGCGAAAGTTCTCGCTTCGGGTAGGCCGGAGCGGGTGCCAGGCACGCTTTCGAATGAAGCGATCCGCGTCCTGTCGAAGCAAGACGGCGTGCCAGGCACCCTCTCTGGTGCTCCCCGAGCGCTCCGCCTCAGCCCCTCCCTCGGGCGTGCCACTGGTGGCCCTTTCACGACGCGGGGCGGACCGACGGCGCGTGGCTTGCGGTCGTGAAAGTGTCAGTGGTGGCAACCACGGGGAACGCGTTCACAGAATCGGCG
>JAJDNI010000243.1 GCA_022340755.1 Gemmatimonadota bacterium
GCTCGCTTCGGCCGCCGCGGCGATGGCGCTCTCCACCCTGCCCCGGCTGTCGTCGGCCCAGGGCGAGCTCCAGGGCATCAAGCCGGGCCGAGCCCCCCAGCAGCCCATCGACTCCGCGTACACCGCGAAGATCCACGAGTACACCACCGAGCCGTTCTTCACCTCGCCGCTGGTGGATTACCTCCCGGCGTCCGAGACGGTGCCCACGCCCATGGCGGTGCTGGGCGACATCGCCGGGGCCAAGGACAACCTGCCCTACTCCAAGGAGGTCTACGCCTACATGCGCATGCTGGCCGAGGCGAGCCCGCGCGTTCGCGTGTGGACCATCGGCCACAGCGAGGAGGGGCGCGAGATGATCGCCGTCGGCGTCGCGTCCGAGGAGATCTGGAACAGGCTGGACCAGAACAAGGCCAACCTGGCCAAGCTCGCCGACCCCCGAACCATCGGCATGGACGACGCCGTGGCGGAGAAGCTCATCCCCGAGACGGCGCCCGTCTACTACATCACCGGGACCATCCACTCCTCGGAATCGGGGGCACCGACGGCTCTCATGGAGCTCGCCTACCGCCTCGCCGTGGACGACAGCCCGTACATCAAGAACATCAGGGACCATCTCATCACGCTCATGACGCCCATCACCGAGGTGGACGGCCGTGATCGCGAGGTGGACATCGTCCGGTGGCACATGAAGCACCCGGACCAGACAAGCATCCCACTCGTCTACTGGGGCCACTACGTCGCGCACGACAACAACCGTGACGCCATGGACGCCGGCCTTGCCCTCACGCAGAACGTCATCAACACCTATGTGAGCTGGAACGCGCAGGTCCTCCACGACCTGCACGAGTCGGTGCCGTACATGTACGACAACACCGTGGGTGACGGCCCCTACAACGCCTGGATCGACCCGCTCCTGGCCAACGAGTGGCAGATGCTCGGGTGGAACAACGTCCAGGAGATGACCCGCTTCGGCATGCCCGGCGTGTTCGCCCACGGCACCTTCGACACCTGGTCGCCGGGCTACCTGATGTTCATCGGCGCCATGCACAACGGCATCAGCCGCCTTTACGAGACCTTCGGCAACGGCGGCAGCGCCGAGACGCGGGAGCGCATTCTCTCACCCAGCCAGACGGAAAAGACCTGGTACCGCCAGGACCCGCCCCTCCCCCGCGTGATGTGGTCCCTGAGGGACAACAACAACTACGAGCAGACGGGCCTGCTCGTCTCCCTGGAGTATTTCGCCAACAACCGGCAGCTCTTCCTGGAGAACTTCTACACGAAGGCCAAGCGGTCCGTCGGGAAGGCCACCACCGAAGGCCCGGCCGCCTACATTCTCCCGGGCAACGACCCGCGCCTGGGCAACCAGGCTTCGCTCCTCCACGCCCTCCAGCGGCAGCACGTGGAGATCTCCCGCGCCACGGCTCCCTTCACGGTCGCGGTGCCGGTGCGGCGTGCATCCGGCGGGCGTGGCGGCCGCGGGGGGGCGGGCGCCAACGCGCCGGCCCCGGGCGCGGCGGCGGACACCGCCGTGATGCCCAAGCCGCAGCCCACCGAGGCACGCACCTTCCCCGCGGGGAGCTACGTCATCCGCATGGACCAGCCCTACTCCCGCATAGCGGACGCGCTCCTCGACTACCAGTACTGGGCACCCAACGACCCTCAGACCCGCCCCTACGACGACACGGGTTGGACTTTCCCCGAGGGGTTCGGCGTGGAGTGCGTACGGGTCCTGGACACCTCGGTCCTGAAGGCCTCCATGGAGCGCGTGACCGGTGACATCGTCGCTCCCGGCGGCGTGAGCGGAAGCGGGCCTGTGTATGCCATCGCCGCCAACGGCGACAACGCGCTCATCACCCTGCGCTACCAGCTCGAGAACGCCGACTTCCAGGCCGCCGAGGAACCCTTCGACGCTGCCGACCGGCACTTCGACCGGGGCTCGCTCCTCGTGACCAAGGTGTCGACGGACGCGCTCGACGCCGCGGCGAGGTCCCTGGGCGTCCAGGTATACGCGCTCCCCTCTGCGCCCGACGTGAAGACGCACCCGGCGCGGGCGCCGCGGGTGGCGATCCTCCACACATGGCAGGGGACACAGACCGAGGGCTGGTGGCGCCTCGGCTTCGACGGGGTGAAGGTGCCCTACGACTACATCAGCACCCAGGTCGTAGCGAAGACCCCGAACCTGAATGCCAAGTATGACGTCATCGTCTTCCCGCCGGCCGGTGGCGGCGGCCAGTCCATCATCGACGGGATGCCGATGTGGCGCGATCCCATCGCCTGGAAGAAAAGCGCCGAGACCCCGAACCTCGGCGTCCCCGATTCGAGTGACGACATCCGCCCGGGGCTGGGTTGGAACGGCCTGCAGCATCTGAAGGACTTCGTGACCAACGGCGGCGTGCTCATCACAACGACGAACACCTCCGACTTCGCCATCCAGTACGGGCTCACCAACGGGGTGAGCGCCAACCAGCCCAGGAGCCGGGAGGTGGTGGGAAGCCTGCTCCGCACGAGGATCGTCGACGGGGCAAGCCCCATCGCGTACGGCATCGCGGATAGCCTCGCGGTCTACAGCGACGACGGTGCGAGCTTCAGCGTGAGCAACACCACCCGGGGAGGCCGTGGCGGATTCGGGCGCGGTGGTGGTGGCGAGGCCACGCGCGCCACCGGACGCGGCACGGCGGCCGACCACGACGTCGTGCAGGGCCGGCCGGCGCTGACGCCCCAGTTCGAGGCGCCTGTCCGTCCCCGGGTGGAGCCGTGGCAGGCCGCGCCCATCACCGACGACCAGTTGCGCAACCCACTGAACATCATCCCGCCCGATCAGCGGCCGCGGGTGGTGCTCCGCTTCACCGACCAGCGCGACTTGCTGGTGTCCGGGCTCCTCTCCGGAGGCAACGACATCGCCCAGCGGCCCGTGGTGGTGGACGACCCGGTGGGCAAGGGCCACGTGGTCCTCTTCGCCAACAACCCGGTGTATCGCGGCGAGACCATCGCCACGTACAGCCTGGTCTTCAACACGTTGATGAACTGGGACAACCTGAACGCCGGACGGGTGTTGGACGAGCGGTAGAATCGAGGAACGAACATGGGGCCCCGGTGAGAGCCGGGGCCCCATGTTTGTCACCCCCCGCCGATCGGCGGGAAGAAGCCCAGGGTATCGCCGTCCCTCAGGACGGTGTCCGGCTGTCGGTGGACGTTGTTCACGAAGATCAGGGCCGCTCCGCCCTCCGGGATCCCCAGTCGCTTCATGACACGAGCCACCGTCTCCCCTCGAGCGATGGGGAAAGCCTCCGGGTTCTCCGGTTGGAGGCCGGCCAGGGACGCGAAGCACTTGACGGTGATGGTCACGTCGACCTCCGTCAGGCCAGCGTCACGGCCACGAGGACCCAGCCGTCCACCCCCGTCTCCGGATCCAGGCCGTCGAGGGCATCGGTGGGCACGAGAAGCGGGCGGCTCGCCAGGGTCTCGGCGAGGTCGGAGAGGGGCCGGTTGAAGAGCTTGACGATGACGACGCCTTGCTCCCCGCTTCCCTCCGCCTGATGGCTCCCAGCGTGGCTGATACCCTCCCGCATGCGGGCGTAGTAGCCGCCCCGGCGCATGGTGGCGCCGGCCAGCCCCGGCATGGCGCCGGAGAGGGCCAGCACCGCCCCGGGGCGGACTCCCGCGCGGTCGAAGTCGTCCACCGGGTGGCCATCCAGAAAGACCGTCTGCAATTCCCCTTCGACATAGGCGGGGTCGATGCCCAACGTGCCCTGCAGGAACTCCCGCACGCTGGCGCCGGTGCCGTCGGGGATCCCGATCCCCCGCTGCAGCAGGACCTTGAACGCGGACCGCGACAGCGTCACGCGAACGGTGGGTGCCTCACCCATCGCTCCCTTCCTCTCCCCGGGGTCGCCGGACCCGGACCCTGCCAGACCCGCCTTCCCCACCTACGCGAACACCGAGTCCAGCTCGGCGTCGGACACGTCGAAAGTCACGTTGTGGGGCGCCAAGGGCTCCCGCTTGAAGAAGCGCGGTAGACGGTCGTCGGCCTTGGTGAACCCGGCCCGTTCGTTGAAGTCGCGCTCGTAGGCCAGGATCTTGCTGCCGTAGGCCGCCACGCCGGCGGCGTCGAGGTCCCATCCGTAGTAGGCGTTCAGCAGGTCCACCAGCGCCTGGAAGGTGTCGGGCTGATCCAGCACCGCGAAGGCGATGAACAGACACATGCCGGTGGCGTCCACGGCGGCCGTGGCGATCTGGAGGTTCTTCGACAGCTCCGCCTGCCCCTCCGCCTTCAGCGGGTCCACG
>JAJDNI010000123.1 GCA_022340755.1 Gemmatimonadota bacterium
ACACTCCTGCCGTGGGCTTGACATTTATCGTTTTACGATAAAACTTTGCCGTATAGCGATAAGCTCGCCCAGATTCTGGAGGCGGACGTGGACGTGAATGTTGCGGGTGGACGGGCCACCCGGATCGCCAAGGTGCTCATCGACATCGTCTGGTGGTTCGTACTCATCGGCAACGTGGCGGTCGCGGCGTTCCTCATCGGCGGCCCCGTCCTCATGAAGACGCGCGACGTGGCCCCGGTGCTTTCCGCGGAGGTGTCCCTTGCGCACGGCGCCGTCCTCGAGGCCCTGCCTCTGGAGTCTCCTGACACCATCACGGCAGTCCACCCCCTCCTGGACCACGGGGGAGCGACCCTGGAGTTCCACACCCGAAGGCCGGGCCTCCAATTCTTCACGACCTTGCTCGCGGTGCCGGGTGCCCTGGCCCTCCTTCTGGGGGTGGGCCTCCTCCGCGCCATGCTGCGGGACGTCCGCAGCGGCGCGGTCTTCACCGCCGAGAACGCCCGTCGGGTCTCGTGGATCGGCTGGCTCCTGGTGGTCATGGGATTCCTGGCCCCGTTCCTCGACAACATCCGCACGGCCATCATCCTCCACGCCGCCGACCTCACCGGAATCGCCCTCGGCACCGCCGACCGTCACGGACGGTGGAACCTGGTCCTCCCCGGCCTCCTGGTCCTCGTCCTTGCAGCCGCGTGGCGCCTCGGCGTCGAGCTGCAGCAGGACCGTGACCTCACGGTGTGAGGCCCCCATGTCCATCAAGGTCAACCTGGATCTGATGCTGGTACGCCGGGGGATGAGCCTCTCGGAGCTCGCGGGGCGGGTGGGGATCACCCTCGCCAACCTCTCCATCCTCAAAACCAACAAGGCCCGAGCCGTTCGGTTCAGCACCCTGGAAGCCATCTGCAGGGAGCTGGAGTGCCAGCCCGGCGATCTCCTGGAGTGGGTCGACGACGGGTGAGCGCGGAGCGAGGCGGCCCCCTGCCCTCACCCGCGGGCCTTCCGCCTACGCTTGCGGCGCGCCCTCACCTCGACGCAGAACCGTCACCACGTCGCCCACCCCCACGTCCCCGTCCTGCACCACGCGCATGTAGACACCGCGCAGGTTCAGGTGGCGATGCACCTTGCCCGACACCAGCCGGAGGGCGGCGGTGCCGAAGCGAGACCGGAACTTCTGACAGCCGTCGTGAGGCGTGGGTGTGACGACGAGGGTAGCCGACCCCATCCGTACCTGGGACCCCGCGGGGAGATTCGCTCGGGAGAGATCCAGGTCCACGAAGATCTGATCGCCGAACAGCGCCAGAGGCTGCCCGTTGGCGATGAGCCGCGCCACCCCGTCCTCCATCACCGTGAGGGAGGTGGCGCGATTCCTCCGCTTGACTTCCCACCGGTCGCCGGGGAGACCTCCGTCGCGAACGAGGTGGGCACGCTGGAGAACCTCCCGGGCGCCGCCTGGGCCCCGTCGGACCAGCAAGGTCACGGTTCCCGCGCCCCGGGGAGTCGGCGCCCGGGCCGTGAGTCCCGCTTCCAGGGCTTCCAGGTCCAAGTGGCACGCAGGATCCCCCGTGGAGCCCGAGTCGATCTGATGTTTGCGCGTCATGCGGTCTCCTTCGACGACTTTCGGGTCCTCCTCCGCGGCCACAATGCCGACCCCGAGCCGTGGGCTGCAAGCCGAACGTCTCCCGACGCAGATCACCCGGCGCAGACGGCGAGCTACCCCTTGACTCTGCGGCGCGGGCTGAAGAACACGGTGCGACTTCTCATTCCTACGTCAATCCGTTCAGCGTTTGCCATTGGATGCCTATAGGTATCACCGTCTTGCCTCTCCACCAGACACAGTAGTCCCCACAGAGACACAAGGCCTCAGTCGCCGATGCAGGATTATACAAAGACACGAAGATTGCGTTCACAGCACAGACAAACGGGCACTATGACCCGTAAGTGATGAAACCTGCTGGAAGTGACTACAAGAGACTGACGTACAACGAAGACACGGATGACAAACCTCAATGGTCACCTGACGGCGAGAGGATAGTAGTCAACTCTGTAGACGACGACGGCAGGGCTACTTTCTGTATTATCAGCCGCGATGCATCGCACGAGATAGAGTTGACAGTCCCAGGCGCAGGGCCTTCCGGGTCACGGCAAGGTGAGAACACAGCCTTCGTATCCGGCCGACCATCTGATATTTCCATCACCAATGCTGTGGAGACCGGTGAAAGACACCTCACGGATAGTGATGCACAAGACGGTGCTGCGGCATTTTCTCCCGATGGCACAAAGATGGTGTTTCTTTCAATATTGGATGCACACTATGAGTTCTATACGATGAAACGCGACGGGAGCGGGGTATCACGCCTGATTAACGGCGCCGCAAGCAGCAGTGCACCATCGTGGTCCACTGATGGAAGAGAATAATCTTTAGGAGCAGAACCAGCCTTGATGAGACCGAGATCTACATCATGAATGCCGATGGCAGCGAACAGACCGGAATAGCCAAAAACAACGACTATGACGGACTTCCTGCCTGGCCACCATTCCTTAACTAGGCTCATCTACCGCTGGCGTACGCGTCCGCAACTGATCGAGCAACCACTTTGCCAGAGGGGCAGACCACTTCGTCTGTCACTTGCATGCCCGCGGAGAGAAGCACGTTCGGCTGACATGAGGCACGTCCGGGCCTTCTGAAAACGTTCGGGAAACCACGCGTGGTCACACCCCCTTCCGTGGAAGACGGATCCCCCGCCCGATTCCTTGCCATTTCCCCCAGCCGATTCAATTCTTGGCACGAGGTGACTGGCCGCCCGGGCGATCTCTGCATGCCGGAGCGAACTGTATGGCATCCAATCTTTCGGTGTTCCTGGCCGAGTTGAAGCGACGGAAGGTCTATCAAGTCGCTGCGGTCTACGTTGTCGTAGGATTCACGGTCGCTTCCGTTGCCCAGTACATCTTCGACATGCTGGGCTTTCCTCTCGCAGCAGCCCGCTTCGTGGCCATCCTCATCATTCTCGGGCTCCCCGTCGCCCTCGTCCTTGCTTGGGCTTACGAGGTCAGACCCGAAGAACCCCCGGTCATCGCGGGAGACCCTGCCTCCGTTTCGGAGATCCTTGAGGGTGATTCGCGGCAATCCATTGCTGTCCTTCCCTTCGCCAACATGAGCGATGAAGCGGAGAACGAGTATTTCAGCGACGGTATGACCGAGGAGATCATCAACGCGCTGGCTCAGCTCGAGGATCTCCGGGTGGCCGCTCGCACGTCCTCGTTCGCTTTCAAGGGCACGTCACCCGACCTCGCTGAGGTGAGCACGAAGCTGAAGGTCGCAACGGTACTGGAGGGTAGCGTGCGCAAGGCTGGGGACCACCTCCGCATCACTGCGCAGCTCATCGATGCATCCAGCGGCTACCACCTCTGGTCGGAACGCTACGACCGGAAGTTGGAAGACGTCTTCGCCATTCAGGACGACATCGCGACGGCAATCGCGGACAAGTTGCAGGTCACACTTGCGGCTGGCACGCGGCAGCCGTTGGTCGGACCCACCACGGAGAACCTCGAAGCCTACGACCTCTACCTACGGGGGCGGTTCCTGGTGACCCAGGGTGGGGAGAGTCCGCGGATGGGGCTCGAGTACTTTCAGCGGGCACTCGCCACCGACCCCCAGTACGCTCTCGCGCACGCCGGCGTCGCCGAGGCCTACCACTGGCTTGGCGCTACGGGCATCTCCCGCCCCAGAGACGTGCTGCCAAAGGCCCGACAGGCAGCGATGCGGGCCCTCGAGTTGGATGAGACCCTCCCCGAAGCGCACTTCCAGTTGGGCCTCCTGGCCTGGGCCTACGACTTTGAATGGTCCAAGGCCGAAGAGCACCTTCTCAAGGCGCTCGAGCTCAACCCGGACCTTCCCCAGGTCCATTCGCTCTACGGCTTCTTTCTCGCCTCCATGGGGAGATCCGAGGAGTCGCTCTCCAGCCTCCTGCGGGGGGTACAGCTCGACCCTCTCTGCCAGATCGCGCACACCTGGTTTGGACAGGTTCTGGCGTGGCTGCGACGGTTCCCGGAGGCCATCGACCGGCTCCGAACCGCGCTGGAGCTGAATCCGACATCCTGGCACGCGAACCAGATACTCGGTATGGCCTACCGACTCAATGCCGACTACTCGGAGGCCATCGAGGCCCTCGAGACAGCCATCACTGTGGCAGGACGTCACCCATGGTCCGTCATGGAGCTCGGCCTCACGTACCTGGCCTCCGGTAGAACGTCGCAGGGGGAGGCGATCTATGATGAGCTCTCTTCACGATGGAGCCGCGAGTACGTGCCTCCCACGAATCTCTCGTTCCTGAGTGGGGCGCTCGGCAGAGTCGATGAGGCGTTCCAGTGGCTCGAGCGAGCCTATGACGAGCGCGACACGTTGATGACCTGGGTCAAGCTACTGCCGCACTTCGATCCGCTTCGCGACGACCCACGGTATTCTCGCGTGCTCGAGAAGATGGGGTTGGAGGCCTGAGGGGTCCCATTCCTCAGAGAGAGCAGGAAGGCCCCACCGACCACGAGGGTTGGTGGGGCCTTCTTCCTGCCTCCCGGCGCGACGTCGACAGGATGTCGCGCCCAGGAGGCGGATTTCCGAACCCGACTTCAGGCAGCTCGATCAGCCGCCCGGGAGTCGGGTTCGGAAACCTGCCGTGTGATTTCCGACGCGCGCCGCGTGTCGGAAATCAGTACATCCCACCCATGCCGCCACCCGGCATCGGCGGAGCCTTCTCCTCCTGCGGCATCTCCACTACCACCGCCTCGGTAGTGAGGAGCAGCCCGGCGATGGACGCGGCATTCTGCAGCGCCGTCCGCACCACCTTGGTCGGGTCGATGACGCCCGCCTCCACCATGTCCTCGTACCTGTCGGTCAGCGCGTTGTACCCGAAGTTGACGTCCTTCTTCGAGCGCACCTTCTCCACGACGATGCTGCCCTCGACACCAGCGTTCGTGGAGATCTGGCGGATGGGATGCTCCAGCGCACGCACCAGGATCTGGATGCCGATCTGCTCGTCCTCGCGCTCGAGGTTGATCTTCTCCAGCGCCTTCTGAGCCCGCAGCAGGGCCACGCCGCCGCCGGGCACGATGCCCTCCTCCACGGCTGCCCGCGTCGCGTGCAGCGCGTCCTCCACCAGCGCCTTTTTCTCCTTCATCTCGGTCTCGGTGGCAGCGCCGACGTTGATGACGGCCACGCCGCCGGCGAGCTTCGCCAGCCGCTCCTGGAGCTTCTCCCGGTCGTAGTCCGAGGTGCTCTTGTCGATGCTGACGCGGATCTCCTCGATGCGGCCCTTGATCTTGTCCTGGTCGCCGCCGCCGTCGATGATCGTGGTGTTGTCCTTGTCGATGACGATCCGCTTGGCCTCGCCGAGATCGCTGACCACCGCGTTCTCCAGCTTGAAGCCGACCTCTTCCGAGATCACCTGACCACCGGTGAGGATGGCGATGTCCTGGAGCATGGCCTTCCGGCGATCGCCGAAGCCCGGAGCCTTCACGGCTGCGACCTTCAGCGTGCCGCGCAGCTTGTTCACGACCAGGGTGGCCAGCGCCTCACCCTCGACATCCTCCGCCACGATGAGGAGCGGCTTGCCCATCTGGGCCACCTTCTCCAGCACCGGGAGAAGGTCCTTCATGGAGCTGATCTTCTTGTCGTGGATCAGGATCATGGCGTCCTCGAGGACGGCCTCCATGCGCTCCGGATCCGTGACGAAGTAGGGCGACAAGTAGCCGCGGTCGAACTGCATGCCGTCCACGGTCTCCAGGGTGGTCTCGAGGCCGCGGGCCTCCTCCACCGTGATGACGCCGTCCTTTCCGACCTTCTCCATGGCATCGGCGATGAGGTCGCCGATCTCCTTCGTGTTGTTGGCGCTGATGGCGCCGACCTGGGCGATCTCCTTCTTGCCCTTGGTGGGGGTCGAGAGCTTCTTGAGCTCCTCCACCACCACCTCCACGCCCTGGTCGATGCCCCGGCGGATGCCCATGGGGTTCGTCCCGGCGGTCACATTCTTCAGGCCCTCCCCGAAGATGGCCTGGGCCAGGACGGTCGCCGTGGTGGTGCCGTCACCGGCTACGTCGGAGGTTTTCGTAGCGACCTCCTTCACCATCTGGGCGCCCATGTTCTCCACGGGATCCTCGAGCTCCACTTCCTTGGCCACGGACACGCCGTCCTTGGTCACGGTGGGGGAACCGAACTTTCTGTCCAGGACCACATTCCGGCCCTTGGGGCCCAGGGTGACCTTTACCGCCTGGGCGAGCTTGTCGACACCGACCTTGAGGCGCGCCCGCGCCTCGACGTCGAATCCGAGCTCCTTGGCTGCCATGATTCGTATCTCCTTCGAATCGTCGAATGCGTTGGCTTAGTTGATAACGGCGAGGACGTCGCTCTCGCGGAGGATGAGGTATTCCTCACCGTCCAGCGTCACGTCGGTCCCGCTGTACTTTCCGTAGAGGACCTTGTCCCCGACCTTCACGTCCATCTCCAGGCGCGTGCCGTCGTCCGAGATCTTCCCGGGGCCTACGGCCACGACCTCACCCTGCGACGGCTTCTCCTTCGCGGTGTCGGGGATGTAGAGCCCGCCCCGCATCTGCTCCGACTCCTCCAGCGCCTTCACCACGACGCGATCAGCCAGCGGCTGGATCCGGGCAGCGGCTTTCTTTCCCATCAGGCCTTCCTCCGGTTGCAAAAGGCGGATGTGGAATTAGTTGCTAAGACTGTTAGCACTCCACGACAGGGAGTGCTAACGAGGTTTCAAATATGGCGGGGAAAAAGAGGGTGTCAAGCGCCTGATTTGACTACTGCCGTAACGCTTTCCGAACCATTCCGGACATCGGGGTCCCATAGCGCCGGTCAAACCACCGGCGCGGCCCACGGCGGAGCTAGTCCCCGGAGCTGAGGGCCTCCATCCGGGCGACGCCGTCCAGGCCGACGATGGCGTGGACCACATCATCGGCCAGCCCGGACTCGAACCAGTGACCCAGCTCCGACAGCATCCGGAACGACGCCCTTCCCTCCTCGTAAGCCCGCTCCAAGACGGCCCGGGCGGACGACTTGAAGAGCTCCTCCACCACCCCGTCGGGGACCGCGTCGCCGTGGCGGAAACTCTCCAGCGCGGTCTTTTCGGCGGCCGTCCCGTGGTGGAAGATCTGCGACGTCAGGAGGTTGTGGCTCCGTCGGCCAAGGTCGAACTCGAAGTCCGTCAAGTCGTCCACGACCTGGAACGCCGTCCCCAGGCGCGCGACGGCAGGCTCGGCCGCGCCGACCCGCTCGGCCACCTCGCCATCCTCCAGGACGCTCGGTGCGGCGAAGGCCAGGGCGAACAGTGCACCGCCCCGGACCTTATGAACGCGCTCCACCATCTCGGTGGGTTCCGGAACGTCATCCACGCCGCCCTCTTCGGAGCCTTCCAGTCGACCGATGGAGGCCATCCGATCCAGCAGCTCCCGCTGAACAAGGGTCGCCTGCTCGGCGGTGAGGACGCCGCCGGCGACCCCTCGGTCCAGCACCCGCCTGAGGAGCCGCTCGAAGCACATGAGCTGGAGGATGGAGAGAAAGCGCGCCCCGGCCACCGGAGCCAGGGGAAGCAGACTCTTGTCCTGGTCATCGAAGAGGTTGTCGGCCGCCGTGATCGTGCCCTTGATGCAGAAGTTCAGCTCCGTATAGAGGCGGAGCCGGGCCTCTGGGACTCCCAGGGAGCCGAAGATCGACCGGAACAGGATCAGGAAGAAATACTCCTGGACGAAGTGCAGTCCCTCCGGGCGCAGCGCCTCGGCGGCGGTGGGCACGTGCGGCGCCGGGCCCCGGAACTCCGGACCCAGAACCTCCTCCAGGTCCCGGTACAGCGACCGCACGGCGTCGGCCTGCGCGGCCACATCCGGGGCCAGGCGCTGCCAGACTCCTTGCTCCTCCAGGAGACGGACCGCGGCCTCGGATCGGAAGACGGGAGAGAGCGTCATGGGGTCTCTCGTGCGGGTGTCGGGTTCGCTCGGTCAGGGACGAGCAAGCAATGTAGCGATAAGTTGGGGGCGCGGGACAGGATGCGGCATGTGGCCCATCGCCATCCCGCTCCTCCAACCGGGGCTCTGCCTCCGAGGCTCACATGGCAAGACGCACCCTTACAGCAGCCGTGCTGGCCGCTCTCCTCGGCGCCTTCGGCTCCCTCCCCACTCCAGGCGCCGCCCAGGCGACTCCGAAGTTCAAGGTCCAGAAGTGGAACATCGGCGGTGAGGGGGGGACCGATTACCTCAACGCCGAGCCCGGCACAGGCCGGGTCTTCGTGTCACGCAGCACCCACGTCATGGTGGTGGACGGCCGGACGGGGAAGGTCCTCGGCGACATTCCCGACACGCCGCGGATGCATGGGATCGCCCTCGCGGAGAAGCACGGCCTGGGCTTCACCTCCAACGCCGGCGACTCCACTGTAACGGTCTTCAACCTCAAGACCCTGGCAGCGGTGAAGAAGGTGCACATCCCCACCGGCGGCCTGGACGGCATCATGTACGATGCCTTCTCCGACCGGGTCATCCTCACCAACCACAGCCGGCCCATCGGCACCCTGGTGGCTCTGGACGCCGCCACCGGTGACATCGTGGGCACAGTGAACCTCGAGGACACCGCCCCCGAGGGGGCTGCCAGCGACGGGGCCGGGAAGATCTTCGTGAACAACGAGGGCACCAGCACGATGCAGGTCGTCGACGAGAATACCTGGAAGGCGGTAGCCTCCTGGCCGCTGGCGCCCTGCGAGGGACCCACCGGCATCGCCTACGATCCGGTGAACAAACGCGTGTTCTCCGGGTGCAGCGGCACCTCCGTGGTCACCGACCCCGCCACTGGCAAGGTCGTGGCGACCATCTCGAACGGCGAGGGCGTCGACGCGTTCGGATGGGATCCCGCAGAGAAGCTCATGTATATCCCAGCCGGGCGCTCGGGCAATGTGACCGTCGTGCACCAGGACGGGCCCGACAGCTACACCGTGGTGGCCACGGTGGAGACCGTGCCTGGCGCCAAGACCATCTCGGTGGACCCCACGACCCACACGGCGTACCTGTTCCAGCCCGAGTACGGGCCGCCACCCGAGGGCGCACAGCAGCCGCCGGCGGGGCGCGGACGGGGCCGTAGGCCGAGAGGTCCCATCGTGGCTGGGTGGTTCGTGGCCATCACCCACTGACGGTCCGAGCACGAACGACTCGAGGCGCCCGGGGCCCCACGGCTTCGGGCGCCTCCGCGTCAGTCGGCTTCGGCGATGTAGCGCCCGGCCATGGCAAGGCCGTACAGCGTCAGGAAGGGTTCGACCTGGTCCACCGTGGCCAGGTGAGGACCCACCACCTTGGCGAAGCCCCCCGTCGCGACCACCAGGGCGTCCGGTCTGCGCCATTCCTTCCTGATGCGCCTCACGATCCCGTCCACGGCCTCCACCGCCGAGAAGAAGACCCCGCTCTGGATGCAGGTCTCCGTCCGGCGCCCGATGACGAGCCGGGGTGGCTCCAGCTCCACTCGAGGGAGCTTGGCGGTGCGTCTGTCCAGCCACTCGAGACCCGCCGAAAGGCCGGGGGCGATGACCCCGCCCATGAACACGCCGTCGGCGCTGATGCAGTCGAACGTCGTGGCGGTGCCCAGGTCGACGGCGATGGTATCTCGATGGTACATCTCCATGGCGGCGAGCGTGTTCACGATGCGGTCCGCCCCCACGGTGAGGGGCTCCTCGACGTCCAGCTTGATGGGCAGCGGCGACGTCGGCCCGACCGTAACGACCGGCGAGGGCAAGATCTGGCCCAGGCTTTTGACCCAGGACCGCGTCGCGGAGGGTACCACGGATCCCACGACCGCCCGCTCTACGCTCGAAGCGTCGACGGGCACCGACGCCAGAAGCGCACGGAGGAGCACCGTGGTTTCGTCCACCGTGCGCGGCACCATGGAGCTGACCCTCCAGTGCGCGGCCAGCTCCGTCTCCGACGTGGCCAGGCCCAGGACGGTCTCGGTGTTGCCGACGTCCACCACGAGCTGCATAGGACGATCCCCGTCTGCGGATGGTTCACCTTGGTATGGGAGGCGTCTCGGCCCCCGCCTATCTATAACGCTCGCACGCTGCCGGCCACCACGCGCTTCACCGTGCCGTCGGCCCCTTCCAGGAGCAACGCCCCGTCGGTGTCGATCCCCCGCGCCACGCCCCGGCCCGCCACCCGGGTCGACACCTCTACGTCCTTGAGCACGTCCCGGGCCGTGAGCTCTTCGTGAAGCTCCCCGGGCAGAGAGGCTGCCGGAAGGCTGCAGAGCACGTGAAGCTCACGGAGCAAGGCCGTGACGAGGGAGCCGATGGATACGGGCTTCCGGGTGGTGGCCTCCAACGACGTCGCGATCCCCGCGAGCTCCGGGGGGAAGTCGGCGGCGCGATGACGCACGTTCAGCCCGATCCCCGTGACAACGGCTCCGTGGTGTCGCTCACACAGGATCCCCCCGACCTTTCGACCCTGCAGGATCAAGTCGTTCGGCCACTTCAGGCCGACGCCCACTCGCGGGCTGGCCGACTCCACCGCCCTGGCGGCCGCGAGACCGACCAGCAGGGGAAGGTGAAGCGGCGGTGTCCCCGACCCGGGTAACAGGGTCGAAAGAAAGAGGCCGGCGCCCGGTCGCGAGTGCCACGCGCGCCCGCTTCGGCCTCGTCCCGCCGTCTGCTCGTCGGCCAGGATCACCGAGAACGGACCGGCCCCCTCGTCGGCCACCTCCCGGGCCCGGTCGTTGGTGGACGGGAGCAGGTCGTGGGCCTCCAGGAGCGGCGCGCGCCAGATCCTCGCCCAGACCTGAACGGGCTCGCCGTCCCAGTGGGTCAGGAGCGACACGAGCCCCCCTACCCCACGACCCTGAGCGACACGTCCGCGTTCGGCGCGGAATGGGTGAGCGCGCCAACGCTGATGAAGTCGACGCCGGTCTCAGCCACCGCCCGCACGGTCTCGAGAGTGACGTTCCCGGATGCCTCGAGCTCAGGGCGTGCACCGCCCAGGGCACGCGCACGACGCACGGCCTCACGCAGGGTCTCGGGATCCATGTTGTCCAGGAGGACACGATCCACACCCAACGGGAGCACCTGCTCCAGCTCCCCCAGGGTGCGCACCTCCACCTCCACAGCCAATCCTCGTGTGTTCTTCGCCATCGCCGCCCGGGCGGCCGCCACCACCCCACCCCGAGCGTCGGCGTGGTTGTCCTTCACCAGCACCATGTCGTAGAGCCCCACCCGATGGTTGGCGCCCCCGCCGGCGCGTACCGCGGCCTTTTCGAGGAGCCTCCAGCCGGGCGTGGTCTTGCGCGTGTCGATCACCCGAGCACCGGTGCCGGCCACGGCGTCCGTGAACGCACGCGTGAGTGTGGCGATGCCGGAGAGCCGCCCGAGGAAGTTCAGCGCCGTGCGCTCGCCGGTGAGAATGGCTCGTGTGCTTCCGGCCAGCCTGGTGATCACGTCGCCGGGGGCCACGCGATCTCCGTCGTCCACAAGCGGCTCGACCGTCAGATCCGGGTCCACCACACGGAAGACGTCGAGCACGCAAACGGTCCCCGCCACGACCAGCGGCTGCTTCGCCACGATAATCGCCTTCGAGCGGCTGTCAGATTCGACCGTCCACTCCGTCGTCCAGTCCCCGTCTCCGACATCTTCCTCGAGGGCCGCCTGCACGAGCGCCGCACGGGCACGGGCCATATCGCCAGAATCCTGTGTGCTCATCGCACGATCGCCACCGAAGTAGTGGAGGCGGAAGGGGTCGACGGGGGACGCTTTCCGAAGGACAGCCACCCGCCCAGCACGAGGACCACGAACGCGGCGCTCAGGCCCAGGCGGTACCATCCGAATACCGCCAGCCCGTGGCGGTTCAGGTAGCTCACCAGCCACCGGACGGAGAGCGCCGCCGCCACCGTCGCCACGGCGATCCCCACCACCATGGGCGCCACCCCCAGGCCGGCCAGAGACGAGGGACCGGAGCCCAACACGTCCTTCGCGATCTTGAACACGCA
>JAJDNI010000257.1 GCA_022340755.1 Gemmatimonadota bacterium
ACCTTCCCCGTGGTTGCGTCCACGTGCACCTCCTGCACGCCTTCCTGGGCCTCGACCTTCACGTCGTACGAGTATATGAGCGACCCACCCTCTTCCTCGAGCTCGCCCGCCACGATCTGCCCCCCGGGGACGCTCGCCAGCGCCGCCGCCCTGGCTGCCTCGTCGGTGACGGTCGCCCGGGCAATCAGGCTGGAGTCCTCAACGGTGAGTTGCACCGCAGCGGCACTTCCCGCCTCGCCTGCCGGCGCTGCGGCCTGCTCCGGGGCCTCCTGACCCGCTTCGTTTCCACTCTTCGCACACGCCGCCGCCCCCCCGAGCAGCATGACGATGACCATTCCCTTGTGGAGCCTCATGGCGTCCTCTCCCGGCATCTGGATTTCGCACGTTCCACCGCGAAGGTACCGGGAACACCTTTCCCGTCGATGACCGGGGCTCTCCCCGGTTCGTCAGCCTTCGGGTCCGTCCACGGGAATCGTCACCAGGGCTCTGGTGCCACCGCCGGGCCTCGGATGAAGAGACAGCTGCGCTCCATGCAGCTGAGCGATCCAGGAGGCGATGGAAAGCCCGAGCCCCGCGCCCTGCTGCCGCGTGCGGGCCGGATCGGCCCTGAAGAACCGCTCGAAGACGTGCGGCAGCGCCGCCTCCGGAATGCCCGGCCCCTCGTCGTCGACGCTGACCCGGCACGCGTCCCGGTCCCGCACGAGACCGAGACGTACCGTGCCGCCGTCCGGCGAGAACTTCACGGCGTTGTCTACGATCGCCATGAGTAGTTGGCGCAGGAGCGCCGGGTCCCCTTTCACGGGAGCCTCGTCCAGGTCCGCGACCTCAAGACGCACGCCCCGGGCGGCGCCGAGCGCTCGGCCCGCGCTGCCGACGTCCAGGACGATGTCGTCCATGAACAGCGACTCCTTCGCCGTGGGCCAGTCCCCGGCGTCGGCGCGGGCGAGAAGGAGCATTCGCTCGACGATGTCCCCGAGGCGCGCCGCCTCTCGGGAGATGGAATCCAGGACCTCGTCGTATTCGCCCTCGCTACGCCTCTTCTGGCGCGCGACATCGGCGTGTCCACGGAGCACCGCCAGCGGTGTGCGCAGCTCATGGGCCGCGTCGGCAGTGAAGCGACGCATCTCGGTCATGGCCCGATCGACGGGGTCCAGGGAGCGCCGAGCGAGACGCCAGCCGCCCAGAGCTACCAGGCAGAGCGCAAGGAGCGCGGCGACCGAGAAGCCTACGAAAACCGAGGGGTACTGGTCCTCGATCTCCACCTGGATCGCGCCGGCCACGATGACCAGCCTGCGGCCATCGAGAAGGGTGATGGCGCGAGCTCGAAGTCGAAAGATGCGGTCGTCGGGAGTCTCCCCCCCGGCCCTCGCCTCCCCGTCCGCAAGGGCCCTCCTCGCGGCTGCCAGGACCCAGGGCTCGATGGGCGTGGACGAGTAGCCCGTCTCCGTCAGATCCTCGTTCAACACCCAAACGCGCCGACCCGGCGACAGGATCGGAGGTGGGGTCGGTCGGGAGGCCGGCGACTCGCGCCGGAGGAGATCCACCGTGGCATCGATGGTGGCGACCAGCGACCGATCGAGGGCGCCCGTCACCTGGTAGGCCACGATGGTGTAGGTCACCGCCCCGAAAGCCAACAGGATCACGGCGAAGACGCCGACGTACCACAGCGTGAGTCGCCGGCGCAGTCGCAGGACGGGAGAGGTCACGGCGGGCCGAACCGGTAGCCCGCGCCACGAATGGTCTCGATGAGGCTGGGCTGGCGCCCGTCCTCGAGCTTCCTGCGAAGTCGGCTCACCAGCACCTCGAGCATGTTGCTCAACGGGTCGTGGTTGTCGTCCCAGACGTACGCGGTGATGGCCGCTCGGTCCACCACCGTGCCGGCATTGCGCACGAAGAACTCCAGGAGACGCCACTCCATCGAGGTGAGCCTGACCGCTCTTCCCGCCCTGCACACCGCACGGGTCCGCAGGTTCACCTCGAGGTCCCCGAACGTGCGCACCTCGTCCACCAGGCCGGGGGGCCGACGGGCGAGGGCGTGAAGGCGCGCGACGAGCTCCGGAAACGCGAAGGGCTTCGAAAGATAGTCGTCGGCCCCCGCATCGAGACCATGAACCCGGTCCTCGACGGCGGACCGTGCCGACAGCATGAGCACCGGAGTCCGGATCTCACGCTTGCGAGCCTCCGCGCACAGCGCGAAGCCGTCGCCGCCGGGAAGCATGACGTCCAGAATGACGGCGTCGTGCTCTCCGCTCACCATCCGCGAGAGTCCCGTCGCGGCATCGCCGACGCGGGTCACGCGCATCCCCAGCTCCGAGAGCCCCTTGTCGATGAGCCCCGCCAACTCGGCGTCATCCTCGATGAGCAGGACGTGCATCAAGCGCCTCCCGTCGCCGCGTCAGCGAACAGGGTCATGGGGCGGTCGTGCGCCGCTTCTTCGACCACAGGGCCGACAACCAGAGGGCCAACGCAATCCACGTCAGCCACGCGATCCTCTCGGCGCGGCCGAGCCGCGAGACGAACGTCTGGGGAAGGAGGAGGGGCTCTACCGTGGCCCATAGTCCTGTACGGACCTCGCGAGGACGCCGGAGCCCGACGACCTCCACGGCGTGACGGCCTTCCGTGCGGATGGTCCGTACGATGGCATCGTTCAGCTGCTCGGGCGCCATGTCCCGCCACGCCGGGATTCTCATGAGGCTCCAGCCCACCGCAGTGCTTCCCCAACCGTGGTTGTCCGACGACGCCACGATCGCCAGATCGAGGCTGTCGGCGATGGCGAGGATGAGATCTCGTTGGCGGTCTCCCACGTCCAGGCCCTTCGGAGCCCCGTCGAGCAACTCGATTGCGGAGAGGCCACCCCCGTGGTCGGGACACTCGGCGCGGGGGACCCGGGACAGGTTCGCCGGGATGGTCCCCACCACCACCGGCCACGGACCACATGGCTCGCTCGGCGACGTACGCGTGCGCGGGTCGAAGGTCCCGATGGTCGTCACGTGCATGTCCCGGTAGACGACCTCCCTTCCGGCGAGGAGCACCGTGCCGTCGCCGGCGCGCCGCGGATTCCGCTTCTCCGCATCGAGGGCGGCTCGCGTGCTGTCATGGTCGGTGACGTAGGCGACGTCGAAGCCGCCTGCCCGGTGCCACGCGCGGTTGCGCTCCGCCGTGAAGCTCTTGCGCCCGTCGTGGGATAAGAGCGTGTGGCTGTGGAAGTCGACCACCACCACGTCGGGGTCCCCCACATGCAGGCGCGCCATGGGACGTGGCAGGAGCACGCCGACGGCGTATACGCCCACCAGCGTCCCGAGGAAGAGCGCCAGCACGCCCAGCTCCCTCAGGGCTGTGAGGAGAAGTCCTCGCCGACGCGTCGGCCGCCAGAGCCGGAATAGCCGCCAGATGACGAACAGCGACAGTGCAAAGCCGAGAAAGGCGATGTGCTGGCGCAACGAGAGGGCCGTGAGGGCGTCGAGCACCCCGCAGAGCGGCGCGAGAAGCAGGTACGTGACGGGATGGGCGAGCGTCACCCCGGGTACCGGACGTCCCGTCACGATGTCTACGACCGGCGAGGCCACGGGGACCGCCAGTGCGACGATGATGAACACAACGAAGGCCACCGGCCTCCACACCGAGCTCCTGACCTCGGGATCCTTCGACTCCCGCATGCCGACTCCATCCATGGGTGTCCCTGTCGGCAGCTATTTTGGCCCAATCGTGCCGCCGTGGCTACTTCCTCGGCCCGGAAACGCCACCGGCGGCCCGGGTACGAACCCGGGCCGCCGGTGCCAGGGGCATCGCAAAGCGATGCCTGATCGAGCCTCGACCGTCAGCCCTTCTTGATGTCGATCTTGCGGGTTTTGGCCTCGGCGACCTTCGGCATGCGGATCGTGAGAATGCCGTTGTCGAAGGTGGCCTGGATGGCATCCGCGCTCACCGTGCGGGGAAGCGTGAACGAGCGCTGGAACGCTCCGTAGCGACGCTCCCAGAGGTGGTAGCGGCGCTCCTCGTCGCCCTCGGTGCGCTGCTCGTTCTTCTCACCGCTGATGGTGAGCACGTTGTTCTCCAGCTCGATGGAGATGTCGTCCTGGGTCATGCCCGGGAGCTCCGCGGAGAGCAGCAGCTCGTCCTTGGTCTCCTCGACGTTGACCCTCGGGATCCAGTTTCCGCCGTTGCCTCCCGTCGACACGGGAGACTCGTCGAACATGCGGGCGAGACGGCTCGAGACCTCCTCCAGATCGCGCCAGGGGGAGAGGGTCGGGTTGCGCAGGGTGTAACGCGTGATGGCCATGGTTCTTTCTCCTTCGTTTCACGTATCGGTGCGGGCCGTAAGGTTCCGGTCGGTTCCCTTGGCTCTGGCGCTGCCCGCCGCATGCGCCGGCCACTTCCGATTTCCGGCGTCACGTTGAGCAACGTGCGTGCCAGCCCAGTACGGGCCGAAGTCTGCCAAAGTGAACGCCCGCAACGCCTTACAGTCGTCGATAGTCTGTCTTTTTGACCTTCCGGGAAGGGATGGCCTGCCGATCCGACAAGGGTCTCGGTCTCGAACGCTCAGAGGGCACGTATGGGCGCAGGTGCTCAGGCCTCAGCAGGGGGGGCGCTGCGCCGATGCCGGCGGTCTCAGATGGTGCGTCGTTGCGGTGTCGCACCCGAACGTTGTCCTTCAGGGAGCGCGCGTCGTCCACATCCAGGACAAGGACTGATCCACCACCGTGTTCACCATGTACGAGCCGTCCGCGCTCTTCGAGGACAGGTAGCGCGTGTACCGGAGGCGGGCCATCAGCGAATCGAGGCCGATCCCTGGAAGCCACTCGGCGGGAACGCGGAGCGTGTCCCCCACGGTGGAGTGAACGGAGAGCGTCACCAGGGAGATCGCCGCGCCGGTCGTGTCCCACCCGCTCACCGCCAGATTCCAGACGGCGTCATCGAGCCCGGTGTCCTCCGAAGCCGGGCTCAGCGGCAGGCTCAGCTCCTCCCCTGCCGCCCATGTGCGCCGCCCCGAGCCCTCGGCCTCACGCCTCAGGGCAACGGTCACGGGGGCCGGGAGCGCGCGTCCGGACACGGCGGGCGCTCGTATGGCCAGCGGAGAGGCGTACGCCGAATCGGCGGGGAGGACCGCGCTCCAGTGGAGGACGAGCCTCTCGTCACGCGAGGTGGAGTCCGCCGGCAGGCTCGCACCGAGGACGTCCAGGTGAGGATCCGGCACGTCCGACAGAAGGTTGTCGGCACCCACGCCGGGGTCGAGGTCCGCGGTGACCTGCAGGCTGTCCCCTTCCAGGAAGCCCTGTTCCAGTCGCAGCGTGAGCTGGGCGATGGGGCTTCCCGGCCCGGGTGCGACGAAGTCCAAGGTGCAGGAGGCAACGACGGCGCACAGGGCAAGGCCCACCGCAAGGGAGGTGGGCCTCATCGCCGGGTCTCCAGGAAGTATGCTTCGACCTCGTAGAGCCGCTGCGATCGCTTCCAGGGACCCACGAGCAGGTAGTCGAACGGCAGATACCCTACGCCGGGCACGACGCGGTCGAAGAGAGGCACGCGCCCAAGGCGGAGCTTCGACGCGGCCCACCCCTCCAGGGGCACCCCCAACGCCGTCTCGATGAAGTCGCGCTGGAGGACGTGGACGCGCTCGTGGGCGAACACGTCGTCGATAGTCCCGTCCAGCGATGGGCTCATCACCACCATGCCCCCGACCATGATGCCGTCGGTGGCCTTGCCGCGCTCCTTGACCGCTCGCGTCGCCTGGAACACCGGCGCTCCCGCGGAGAGCGTGCGCGACCAGTCCAGCGCGAGCCTCTTCTCCGTCAGGGCATAGGCGAGCCAGTAGGCCTGGTTGAGATCCAGGCGGAGCCGAGAGCCCGCGATGTGACGGGGATCGACGAAGGCGAGGACGGGACCCACCGGGAGGACGAGAGTGTCGAGAATCCCCACTCCCAGCGCGGCGTTCCGGGTGATCGAGGCCCCCACGGCGTTGACCTCCCGCCCCAGGAATCCCGCGCCGCTGAAGCGGGCCACCGCCGTCCGCTTCCCCAGATACGACACGCCGCCGCCCAGGGCGCCCCGGGTGAAGCCCTCGGCGAACGAGCCATGGTGCAGCACGCGCTGGACACCCGCGGCGAGCCCCCCCAGCAGGGCGTTCATGCTGAAGAAGTTGAGGTCGTCGGTCCAGGTGGCGCTGGCCCAGCGCTGGTGCTGGTCCACGTCCTGGGCGGCGCCGGGCTTCGGCGCCCCCAGGGCCGCCGCGATTCCGAGACCCACGACGACCATCCAGCGTCGCAATCGCGAGGTGTTCCCTCCTCGACTCGTCATCCTCGGCACCCTGATGGTCGCACACGTCTTCGCGGCACCGCCCCCCTTCTCCGGCAGGTCGGCTGCCCTTCCCTACCGCTCGCTGTCCAGCGACTGCATGGCCTCGCGCCCGTAGCGCTCCCCCGCGGCCGAGCCACGGGGTACCGCGGCCTCGATGGCGTCCAGATCCGCCGGTGTCAGATCCAGCTCCAGCGCGCCCACGGCTTCCGCCAGCCGATCGCGGCGGCGTGCGCCCACCAGGGGGACGATGTCGTCACCGCGGGAGAGCACCCAGGCGATGGCCATCTGGGCCACCGTGGCCCCCCGGGCCGCGGCGACTCCGCGCAGGACCTCGACCAGCCCCAGGTTGTGCTCGAGATTCTCGCCCTTGAAGCGAGGGGCGAAGCTGCGGAAGTCTCCTGGGACGACGGCTCGGTCCTTCGCCCAGTGGCCGCTCATGAGGCCGCGGGAGAGCACCCCGTAGGCGGTGATGCCCACCCCCAGCTCCCTGCAGGTGGGAAGGATCGAGTCCTCGATCCCCCGGGACATCAGAGAGTATTCGATCTGCAGGTCGGCCAGGGGGTGGACGGCGTGAGCGCGCCGAATCGTGTCCACTCCGGCTTCCGAGAGGCCGACGCGGCGCACGTAGCCCTGGGCGATGAGGTCGGCGATGGCGCCCACCGTCTCCTCGATGGGCACGCGGGGGTCCACCCGACCGGGGCGGTAGACGTCCACATGGTCGGTGCCGAGGCGCTGGAGGGTGTAGGCGATGAACGTCTTCACCGCCTCCGGTCGCGCGTCGATCCCCAGCCACGCGCCCCTGGGGTCACGAAGGGCTCCGAACTTCACGCTGATGACCACGTCCTCGCGGCGGGCCACCTGCAGAGCCTCGCGGATGAGCAGCTCGTTGTGACCCATTCCGTAGTAGTCCCCGGTGTCCAGGAGCGTCACCCCGGCATCGAGCGCGGCTCGGATGGTGGCGATGCTCTCGTCGCGATCCGCGGGACCGTAGGGACCGGACATCCCCATGCATCCCAGACCAAGGGCACCGACGGACAGCTCCGAGCCTAGACGACGATGGCGCACGCCAACCTCCCTGCCCCCATCGCGGGGTCGATCTCACGTTCCAGAACGGGCACCCCGTGACGAGCCAGGACCGCTTCCATGGGCGCCCTGAGCGCTCGGCCCGGCCGGAGCAGGCCGCCGGCCAGCGCCACCCGCGGGGGCGTGTGCCACGGTCCCAGGTTCTCCAGCACCGCCAGGACGTGGCGCTCGAGCTCGTCGAGGGCATGGTGGATGATCTCTTCGGCCGCGCCATCCCCCGTCGTCGCTGAAGCGGCCACCACCGGGGCCAACTCCGCCACCTTCGCACGCTCCGCCGTACCCGTCCACTGCACGAGGTCGTCCACCTCGGCGAGGTTCAGGTGGCTCAAGATCGCCTCGCGCAGCGCCGTCTCCGGGGCGCGCCCGTCGGCGTTCTTCGCGACCCGCCGAAGCGCGTCCATGCCGATGGCGTACGCGCTGCCCTCGTCTCCGATGTGGCGGCCCCAACCGCCCACGCGACCCTCGCGACCGTCTTCGGCCCGCCCCCACGCGATGGATCCGGTGCCGGCGATGAGCAGCACGCCCGGGCCGTCGGCGAACGCGTCATGGAACGCGGCCAGGACGTCGGTGCCCACACGCGCAACCCTCGCGACTCCCGTGCGGCCCAACTCCACCTCCACCGCCGAGCGGGCGGCCTCCCGCCCGGCCCCAGAGAGCCCCGCCCACACCACGTTCACGGGCAGGTCGATCCCCGCGGCCCGGGAGGCGGCGCTACAGACGGCGGCCACGGCGCTTGCGGCCGGTGCGGGAGCGGCCGCGTCGGCCACCGCCGCGTCGCCTTCGGCTCGTGCCACCTCCTTCCCGTCCCGGTCCAGGACGACGGCCCGCGTCCGGGTCCCGCCGCCGTCCACGCCGATGACGTATCGGCTCATCGTCCCGCGCCCTCGGGCACGCCCTCGCCGAGGTAGCTCACCACCCACCCCACGGCGAACGTCACCACGCTGCCGACGAGGGCATACCAGGGCCATGCCATGGCGTTTCGGAAGACGGTCACCAGTCCAATTCCCGCGGTGACGCCCACCACCACCGAGCCCTGCCCCGGACGCGTGGTGAACACCCCCAGGGCGAAGGCGCCGAGGAGCCCCCCGTACACCAGCGACGCGATCCCCAGCGCGACCTCCACCGCGGAGGTGCCTTTCGACAAGGGAATGAACACAATGGCGCCCAGGATCAGCAGCCCTGCCCACACCAGCGTGAAGCGCTTGCCGGCGCGCATGATGCGCGCGTCGTCGCCGGTGGCCCCCACCATGGGCGCCCAGTAGTCATAGGCCGTCGCGGAGGCCAGGGAGTTGATGGACGACGACAGGCTGGACATCGCCGCCGCGAACACACCGGCGATGAGCAGACCGGTGACGCCCGGGGGAAGCTGGTTGACGATGAAGCGCGCAAAGATCTCGTCGGGTCGCTCGAAGGTCCGTCCCTCGTAGAACGCCCAGAGGCCCAGGCCGACGCCGAGGAAGAGCACGAACTGGAAGATCACCGCGACCCCGCTGCCGATGATGGCACGCTGGCTCGACTTCAGGTCCCGGCAGGTGAGGAGCCGCTGCACGATGAGCTGGTCGGTGCCGTGGGACGCCATGGACAGGAAGCCACCACCCAGCAGGCCCGCCCAGAACGTGTAGGGCGTGTGGATGTCCAGAGAGAAGTCCAACGTGTGCAGCTTGCCCGCAGCCGCGACCGTCGGGAGGATGGCACCCCAACCTCCGGTGACCAGGAACTGGAGAGCGACCAGCGCCGCCACGGCTCCACCCAGGTACAGGACCATCTGCAGGACGTCCACCCAGACGACGGCCTTGATGCCTCCGAAGTAGGTGTAGACGAGGGTGAGCACGCCCACCACCGCGATGGACTGCCAGTAGGGCCATCCCGTGATGAGCGCCAAGGGGATGGCGGTGGCGAAGAGGCGCACGGAGTCGGCCAGGAGCCGCGTCACCATGAAGATCGCCGAGGTGAACCGGCGCGCGCCCAGCCCGAAGCGCGACTCCAGGAGCGCATAGGCCGTGGACAGTTGGCCTCGGAAGTACGCCGGCAAGAGCACTGCCGCGACCACCGTGCGCCCGGCCAGGTATCCCAGCGTCAGCTGGAGAAAGGTCATGGAGCCGACGTAGGCCACTCCCGGAACGCTCAGGAAGGTGAGCGTGCTGGTCTCCGTGGCCACCACCGAGAGCATGACCGCGGCCCATGGCAGCGACCGACTCCCGAGGAAGTAGTCCGTGCCGCCCTTCTGACCCCGCCCCAGCCAGGCGCCCCATACGGTGACGCCCACCAGGTACGTCACGAGGACGACGAGATCCAGAGGCGTGAAGGCGCTCACCGTCTGGCCTCTGGGACGTGCGCGGGCAGGCCCGCGGGCGCGCGAGCGCCGGGGGCCATCAGAACCCTTCTCCCAGCGAGGCCGTGGGGACCAGCGCCGTGGCGAGGCGCTCCCCGTCTTCCAGCACGACGAACGCCTCCATGGCGTAGTACGCGGGGAGCCCCACGGAGCGTAGCAGCTCGGCGGTGCCCCGGTTCCGCTCCTCGACCCTCTGCCAGAACTCCCGCGGATCCGGGCCGGGGAAAGGCGCCACGTCCTTCTGGGACTGATGCTTGAAGATGGCCAGGATCTTCTTTCTGAGCTCCTCCGCAGACATCGGAACCAGCACGTCCGCCTCGGCCAGAGGCCACTCCTGCCACGCCCCACGGTAGAGCCAGAGCTGCGGTGCAGGCCCACGGTACGCGTCCAGCGCCCGGGTGACCGCCTCCAGACACATGCGATGTGTGCCGTGGGGGTCGGAGAAGTCGCCGGCGGCGAAGACGATGGTGGGCTTCGTCTCGTCCAGGAAGTCGAGGCACCGAGCCACGTCCCGCTCGGTGATGGGGTCCTTCCGGACTTTCCCGGTCTGGTAGAACGGTAGGTCCAGGAAGCGAGCATTTTCCGACCCGAGGCCGACGGACTCCAGGGCGCTCACCGCTTCGGTCTCGCGGATGATCCGCTTGAGGTCGAGCACGTCGTCCGCATCCACGTCCCCGGGGTGCGCGCCGGCGAGGTGGGCTTCCACCGCCTCCACCCGACGGCTGAGCGCCGCGTGCTCCGCCAGCTCCATGAGGGGGCGCGCACGCTCCACGAAGTCCAGGTAGCGACGCACCTCGTGGCCGAAGACCGCGATGTTGCCGGATGTCTGGTAGCCGACGGTGATGTGGTTGCCGTTCTCGACGAGCTTGCGCAGCGCGCCGCCCATGGAGATCACGTCGTCGTCCGGATGGGGAGAGAACACGACGATCCGCTCTCGCGAGGGGAGCTTGCTTTTCCCGCGGATCTTCGAGATGAGCCGGTTGAAGACCTCACCGTTGAGGGGGCCCGCGGAGCCATGCCGCGCCACCAGGGAGCTCAAGTGGTTGTCCCGATAGTCCTTCGTGGACAATTGCAGGATGGGTTTCCCGGTCCGCTGGCTCAGCCAGAGGACGGCCTCGGGCTCCCGCTCGGGAGTCCACGAGACCTCCCCGAGGATCCAGGGAGTACGCACGCGGGTCAGCTCGGCAGCCGCCGCGGGGTCGAGATACACCGTGGCCGAGGGGTGCTCCTGCAGGTACGTGGCGGCCACGTCCGCGTGCACCTCCCCTTCCACGGCCCGCTTCACCACGGCGGACTTGTGCTCGCCGGTGGCGATGAGGGCGATCTCGCGGGCCTCGAGGATGGTCGCCACACCCATGGTGACCGCCTCGGGGGGGACGTTCTCCTCGCCGAAGAAGTCCGAGGCGGCGTCCGCCCGGGTCACCGTGTCCAGATAGACCAGTCTCGTCCGCGACTCACGCCCCGACCCTGGCTCGTTGAAGCCGACGTGCCCGCTACGGCCGATGCCGAGGATCTGGAAGTCGATGCCCCCGGCTTCCCGGATGGCCGCTTCGTAGCTCTCGCAGTGCGCCTCGGTGGCTTCCCTGTCCAGGTCTCCACGCGGCACGTGCACCTGGTCGGGCGGCACGTTCACGTGGTCGAAGAGGTTCTCCCGCATGAACCGGTGATAGCTGTGGATGCTCTCCGGCCCCATGGGGAAGTACTCGTCCAGGTTGAACGTCACCACGTTGGAGAAGTCCAGGTCCTCGTCACGGTGCCTCCGGATGAGCTCCCGGTAGATCCCCACGGGCGTCGAACCGGTGGCGAGTCCGAGGACGGCTTGGCGTCCCTCGGCCGCGCGGGTCCGGATGAGCGTGGCGATGCGCTCGGCCACCTCGTGGGAGATGGCCTCGTGATCCGGCAGGATGCGAACGGGAATGCGTTCGAGGCGGGTGAAACCGCTCACGACTTCACTCCGGGGATGGGGCCAAGGGACTCCCGCGACGGCCTCAGGTTGCGTCCGATCCAGACGAAGCAGACCAGAGCCACGAAGAGCAGGAACAGACCCCTGCTCATGGCCCCGAAGATGATCTGTCCGACGCCGAAGAGCGAGGAGTAGACGCACGTCACACCTGCGACCCAGTTGGTCCAGTTGAGCGGTCCGCCGTCCATGGGCTCACCGCCCAGGCCGAGTCCGGCCGAAACGGTGGACCATCCCCGGCCACCGGGACGCACCTTGAGGTAGAATCGGCGCAGGACCTCCTCCTCCTCGGGCCGAGTGACGAAGGTGACCACGACCCAGACGACGGTGGAGATGCCCACCGTCGCGAGCATGATCCAGGCCCACTGCGTGGGGTCGTCGGGGTTGAGCCCGAGCCCGAACCAGAGCACCATGCTGGCGACGAGAGAAGCGACCATGGCGCTGATCTCGGACCAGGCGTTGATGCGCCACCAGTACCACCGCAGGATGAGCACCAACCCGGTTCCGGCGCCGAGCGCCAGTAGGAAGCGCCACGCGCCTTCGATGCTCGACAGCAGCGCCGTGACCGCCAGCGACGCCGCCATGAGCAGGATCGTCGCCCAGCGGGACACCCTCACGAGGGATCGCTGGTCCGCGTCGGGCTTCCAGAAGCGCGCATACAGGTCGTTGACCAGATAGCTCGCTCCCCAGTTCAACTGCGTGGAGATGGTCGACATGTAGGCGGCCGCGAACCCCGCGAGGACCAGCCCCGTCAGCCCCGCCGGAAGCAGATCCATGACCGCGCGGATGTAGCTCTGGCGGGGGTTTGCGGCGCCCGGGTAGAGGATGGTGGTGGCCAGGGCGGTCAGAATCCACGGCCACGGCCTGACGGCGTAGTGGGCGATGTTGAACCAGAGCGTGGCCAGCACGCCGTCCTTCTCGGACCTCGACGAGAAGATCCGCTGCGCGATGTAGCCGCCGCCGCCGGGCTCGGCACCCGGATACCACGACGCCCACCAATTGACGCCCAGATACACCGCCATCGTGATGGCGGGCATCCATGCGGCGCTCTCCCGGGGAAGCATGGCCAGCGCCGCGTCCGTCGAGCCGTACACGCCCTCCAGGCCGGTCTCCATCCCCTGGATGCCCCCCACCGCGTGCACGGCGAAGACCGCGAGGACGATGGCGCCCGCCATGGCCAGCCCGAACTGGAAGAAGTCGGTGACCACCACACCCCAGAGGCCCGCCACCACGGAGTACGACGCCGCCAGCAGGAAGCACACCGCGAGTGCCCACACCTTGGGCACGTGCAGGGTGACGGAGATGATCTCCATCATGGCCAGGTTCACCCATCCCATGATGATGAGATTGATGGGCACGGCGAGGTATGCCGCCCGGAATCCACGTAGGATAGCCGCGGGCTTACCCCCGTATCGCAGCTCGGTGAATTCCACGTCGGTGAGGACACCCGCCCGCCGCCACAGGCGCGCGTAGAAGAACACGGTGAGGATTCCGCTCATCACCATGTTCCACCAGAGCCAGTTTCCGGCGACGCCATGCTTGGTGACCATCTCCGTCACCGCCAGGGGCGTATCGGCGGCGAAGGTGGTGGCGACCATGGACGTCCCGGCCAGCCACCACGGCAAAGCACGCCCACCCACGAAGTACTCGCTCACGGAGCGGCCGGCCCGGTTGCTCAGGGCAAGCCCTACCGCCGCGGACAAGACGAAGTAGAGGGCGATGATGCCCCAGTCGAGCAGGGTCAAGGCGTACCTTCTCCGTCATCCCCAGGGGCGCTACCCTCGGGGCGTTTGTGGACCGGAACGTCGGTGACCGACAGCGCCGCGGCGTCGGCCACCGCACGGCGGAGGGGGAAGATCTTCTCGTTGGCCCGGGTGGGGTGCACCCGGTTGGTGAGGAGGATGACCCACATGTCGAGCTCGGGGTCCATCCAGATGGAGGTGCCCGTGAACCCCGTGTGGCCGAAGCTCCTGGCGCTCAGATAATCACCCGCCGACGACTGGCCCGAAGGTGTGTCCCATCCAAGCGCCCGCGACGATTCGGCGTTCTGCCGGCGTGTGAAGTTCGCCAGGACAGCGGGGTCGATGAGGTGGATGTCGTGCGGTCGCGCCACCGGACACGGCTCGCCCGGCACCCGGCCCGGAACGCACGCCGGTGACGTGCCGTGGTTCAGCATCATCTGCGCGAACACCGAGAGGTCCACCGCCGTCGAGAAGAGGCCTGCGTGGCCGGCGACACCACCCATGGCGTCCGCGTTCTCGTCGTGGACCTCTCCCCACACGACCTTGTGGCGCCAGATCGTGTCCACCTCCTCGGCGGCGATTCTCGGCTTCAGGGAAGGATCGGGGTTGTACTCCGTGTCCATCATCCCCAGGGGATGGAAGACGGAGTCCGCGAGGAAGGTGTCCAGGCTCTGCCCCTCCACCGCCTCCAGGATCCACGCCAGGGTCATGATGCCGATGTCGGAGTATACGGTTCGCGTGCCCGGATCGGCCTCGAGGGGCTCGTCGGCCACCGCGTCCTTGTACTCCTGGATCCCCTTGTGGTCGAAGAACCAGCGGCGGAAGGCCGGGAGTCCCGCGTCGTGCAGCAGGAGCTGCCGCACCGTGACCTGGTTCTTGCGCGGGTCGCCGCGGGACCACCACGGCAGGTACGAGACGACTTTGGCGTCCAGGTCGAGCTTGCCCTCCTGCACCATCATCATGGTCTCGGTTGTGGTGCCGACGACCTTCGACAGCGACGCCAGGTCCCAGATGGACGTCGGCGTGGCGGGCCGTCCGCTGCCCCATGCCAGCTCTCCGTAGCCGGCGAGCTTTACGATCCGGCCGTGGCGACCGATGGACACGGCCGCCCCGGAAGCCGCCGAATCCGCGAGGGCCGCCCGGATGATGGAGTCCACGCGGGCGAGCTTCACCGAGTCCATGCCCACGGAAGCAGGGTCGGCTACCGACTGCCTCGCCGCCGCCCCGACGCCTCGGGCGCTCCTGGTGGCGATCCCGGCTGCCACCAGCGGGTCCTCCACCGCGATCGTGGGCGTGAAGGTGGCCACCTTCGGCCGGTCGAGGCCGTCTCCGATGGCGTGGTACGTAGGCAACGGAATGGGGAGACGACCGCTGATGGCCTCCTCGCCGAAGAGGGCCTTCAGCGCGGCACGCTGTGACACCTCGTGATCACCCCACGCCACCAGGTAGCTCCCCACCGTGGGGAAGGCACGCAGCAGATAGGGGTTGCCGAAGGAGATGACCACGGTGGGCTTCGACGCCACGGCCTGGGCCACGAGCGTGCGCAAGGCTTCCGGGACGGCATCCGGCCCCGAGCCCGTGGTGGGAGACACGTACGCGCTCACGATGACGTGGTCGGCGCCGTCCATCGCCGCCGCGGCAGCCGCGTAGGCGCTGTCGGTGCTACGCTCGTCGAGATTGATTTCGGTGAGCGCAGGCACCCGTTCGGCGAGATCCGACGAGAACTCCCTCCCGGCCCAGAGCCACGTGGATCGCGCGTAGCGCAACGAGAGGACCCGGCCGGCGCTCTCCGCGAGGAGGGGCACGAGGTTCTGGCTGTCCCGGGGGAGGGTGATGGAGCGGGTGGCGGCGGTGTCAGCGAAGGCGAGGTGCGGCCCCGTGCCCACCACCTGGTCGACGCGCTCCAGCGACACCATGCGGTTCCGGTTCAAGCCCAGGCGCGCCTTCCATTCCAGGAGGCGGCGCACCGACGACTCGATGCGGGCCCTGGAGAGGCGACCGGATTGGACGGCGGCCATGACGGCGTCGATGGCGGCCGGGACGTCCTTCGGGGAGAGCAGGACATCGGCCCCGGCCTCCAGGGCGCGCACCGAAGCCTCGCCGATCCCATAGCCCTGGGTGATGGCGCCCATGGTGAGCGCGTCGGTGAAGATCACCCCTTTGAAGCCTAGATCGTCCCGAAGCAGCCCGGTGAGGATCTCCGGTGCCAGGGTGGCGGGAGGCGAATCGTCCCCGAGGATGCCCGGCATCTTCACGTGGGCGGTCATGATGGCGTCCACGCCTACGGCGATGGCGCGCTTGAAGGGGACCAGCTCCACGCTGTCCAGGCGGGCGCGGTCGCCGGAGACCACAGGCAGCCCCAGGTGCGAGTCGGTGCTGGTGTCCCCGTGTCCCGGGAAGTGCTTCCCGGTGGTGAGGGCGCCCCCGGCGTGCGCGCCACGGATGAAGTCCGCTCCCAGGCGCGCCACCAGCTGTGGATCCGCTCCGAAAGAGCGCGTCGCGATGACGGGATTGTCGGGGTTCGAGTTCACGTCCAGGACCGGCGCGAAGAGGATCTGGACGCCGGTGGCGCGGGCCTCTTCGGCAGTGATGCGGCCGTATTCATATGCGAACCGGTCGTCGCCGATGGCGCCGAAGGCCATGGTGGGCGGGAAGGCCGTGCCCCCGCCCTGCGGGAGCATGGACGGCAGCGCGTACGAGCCGTTGATGCGCATCCCCGGTCCGCCATTCTCGAAGTCCGCTGCCACCAGGAGCGGGATCTTCGAGCGCTCCTGGAGGGCGTCGATCTTGTCGACGTACGAATGGGGCAGCCCGATGCTCGGCGACACGCCGCCGATGTGGTCCACCTCCACCCAGTGCGCCAGCGGTTCGAAGTCCGGCGCGGAGGGCGAGACGTAGCCGCCGGGCATCCACTCCATGACGAGCTGGGCCACGAGGTCGTGCAGGTCCAGCGAGGCGACGGTCTCATCCACCCACTTCCGTCCCGCGGCGTCCAGGGTCGGAGCGATGAGCGGACGAGCTCGCGCCGTCGGAGCGGAAGGCGCAGCGGAGGAAGCCGGTCCCGCGCACGCGACGACGAGTGGCGTCGCCGCCAGGAGCAGACCGATCCACCCACGGTGCCTCGTGCGCGTGGACCCAACGGTGTCCTGCATTCTATTCGCGCCCACTTCCACTGCCCTTCCTCGGGATGAGGATCCCGTCGCCGATCTCCGCGAAGCCGGGAATCCGCGTCGGTGTGCGCCCGACGACATCGAAATCACCCAGGAGCGCACCCGCCGCGGCCGCCTGGCTGGCCTGGCTGCCACTCCACGCCAACACGTACGACTGCACGTTCGGAAACTCGGAAATGAGATAGGGATTCCCGAACGACACCACCACATTCAGCCCATCGCGTGCGGCGAGCTTCTTGATGAAGTCCGCCGCCTCCTTCGGGATGGCCACGGTGCCGGAGTACGACACCGCGGTGACGTAGAGTCCCACCACCACCAACGCCGAGCGCCTGGCCTGGCGGAGGAGCCCGTCGTAGACCGACGCGGGCGTGTCCCGGTCGACGTTGGCGGTGATCAGCGACGGGTACGTCTGCCGCAGGCGCTGGTTGAACCAGCGCCCGGCGAGAACGTCGGAGGGCCGCCGGTAGGTGATGGAAAGCACCCTGGCGGAGCGCGTGCCCCTCAATGGGATCAGGTCGTGGTCGTTCTTCACGACTGTGATGCTCCTGCGGGCAATCTCGTCGGCAACGCGCGTGTGCTCCGGGATGCCCACCACCTTCGGGATGTCATCCAGGGAGACGGTCCGCTGCCGATCGAGTCCCAAGGTCTGCTTCGCCTGGAGGAGCCGGAGCACCGAGGCGTCGATACGCGCTTCGGGGACTCGGCCACTGTTCACGGCATCCACGATCCCCTGCTCCGCCCGCTCGACGGAGGCGGGCATGAGGATGACATCGGCACCCGCCTCTACTGCACGAACCGCGGATTCCCCCGACCCCAGCCGTCCCGCGATGGCCGCCATGTCCATGGCGTCGGTGAAGATCAGACCCTGAAAGTCCATGCGGTCACGCAGCAGGTCGGTGAGCACCGCGTGCGAGAGAGTGGCGGGGTCCCGGGTGCCGCCATTGAGCGCAGGAACGGAAATGTGCGCCGTCATGATCCCGCCGATGCCCGCGGCCACGGCGTCCCGGAAGGGGCGAAGCTCCACCGAATCCAGGCGGGCCCGAGAAGCGTGGATGACCGGAAGGGCGAGGTGCGAGTCCGTCTCGGTGTCGCCGTGGCCCGGGAAGTGCTTCCCCGTGGCGACCGCCCCGTGATCCTGGACTCCCCGGACGAATGCCGCTCCCATCTCGCCGACTTCCTCAGGACTCTCGCCGAACGATCGCACGTTGATGATGGGATTGGACGGGTTGTTGTTGACGTCCAGGACCGGCGCGAACGGCACCTTGATCCCCACGGCTCTGGCTTCGACGGCGGTGATGCTCCCCATCCGATACGCCAGATCCGGATCCCACGTCGCGCCGAGGGCCATGAGAGACGGGAACTCCGTGGCCCCACCCAGGAGAATGGTGCCCGGCATGTGTACGGTGCCGGACATGCGGAAGCCGGGCCCCGTCTCCAGGTCCGCCCCCACCAGCAAGGGAAGCTTGGAGAGGCGCTGCAGGTCGTTGAGCTTGGCGGCGATCTCGGTGGGAGATCCGACGGACATGATGACCCCACCGATCTCCTGCTCCCGCACGAGCCCCACGATGCGCTCTCGGCTCGAGCTGCCGTCCGGAGCGTAGTCTCCGATCACCCAGGGCATCATCATCTGCCCGACCTTCTCGCGCAGCGTCATCCCGGCGAGCGTCCGCTCGGCCCAAGGCAGCGTGTCGACCGGGGGCGGGGCCTCGGGAGGCGGAATCAGTGCCGGCGGGGCCGCCTCGGCCGTGGTGTCGGCGGCCGCCTCCCTGGGCGGCACCGGCGCTCCGGCGCGTACGGTGCCACCGCACCCGGCGACGGAGAGGACGCCGAGCCAGACCAGGAGGGTCCCGGCGCGGGACGCGCTCATCGGCGTGGCTCGGTGTGTCATGCGACCTGCGGGTCTCCGGAGGCGAGGGTCGGACGCGGGGCCGGCGTCGGACACGCCCCTGGCCCCGAGCGCATGCGCGGAGGGTCTGGAAGGCGAGGCCGGCGCCGGACGAAGGACGGCCGGGAAGTTATCCGGTGTCCGGGAGGCTCACAATCCTGCGCCCGAGCGGCGATCCGTTGGGGGCGTCGACCCGTCGCCGAAGCGTGGGCTCGAGCGCGAGGACGTGCGAGACCGCTGGAGCCGACCCCGGACGTTGGCTGGCTAGCGCGCCGGGAACGTGAAGACGGTCCCGATGTCCGGGAGCCAGTTGTCGCCGGGGTGCACCGCCTCGAGGCGCCTCTGGAAGTGACGCAGGTCGCTGTACCGGATGGAGCGTGTCGGCGCCTCGGGCGGCACGAAGAAGTCCTCCCAGTGGCCGAGGAGCACCCATCGGGGTCGCAGGTCGTCCACGATCGCCTCGGGATACCAGTCGACCTGATCGAACGTCGCGGGCACGAGGATGGCCACGTCCGCCGGGTGCTCGGCCATGAGCCGCTCGGGCGCGAGGCCCCTGGGCGGGGCCGAGACCGCGTCCTGATAGAAGATGCGGAACGCCACCGAACCGTCCGGATGGAGAAAATCCACCAAGAAGGCGTAGGTCACCCCGTCCAGCCACTCGGAGGCCCATCTCGGCTCCCGCGTCATTGGCCGGTCTCGCGTCCCGCTGTACAGCGTGAAGCCCTCGAAGTGGGGCGCGTGATGCGAGAGCAGCGGCATCACGCGCACGCCCGGAGTGACGTGAATCCACCGACCCATCTTCTCCACCGTTCCGGCGGAGTCGTCCACGACCAGCACGCGGTCCATGAGGCCGGACCAGGTACCCAGGGTGTTGCGCACCGTGGAGCTGCCCAGGATCACCGCCCGCTTCGCGAAGCGCTTGGCGACCCAGGGGACGTCCATGAGGTGGTCGTAGTGGGCGTGACCGACCAGGATCGCGGAGGCCCGGGACACGTCGTAGGGAGCCATGCCGCGATCCACGGCCGCCGTGTCCGACCGGATTCCGGCCAGACCGGTGCGCAGGAGGGACGGATCGGTGAAGAGCGGACCCGTGAGAATCTGCTCATCGCCCCACTCGAAGATCCACCCCCCTACGCCCAGGTAGGTCAGGCGCACCGTCGGCGCTCCCGGGGGCGCGAGGTCCACGTTTCCGGACACCTCCGGCCGCACGGTTCGCCAACACCCCTCGGCCCCCACCAGGAGGGCGAGCGCCAACACGGCCCGCGTCATGCCAGGCTTGTTCACGGACGGCATGCTCACTCTATCGATCACCCCCCTCCGCACGAGCATCGAAGGAGGGTCTCCGATGTTCCGGGACACTCCACCGGCCGCGCTCGCGCGGCGTTCCCCTAGACGTGGGCCGCGCCTGCTTCCTTCAAGCGTCGGACCTCCTTGGCGAACGCGGCCGCCAGGGCGCGGGTCACCGGACCGACCTTGCCGTCACCCACCGGGCGCCCGTCGACCTTGACGGTGGGATGCACCTCATTGGTCGTGCCCGTGAAAAACAACTCCTCGGCGTGGGGAAGCTCCTCCACCAGGATCGGGCGCTCCTCCACGGGGATGCCGTTCTTGCGTGCGAGCTCCAGCACGACGCTTCGCGTGATCCCGGGGAGGATGACGTTCGTTACGGGGTGAGTCACCACGGTGCCGTCGAAGACGCCGAAGAAGTTGTTGTGCGCTCCCTCGAGGGCAATGCCGTTCCTTACCTGGATGGCGTCGGCCGCACCGGCGTCGACAGCGGCCTGGTAAGCCAGCACGTTGGGGAGCAGCGCGATGGTCTTCACGTCCACGCGGCTCCAGCGCCGATCGGGAACGGTGACGGCCGCGAAGCCCCTCTCCCACTCCTCCTGCGAAGGCCGTTGCCACACCTTGGCGAAGGCGTAGACGGTGGGAGGCACCGGGTCCTTCGGGAACGGGTGCGACCGCGGCGCGACGCCACGGGTGATCTGCAGGTAGACGATCGAGGTGTCGGCCTTCTCGACCTCGTTCAGCTCGAGGAGCCGCCTGTGCATTTCCGGAATCTGATCTACGTCGTAGTCGATGCGCAGCCACGAGAGGCCCCGCCTGAGGCGGGCCAGGTGCCGGTCCATGTAGAAAGGCACCCCTTCGTAGAAGGACGTGACCTCATAGACGCCGTCTGAGAAGAGGAAGCCGCGGTCGTCCACCGAGATCTTCGCTTCTTCCTTCGGAATGAACTCGCCATTCAGATACACCGTGCTCATGGCTGCTCCGGCCGGGTGGTGGTGGAAGGTCCCGAAAGATGTCGGCGCGTGGGCCGAAGGAAAGGGGGGCACCCGTCCGGGCGCCCCCCTCGCGTACGGCCACGGGGACCGGTGAACGTCAGGACTCGGCGGTCTTCCCTCCCAGACGATTGAACTCCTCCAGGAGCTGGGCCTCCGGGATGCTGGACGCCTCCTCCTCCGAGACCTCCTCCACCTCGGCGTCCTGAACCTTCTCCGCCTCGGCGTCCTGGGCCTCCTCCGCCTCTCCTGCCCCGAGCTGCTTGGGCTCCGCGCTCCCCTCGCCGGCCGGAAGGAGCCCCATCTGCTGCTTGAGGGCCATGAGCTTCGAATCCACGTCGGCGCCACCCTGGCCGGCCTCGAGCTTGAGGAACTGCGACTCGAGGGTGTCGCCGGTGAGGGCCTCGCTGACCTCGGCCTCCGCTACGTTGCGTCGCTCCTCTTCCTCGATTTTGTCGGCCATGCGGTTGAAGGCCTCGAAGGCCGACGTGTCCGAGAGGCCCGACATGGTCTCGTGGATGCGCCGCTGTGCCTGGGCCCGCTTCTGCTTGGCGATGAGGAGATTCCGCTTGCGCTTCGCCTCCTCGATCTTGTCGTTGAGCTGACGCAGCGACCCCTTGAGCTTCTCCGTCTCCACCGCCTGGGCCTGCCACGTCTGCTGGATCACCTGCACGCGCTCCGAGTGCTCCTGCTGGCGCACCAGGGCCTGCTTGGCCAGGTCGTCCCGCCCTTCCTTCACGGCGAGCATGGCGCGGTGCTCCCAGTCACGCGTCTGCTTGACCTCGTCGTCCAGCTGGGCCTTGAGCTTGCGCTCGTCGGCGATGGCCGCCGCCACTTCCCGCTTGGCCTTGGCCAGCTGGTCGCGCATGTCCAGGATGATCTGGTTCAACATCTTCTCCGGGTTTTCCGCCCGGGAGATGAGGTCGTTGATGTTCGACTTGATGACAGTCGAAAGCTTCTGGAAGATCCCCATGTGTCAGCCCTCCGCCTCTACGGCTACGCCGGCCAGCTCGCGGATCCGCGACATGTGGCCGGTGGCCGCCAGCTCAATCGACTCCAGAGACGCCTGCAACTCCAGGAAGTCGAGCGTCTCCAGCTCCAGCGTGTCACTCAGGATGAGCTCTCCATCCTCGATGCCGTAGGACCCGTGGACGACGTCCGTGGCGTTCAGCTCGAGCAGCGCCCTGTACAGCTCGGCAGCGCCTTCGCCGGGGTCGGGGAGGTCCATGAGCTTCATCCGGATGAGCAAAAGTGGCGGAGAATAGTGCACCACCATGGGGAGCCCGCTGTTGTGGCCGTGGACGAAGTACATCCCTTCGTCCACCTCGCGGAATTCCTGATCCATGCGGATGAGGAAGCTCTCGAGATCTTCTCGGGTTACCATGACCGTCTCCGTTTCTCTGAGCCTCCGCGGGAGCGGAAGCGGGCGTCCCAGTTCGCGTCCCACCTTACGCTCCCGCGTGGTGCCGGGTTTCCCTCGCGTGCCCGTCCCCGTAGGGAGAGGACGCACCGAAGCCAGACTGATAAAACTAGTGGCTGCTACCCCCGAGCGCGAAGACGCTTCCGCTCGGACCCTGTTTGGAGTTTCATCCCATCAACAGGGGGGCGAGGTGGCGCCCCGTATACGATTGCTCGGACGCCACCACCACCTCTGGCGTCCCTTCCACGACGATACGACCTCCGCCTGCTCCGCCTTCAGGGCCCAGGTCGATGATCCAGTCCGCCGTCTTCACCACATGAAGATTATGCTCGATGACCACGACAGTGTTCCCCAGGTCCACAAGCCGATGGAGGACCTGCAGGAGCACGCGCACGTCCTCGAAGTGGAGGCCGGTGGTGGGCTCGTCGAGGATGTAGAGGGTGTTCCCCGTCGACCGCTTCGAGAGCTCCGTCGCCAACTTCACACGCTGGGCCTCGCCGCCGGAGAGCGTCGTCGCCGACTGGCCGAGGTGGATGTAGCCCAACCCGACGTCGGAGAGCGTCTCGAGCTTGCGCTTGATCCGCGGTACCGCAGCGAAGAAGTCGAGCGCCTCGTCCACGGTCATGTCCAGGACGTCGGCGATGTTCCGGCCCTTGTAGAACACGTCGAGCGTCTCCCGGTTGTAGCGCCGACCGCGGCATACGTCGCAGGGCACGTACACATCGGGAAGGAAGTGCATCTCGATCTTGACCAGCCCGTCCCCCGAGCAGGCCTCGCACCGGCCGCCCTTCACATTGAACGAGAACCGTCCCGGACCGTAGCCCCGCATCTGTGACTCGGGCAGACTCGCGAAGAGGTCGCGGATGGGGGTGAACAAGCCAGTGTAGGTGGCGGGATTCGACCGGGGCGTCCGACCGATGGGGGACTGGTCCACGTCGATGACCTTGTCGACGAGGTCGAGCCCGTCGATCCGCTGGTGCTGGCCGGCCACCACCTTGCTTCGATAGAAATGCCGGGCCAGGGCCCGGTACAGGGTCTCGTTGACCAGCGTGGACTTGCCGGAGCCGCTCACCCCCGTGACCACGACGAACGCTCCCAGCGGAAACCGGGCGTCCAGGTCGGCGAGGTTGTGCTCCCGGGCGCCACGCAGGACCAGGGCGCGCTCGCCGTCGATCTCCCGGCGCTTCTCAGGCAGGAGAATGCTCCGCTCGCCACGCAGGTACGCCCCGGTAAGGGAGCGCGGTTCGGCGATGATGTCCTCGAGGGGCCCCACGGCGACGACCTCGCCTCCCTGGCGCCCCGCCCCGGGACCCAGGTCGACCACGTAGTCCGCTCTGCGAATGGTGTCCTCGTCGTGCTCCACCACCAGCACCGTGTTGCCCAGGTCGCGGAGACGCTCCAGCGTCTCCAGGAGTCGCGCGTTGTCACGCTGGTGCAACCCGATGGAGGGCTCGTCCAGAATGTAGAGAACGCCCACCAGCCGGCTTCCGATCTGGGTGGCGAGCCGAATGCGCTGTGCCTCGCCGCCGGAGAGGGAGCCGGCCGCCCGCCCCAGGGTCAGGTAGTCGAGCCCGACGTCCCCGAGAAACCGAAGGCGCTCACCCACCTCCTTGAGGATGGGGCCGGCGATCTCCGGGGGCAGCGCCCCCGCCTTACGTCCTCCCACGGGCAGCGACCCGACGAAGACGGCGATCTCGGCGATGGACATGTCCACGATCTGGCCCAATGATTTGCCTCCCACCGTGACGGCCAGGGCTTCGGGGCGCAGCCGGCTGCCATCGCAGGCCGTGCACGGCAGCGTGGACATGTACTCCTCGAGCTGGGAGCGCACGGCCTCCGACTTCGTCTCCTGATACCTGTGGGCGACGTTCGCGACGACACCTTCCCAGTGGTCCTCGTAATGCCCCTTGAACTTCCCCGAGCCGGCCTTGTAGGGGAATCGGATCTTCATCCCACCGGACCCGTGGAGGAGCGCCTCGCGTACATCAGCGGGTAGCTTGCCCCACGGAGTGTTCGCATCGAACTCGTACGCTTCGGCCAGGCCCGCGATGACCGAGCGACGCAAGTGCCCGGTGGGCTCGCCCCAGGGAAGGATCACTCCCTCCAGGATGGAGATGCTGTCGTCCCCTACGAGCAGGTCCGGGTTTACCTCCTTGCGCGTGCCGAGCCCCCCACACTCCTCGCAGGCCCCGAACGGCGAATTGAAGGAGAACTGTCTGGGCTCGAGCTCGGGAAGGCTGGTGCCACAGTGCGTGCACGCATAGTGCTCGCTGAAGAGATGGGATACGGGGTCACCCTTGCTCCTGTGCTCCACCACCTCCATCACGCCGCTTGCCGTGCGGAGCGCCGTCTCCACCGAGTCGGCCAGGCGCTCGCGATCCCGCTCCCGCACGACCAGACGGTCCACCACGACAGCGATCTCGTGGTTCTCGTAGCGCGACAGCTTCGGAGCCTCGGCGATCTCGTAGGTCCCGCCGTCGACCCGGACCCGCACGAAGCCTTCCTTGCGCGCCCGCTCGAAGAGCTCCCGGAACTCTCCCTTCCGGCCCCGAACCAGGGGCGCCATGATCTCGATGCGCGTCCCTTCGTCCATCTCCAGGACGCGATCGACGATCTGCGTCGCCGACTGGCGAATCACCGGCCTACCGCACGTCGGGCAGTGGGGGGTACCCACCCGGGCCCACAGGAGCCGCAGGTAGTCGTAGATCTCCGTCACCGTCCCGACGGTCGACCGCGGATTGCGACTGACGGTCTTCTGCTCGATGGAGATGGCGGGAGAAAGGCCCTCGATGGCGTCGACGTCGGGCTTCTCCATGAGCCCGAGAAATTGCCGCGCGTATGCCGAGAGCGACTCCACGTAGCGCCGCTGGCCCTCGGCATAGATGGTATCGAACGCCAACGATGACTTGCCCGAGCCCGAGAGCCCGGTGATGACCACCAGGGCCTCCCTGGGAAGCACCAGGTCGATGTTCTTGAGGTTGTGCTCCCGGGCACCCCGGATGACGAGCTTCTCTCGGGCCATCGGCTCCTGCTGGTGTGAGTCGCGGTATCAGCATGGCCTTGCGTGGACCAGCCGAGGCGCCACGACTACGCGTGGCGAGGCGACGCGGCAGGGAGTGGCGAGTGTCTCGTGACGCGATGCGGCAGCCACGAAGTGGAGCGACCAGACCTGCGCGAGCCCCGAACCCGATATTGTACGCCGCCGCGCGAGCGCGTTCAATCCGTCTGGTTCGGCCGTTCGTGGTCCACCGGGCAGGTCTTTCCGGTGCGCCGGGGGGTTTCCAGGCCCTTCCGGGGACCCCTACATTGCCGTCAGGAGATGCCCGACACCCGCGCCGCCCGCCCCCGTCCTAGGTTGAGCATGGGGAGGTCCGGCTCCTGGGCCTCTACCCTCCGAACCCTCGCCAGTCCCCGGCCGGGGACGGAAGGAGGATCGATGCTCCAGTCGCTCCTGGTTCCCCTGGACGGCTCGGAGTTCAGTGAGCGGACCCTGCCCCTCGCCCACGGACTCGCGAAGGCCACCGGGGCCTCGCTCCATCTCGCGCACGTGCACGTCTCGCACGCACCCGACCACTTCCTCTCCAACACCCAGTTCCACTACGAGGGGCTGGACCTTTCGGAATACGAAGCGCGTCACCGTGACGAGGAGAAGGCCTACCTCGACGAGGTCGTAGGCCGCCTCGGAGATCCTTCCGTGGATTCGGTCATCCTCGAGGGGAGGGTGGCGGAGCAGATCGCGGAACACGCCACGGGCGTGGGCGCGGACATGGTGCTCATGACCACCCACGGCCACACGGGAGTGAGTCGCATGTGGCTCGGTAGCGTGGCCGACGCGCTCATCCGGGAGACCACGCTCCCCGTCCTCGTCATCCACCCGGGCGACGAGGGCACCGTCCCCAAGGACGTGTTGTCCTTCAAGCACATCCTCGTGCCCCTGGACGGGTCGGACCTGTCGGCCTCGATCCTGCCGGCAGCCACCGAGCTCGCGCAGGCCACTGGCGCCCGACTCACGCTGGTTCATGTGGTCTCGTCGACGGCGGTGCTGGGGGCGAGGATCTTCCCGCTCATGCCCGACGACATCACGCCCGCGATGGAGAAGGCTCAACTCCACCTGGAAGAGGTTGCGGAGGCGCTCCGCAAGCAGGGGTTGGACGTGGCGGTGCACGTCCACGAGCACGAGACTCCGGCGCGAGCGATCTGCGCGCTGGCCAAGAGCCTGCACGCCGATCTCATCGCCCTCGCCACGCACGGCTACGGCGGTCTGAAGCGGGCCCTTCTGGGGAGCGTCGCCGACAAGGTGCTCCGCGGAAGCTCTCTGCCTCTGCTGGTTCAGCGTCCCGGTTGAGCCAGGCTAGCCGACGACCTGCGAAGGGCCGGGGGCAAACCCCCGGCCCTTCGACGTTCCAGGAGCCGGGCTCAGTACCCCCAATCCCGGAAGATGAAGAGGCCGATCACCCGGCTGGCCTGCCCGGCGAGGTCGCCGAACCCCGTGATGCCGCTGCGTAGGAAGCGGTCCTCCCAGAAGCCCTGGACGTTGTAGTTGTCGTTGAGGGCCACCTCGGCCCTGGCGCCGGCGAAGATGCTCTGCTGGGGCTCGGGACGGGGACGGAAGACCAGGACGAAGAAGACGTTGTCCCCCCAATACCGTCCCACCTCGACCTGCGTGCTCGTCAGGGCCGAACCCGCGAGCGAGCCCGACGCTACTCCGTAGTCTCCGGCCTGGGTGATGGACACGTAGTCGAGACCCACCTCCCGTGACAGAGCCGTGCCGATTCGGCTTGCCAGCGTCCCCGAGAGATAGGTGACCCCTGCGCTCGCGGCCGCACCCAACACCGAGCTCGCCGCTCCCTGGGCGAGCTTCGCCTCGCCAGTGGCCAGCTCGTAGCTCGGCCTGCCGAAGATCAGATAGCTCACCAGATCCGACTCGGCGATGCCCTGCTCGTTGCTCGTGAGGTTGACCTTGGGCTGCGTGAGCGTGCCGCTCACCGTGGCGGTCACGTCCAGGGGATCCGCGTCCACGCGACGGATATGCGCCACGGCCTGGATGTCCAGCGTCGGATTCAGTCCCGGGGTACCGATGAAGCCCACGGTGCCCTGCTGCACCTCAAAGCGCCGACCGAGCACGGAATACGAACCCCTGAGCGTCTGCAGCTCGCCCACCATCACCACGTCACGCTTGGAGCGGTCGTAGCGGACGAGGAGGCTACCGCCCATCTCCACGTTCATGTCCTCGGAGCGGAGCCACGAGTCCCGGGGCACCGACAGGTTCACCTCCACGCGGAGGCTGTCCATGAAGGGGTTCCGGAGCCCCGCCAGGAAAGGGCGGGCTTCGAGCGAGGTCGTATCCACCACGTCGAAGATGCGCGGGTCCGTCAGGTCGACCACGCTGGCGCTGCGGGCGAACTCCTGGGTGAAAATGTTGCCGTGATCGACGGTGAGATCGCCCTTGAGGAACGGGCGTCGGTAGCTGCCGCCGAGGTGGACCTCCCCCGAGATGTCTCCGTTGACGTCGCGCCGGTCAACGGCCTGGAAGTCGTGGAAGGCGATGTTCAGGTCGAGGCCGGGGTCCCTCGCGGGTGACAGCGTGACCTTGCCCTCCACCGTCGACGAGCCCTCCTGCGTGCGCCCGTTGAGGTCCACCTGAATGGTGCGGTCGGGGTTGACCGTGAGGCTCCCCTCCACCTGGGAGTGCCGCACCCCCAGGGCCTCGATGGACCAGGCGCCTCCGGTGAGCCGAAGCACTCCGTCGGGCTCCGGCTGGTCCAGCGTACCGCCGA
>JAJDNI010000126.1 GCA_022340755.1 Gemmatimonadota bacterium
CGCGTCGAGGTCGTCCACGCCCTCACCCACGCCGACGAACATGATGGGCTTTCCGGTGACCCCTCGAATGGAGAGCGCCGCCCCGCCTCGGGCATCGCCGTCCAGCTTGGTGAGGATGACGCCGGTGAGCTCCAACGCCTCGTCGAAGCCCTGGGCGATCTTCACGGCCTCCTGGCCCGTCATGGCGTCGGCGACCAGGAGGATCTCCTGCGGCTCGACGGCGTCCTTGATCCGCCCGAGCTCCTGCATCAGGGGCTCGTCGATTTGGAGGCGGCCGGCGGTGTCCACGATGAGAACGCCGTGCTTCCCGGCTCTGGCCTCGTCGCGGGCAGCCTTGGCGGCGACCACGGGATCGCCGCCGAACTCACCCGCACGGACGGGGATCTCGACCTTCCGCCCCAGCGTCTGGAGCTGCTCGATGGCGGCGGGGCGTTGCAGGTCGCAGGCCGCCAGCATCGGCGATCGTCCCTCTCGGGCGAGGCGGCGGGCGAGCTTGGCGGCGGTCGTCGTCTTGCCGGAGCCCTGGAGGCCGACGACGAGGATCACGGTAGGAGGAGACGGCGCCCAGGTCAGCGCGGGACGATCCCCCCCCATGAGGTTGGCCAGCTCGTCGTGGACGATCTTCACGATCTGCTGACCGGGGCTCACCGACTTCATGACCGCTTCGCCGAGCGCCCGCTCCTGGACCCGGTTGAGGAACTCGCGAGTGATCTGGTAGTTGACGTCCGCTTCCAGAAGGACGCGACGTACCTCCCTGAGCCCCTCCTTGATCATGGGCTCCGTCAGCACGCCACGCTGGCGCAGCTTGCTCAGCACCGTGTCGAGCTTGCCGCTCAGCTCATCGAACATGTGCGCTTCCTTCCTCCTTGCCGCCCGGCCGCATGGGCCCGAAAGGTAGGTGAGCCCGGCACCGGTGGGGTAGGCCTCTCGTCAGCCGGCCCGAGGCTTGGGGAGGATCCGGCCCGCGAGGACCGACAGAGGAGCAATCGACGGGCGCTTCCCGTGGACTGAAGCCAGCGACGGGGCATTCCCGTAGGAGGGAGCATGACCGCTTTCATTGAGACCCTGGTGCTCCTGGCGATGGCAGGGAGCCTGCTCCTCATCCCCGTGGGGCTTCCCGGCCTCTGGATCGCCGTCGCGCTCATCCTCGGGCTCACGCTCTGGGGAAAACTCACGTGGACCTTCCTGTTGGCTTCCCTGTTGGCCGCCGCTGCCGCGGAGGCCGGCGAGCTGGCCGTGGTGCGCTCCTTCGGGAAGCGCTACGGCGGTTCGAACCGCGCCTTCTGGGGCGCCGTGGTCGGCGGCATGGCGGGGCTCTTCGTCGGGGTGCCCATCCCCGTCGTGGGACCGCTGGTGACCGCGTTCCTCGGGAGCTTCCTGGGCGCGGGTCTGGTCACCTGGATCGAGACCCGTTCCCTGCGCCGGTCCGGTCAGGTGGGCTGGGGAATCGTGCTCGCACGCACTGCCGCCGTGGCCTTGAAGGTGGCGGTGGGCGCGGCGCTCGTCGCCGCCACGGCCCTGACATTGTTCCTCTGAGGCTCTCCTGCCGGCACACCCGGGTGCCGCCAAGCACCTCATCCGATCCAAAGGCGACACATAGGCAATACTCTGTATCACAAAGTACTTGACGACAACGTGCATGGATGCCAGTCTGTTGTACATCCGGGTCAGAGTCACGGACGGCAGACCATGAGCGCGATCACCGAATTCCTCTTCCCCGCCCCCGCCCGGCGTACCGTGGGCTGTATCGTCGGTTGGTGGGAGTCGCGCCGCCTCAAGTACAACCTCATCGTCGGCGGAGCCGGTGTGACGTCCCTGGTGGCCGTCAGGCTCCTCACGCTGTTGCCGCCGCAGCCTCATCCCTTCCCCGCTTCCTTCCTGTCCGTGGTGTGGCGACCCGTGCTGGCGTTCGCGGTGATGGCCAACGTCTGCTATTCGCTGGGTCCCGCCGTGGAGGTGATCACGGAGAAGCTGTGGGGTCGGCAGGTGCTGCCCGTCGGTCCGTCCCTCTTCCGTATGGGGCTCACGTTCTCGGTGGGACTGGCTCTTCTTCCGACCCTCCTCGTAATCTTCGGCTGGATGTTCCGTATCGTGGGCGCGGTCATCTGAGTGCTGCCCCGACGACCCTCGCACCCCGGAGACTCCATGCTGCGCTTCGTGATCATCGGCATCGTCCTGCAGCTCGCCATGGTGGTGGCGGGCCACTTCTTCGAGAGCGTGCTCAACCTGTCCGGCATTCTGGGCACGGCGATTCCCTTCGTGCTGGGCATCTGGTACGGCTTCACCCGCCGGCCCGGATATGGGCGAGGGGCGTGGGGTGGATTCGTCATCGGCATCGTGGGCGCCTTCATCGGCGTCATCGTCGCCATCGTCATGAAGGACCAGACCTGGATTCTCCTGACGTTCGCTCCCCTGTCCTCGGGGGTGACGGGCACGCTGGGAGGACTGCTCGGTGAGTTCACCGCGCGGACTGCCGGAACGCCGACCGGATCCGACGCCACGGGGTGAGCAAGAGCGGTGGCGACCAACCACGGAGTCGAACCATGGACGACCGCATCCTGCGTGACCTGCGCTTCCTGAAGGCCTACGCCGGCCTCCTGACCGTCGCGGTTCTCGTGCTCGGCCTCGGAGCCTTCCGCCAGGCGAGGCCGACCAGCTTCGACGAGATCGACGTGCAGCGCATCAATGTCGTCGAGCCCGACGGCAAGCTCCGCATGGTGATCTCCAACCGACCCCGCTCCATCGGGCCCATTTTCAAGGGGAAGCCCTTCGGCTACGAGGGAGGAAGCCGTCCCGGGATCATCTTCTTCAACGACGAGGGCACCGAGAATGGCGGGCTCACGTTCGGAGGCAAACGCGGCCCGGACGGCCGGTACCAGGCGTCGAGCCACCTGAGCTTCGACCAGTTCGAGCAGGATCAGGTGCTCTACTTCCAGTATGCGGACGACAACGGGCGGCGGCGGGTGGGCTTCACCATTGGCGACCGCGTGGACGCCAACGTCGCGGACATCTGGTCCCTGGTCCAGGAGCGCGACTCGATCCAGGCGATCCCGGACAGCGCACAGCGGGCCGAGGCCCTGCAGCGGTGGGCCGAGCCCCGCGACGGTCAGCCGCTCTTCGCCCCGCGCGTGGTCATCGCCCGGGACCCGTCGAAGGCCGCGGTGATCTCCCTCGCCGACCCTGAAGGGCGCCCTCGCATACGCATGCGGGTCGACTCCGCCGGCACGGCGAGCCTCGAGTTCCTGGATGCCGACGGCATGGTGACGGCGCGCATGCCGGAAGGACGCTGACGGGAGGGAGCACGGCCGTCGAAGCGGAGGGAGAGATCGCCGGCGACTCTACCAGCGTAGATCCGCGACCAGCGCGGCGCCGGCCTCGAGCACTACGTCCTCCGGAAGCGTGAGCGTGACCCGCCGACCTTCCTGGGTCAGAGTGGCCGGAACGTCACGCGCCCCGGCGGATGCGGCCCCCTGCGCGCCGGAGCGGATCGTCACGGTGGCCCCGCGCACGGTCACGGCCTCCGCCACCTCGAACGCCAGCGTCTCCACGGCTACGCGCCCCCTGCGTGCCTCCACCCTGCACGTCTGCGACGAGGCTCCCCTCGTCTGCGCGTAGCTTCCCCACCCCTCGGCCGCGGTGTACGCGCAGCGGAAATCTTCGGGCGTGATGCGCGGAGCGAAGCCCAGGTGCGCCTTCGGCCCGTGATGCTCGAACCCCGAGAGCCCGATGAGCACGCCCCAGCCCGCCATGGCCCGGGCGTAGTGGTCACCGCACTCGATCTCGTTGAAGGGATTGTGCTTGGACGGGTGGTAGCGCTCATGGACGCCGCGACAGATGGCCAGCGCCTCCGTCAGCATTCCTTCCCAGGCCATGTGTCCGGCCACCTGGTACTCGATGCCCGTCCAGATCTCGTTGCGATAGCGGGTCGAGCGAGGGCCCATGTGCTCGCTCTTCGGCCATGTGCAGGTGAAGAGCCCCGCCTCGCCGGGATAGGCGAACCAGCGCTCGGGCGCGTGGGCCTGGTTCTGGGGCCCGACGTCGGGCGCCCAGTTGTACTTCCAGATGGAGTCCAGTGACGATCTCACGGTGTCCGACGGGTACAGGTAGCCGAGGCCCACCTGGTGCGCCCACCCCTGGCCGAACATGTGGTCGGAGAGGCACCCGTTCCCGTACTGCCAGTCGGGGTGCTCGGTGAGGTCCACCTGTTGCGTGTAGTACTCGCCGTTGTACATGACCTGCACCGACCGCTCCCGCCCACGCTCGAAGATGCGGCGGCACTCTCCGGCGAAGGCGTCGTCGCCCATGTCCTTCGCCATCTCCTCCGCGGCACGCAACGCGCCCAGATACAACGACCCGACCATGGTGTTGGGCCCGTAGTAGAACTCGTCGTAGGTCTGGTGCTGCTGCCCCTCGATGAGGCCGTCGGAGTCGGCGTCCTGGGCGATGAGGAACTCGGTGGCCTTCCGGATGGCGGGCCAGTTGCGCTCCAGGAACCCCCTGTCCGGCGCCAACTGGTGCTCCCTGAGCGCCTTGAGGACGTAGCCTCCCTGCGAGTCCCCGGCCCAGAGCGCCCATCCCTCGCCCCGGAAGCCGATGGCTCCGGAGTCGGGGTAGAAGCCGACTCCGGGCTTGAAGTCCTGCATCTCACGAACCGAGCGCTCCAGATCCGGGAAGAGTCGCGCCAGGGCATGCTCGTAGTTCCACACGTGGCCGCATGTGCCGTGGCAGCATCCTGCCCCTTCCCACCCCCAGAAGCGGCCGTTCTCCCACCATTGGGCGGTAGTGGTGGCGAGGTTCGCCACCGTGGAGTGCAGCCGATCCAGGAGCCAATGCGGAAGCGTGCTGTCGTACCAGGTGCGATGCCACAGGCGCGTAGCTTCCGTGAGCTCGTCCACGCGCTCGGCGACGTGGGCCGCCACCTCGCCCGCCTGCGAGAAGGGCACGGCGTAGCGGTTCCCGACACGGGTGCTCTCCCGCACCATGTTCGGGAAGTGCCACGCGACGACGAAGACCAGCTCGGCCTCCGCTCCGGAGCGTACCCTTACCGTGCGGCGTACGGCTCCGACCAGGCGCTGCTCCGAGGGCTTTTCCGTGCTGTCCTGCCGCCCGTCCAGGGCGGAGGTAGGCAGCGCGTCGGGTAGCACCGACGCGTGCGACTGGCCGCCGCCGACGGAGGCCAGGCAGAGGGACCCGAAGTCGGGCCAGAGGCGCGTCGGTCCCGGGTCTTCCACGCGAGGCCCGTCACGCATCTCGATCTGGTCCACGTTGATGTGCCCCCAGCCTCCGCCGGTCTCGTCCACGATCTCCAGACGGGCTTTCCGACCCTGGAGGTCCGACACGTCCCAGCTCGTCGGCGCGAGGCGCTCCGCGTTCTTCCCCGTCGCGGTCCGGACCACCTCGTCGTCCACCACGAGGTTCACGCACGCGTCGCCGGGCTTGTTGCCCCCGCCGACGAGGAAGGTGATCCACGGTCGCTCGATGGTGAACGTGGGGGACACGAGCTTCCCCTGGGCGTCGTCTCCCCCCAGGTAGCTGTTGACGAGGCCCTTCCCGTCGTAACCCGACACGGGGTTCTGGTCCGGAAGCGTGCCCGCCGCCGGGTGATCGCCGAATGCCGGCCCCTCCACGGTCCAGTCCCCGTAGTCGACGCCCTCGAAGTCAGCCAGGACGATGGGGGGCCGCTCGCTTCGGGGAGACACGGGGACGTCGCGGGCCGTGGCGACGACGCCGACCATCCCGGGCGGCGCGATGGCGCCGTTCACGCGCCGGAATCGGTCCGAGAACAGGGGAGCGTGATGCACGCACGCAACGTTCTCGAGCCACCCCGCCAACGTCACGTCCGCATCCGTGGCCCCTGTGTTCTTCACGGTGTAGCGGAGGATGGTCGCAGGAAGCGTCGACACCTCGGAATCCAGAGGCACGAACGGCGAGAACGCCTCCAGGCGCACCTCGACGGGAACGTCGGCGTCGACGTACTCGACCCGGCCGATGGGGTACTCGCCGCAGAATCGCACCCCCGGAAATCCGCCGGCGTCCAACGATCGCTCGAACGTCCGACCGCCCGCCTTCACCCGCACCGCGAAACCCTGCGCGACCGGAGTGGAGGGCGTGACCTTGCCGTCCACCACCGTCTCGGCGGCGGTGCGCCCCACCTCGTAGTTGGTGGCTCCGTACCCCGTGTTCTGGTTCTCGTTGAAGATATGCCAGTCGACGAGGCGGCCGTCGCCGGTGAGGTAGACCTGGCCGGCGCACAGGCCCCCCACGGGCATGCCGATGGTGGCGAGGTCGGAGCCCGTGTACCAGCTGGACTCACCCCTCGCGAACAGCGTGCGCACCCATTCGGGGGACAGCTTCTTGTCGGCGGGCACGAAGTGATCTCCACGGTCCTGGGGCAGGAACGGACCGGCGACGATAGACCCGAGCGGCGTGCCCGAGGCACGCATCGCCAGCCCCATGCCGCCCACGGCGGCCGTCCGCACGAAGTCCCGCCGGGGCATGGCGGTGATGCTCGGGCTCACGGGTCCGGAGGGGCAGCAGCCGCCCTCCCCACAGCCACAGGAGTCCTCCGACGCCCGCACGCCCGCATCGGCGGCCTCGTGATCCACGGCAGGCGGCCTCCCGGTCATCGCGCCGTTGCGTCCCCAAGGACGCGGACGCGGAACCCCATCGCTTCCGAGAGCGCCAACATCTCCTCGAAGACGTCACCGTACGCCACCGCGACGTGGTTCGACATGTAGTGGGCCATGAGGAGATCGCGGCTCATCCCCAGATCGGCGGCCAT
>JAJDNI010000262.1 GCA_022340755.1 Gemmatimonadota bacterium
CGCGGCCAGGTAGACCTGGGGACGTCCCATGTAGATGTCCGCCGCGACGTACGCCGACGAGATGAGGACGGTGATGATGGTGATGGGAGCGGCGAATCGACTGTACTCCCTGAAGCCGATCCGCACCCCCTGCTTCTCGGCCAGCCCGACGGTGGTGACGTTGGCCGAAGCGCCCACCACCGTGCCATTGCCGCCGAGACACGCTCCAAGGGAGAGGGCCCACCAGAGGACCTCCGTGTTCCCGGACAGCTCGGGGATGAGGTGGTGGATGATCGGGATGCTCACGGCTACGTAGGGGATGTTGTCGATGAAGGCCGAGAGGATCGCCGACACCCAGCAGATGAGGACCGCGGCGAACAGGAGCGTGCCCTGGTCTGTCAGGCCGAATCCGTCACGCACGTAGAAGATGGTTGCGGCCATCCCCTTGGCCACGGAGCCGATGAGACCGGTCTGGACTGCGGCGCCTACGATGATGAAGAGGAAGAGGAAGAAGCTGAGCGTCGGCCACTCGATGTCCTTGTCGATGACCTCCAGGACACCGTGGGCGCGCTCGTGCTCCGTAGGCTGGTTGGTCTTCAGGTACATCCAGTCCTGGACCACCAGGGCGACCGCCGCGCCGATCACCGCGGGCACCGCGACGGGGGTCCCCGTGAGGGCGTGCGTGAAGAAGCCCAGCAGAATGCCCGCGCAGATCGCCAACATCCACTTGAGGAGCCGTGGGTTCGTCAGCTCCACCTCTTCTGTCACGCCGCCCGAAAGGCCAGGTGCCTTCGCGTACTCGTCTTTGTAGTACCACGCCAGGTACCACTGGTGGACCACCAGCATGATGAGAACCGGAGCCGTCAGATTCTTCATGAACTCGAGGAAGCTCAGGTTCGCCCCGGAGCCGATCATGATGTTCGGCGGGTCACCGATGAGGGTGGCGGTGCCGCCGATGTTGGATGCGACCACCATGGGCAAGAGGATCGCCACGGGCGCGAGGCCCATGCGCCGGGCCATGCCGGTCGCCATGGGGGTTACGAAGATCACCGTGGTCACGTTGTCGAGGAACGCCGACATGACTCCCGTGAACCAGGCGATCAACCGCGCCGCGAGCCTGGGCTGACCCTTGGTGCGCGTCAGCAGCCTGCCCACCGCCCAGGCGAAGGCGCCCGTGGACTTCAACACGCCCACCACGGCCATCATGCTCGCCAGGAGGAGCAGCACGTTCATGTCCACCGCGCGCGCCGCGTTCTGGAAGCTGATGAGCTTGTAGGGGCTGAAGTACGTCACCGCCCACAGGAGGGCCGCGCTCGCCATGGCCACCAGGACGCGGTGGGCAGCCTCCATGGCCAGGAACGCGAACAGCGCGACGATGACCACCGCCACGATGGCCTGGGACACGGGATCGGTGGTGCTGGCCGGACCTTCCTCGGCAGCGAGGAGCGGAGTCGGGACGAAGGCCAGTATGAGAACGACGAGCGCGATCCCGGGAAACGCCAGTCGTCTGAGCAGTTTGGACATGCGACCTGAGGGAGCTGTGGAGTCGGTGCGTGGTGCGGCCCCGCGCCGAGGCTCCGGAACCGAAAGCGGCGACACAATGGGCGCCCGGTACTCCGTTGTCCAGAGTGTGCGTCCAGCCTCGTCCTGCTACATTCTCCGTGTTCCATCCAGGTTCTGACCGACGATCCTCGGGAGCTCCTCCCTTGAACCGCATACTCGTCACGGGAGCCGGTGGGCAGATCGGCTCCTGGCTCGTTCCCAAGCTGCGCGAGCTGTACGGCGGACCCGCCGTTCTCGCCACCGATATCCGCACCCTCGATGCCGAGATGGTCGAGGCTGGCCCGTTCCAGGTCCTGGACGCCACGGACCCCCACGCCGTGGGCCAGGCCGTCATGCGCCACCATGCGGACGCCATCTTTCACCTCGCGGCCATCCTGTCCGCCGTAGGCGAGCGGGACCCCCGGCTCGCTTGGCACGTCAACATGGGGAGCCTCGAGGCCGTCCTGGAGGTGGCTCGAGAGCAGTCGTGCGCCGTCTTCACCCCGTCGTCCATCGGCGTCTTCGGACCCGACAGCCCAAAGAATCCGGCGCCTCAGGACACGGTCATGCGGCCGCGCACCGTTTACGGAATCACCAAGGTCGCCGGGGAGCTGCTCTGCGACTACTACCACAGCCACTACGGCGTCGATACCCGGGGCGTGCGCTTCCCGGGCCTGATCTCGTACGGCGCGCCTCCCGGAGGAGGCACCACCGACTGGGCGGTGGACATCTTCTACAAGGCGGTGGAGCAGGGGCGCTACACGTGCTTCCTGGCGGAGGGAACGCAGCTCGACATGATGTACATGCCCGACGCCGTGCGGGCGGCCATCGGCGTGATGGAGGCGGACCCGGATCGACTCGTCCACCGTAATGCCTTCAACGTCACGGCGATGCAGCTCACGCCCGAGGCGCTGGCCGCGGAGATCCGGAAGCACGTGCCGGGCTTCGAGATCGACTACGACGTGGATCCGGTACGCCAGTCCATCGCCGACTCGTGGCCGGACCGGATCGACGACACGACGGCCCGGCAGGAGTGGGGGTGGAAACCCGACTTCGATGCCGTGGCCATGACCGCCGACATGCTGACGCATCTCAAAGGATAGAGCCATGCCGCTGGACCGACTGGGCGCGACCCTGGCGTCCCACGTGAAGAGCCTCGAAGACGCCGGCACCGCGAAGGGCCACGAGCACGTGGTCGTGCGCGTCGAGCGAGCCGCGGGAGACCGCGGCCCCCGCTTCTTCCTCGAGGGTCAGGGGGACAAGGAGTTCATCCGCCTCAACTCGAACTCCTACATGGGCCTCGGACTCCACCCGAAAGTGGTGGCGGCGGAAGAGCGCGCGACGCAGGAGTTCGGAGCGGGGCCGGGTGCGGTGCGGTTCATCAGCGGCACCTACGATGCCCACGTCGCACTCGAACGGAGGCTGGCGTCGTTCCATGGGCGCGAGCGGGCGATGGTCTTCTCGTCGGCGTACGCCGCGATCATCTCCACCATCACGCCGCTGGTTACGGAGGAGACGGTGCTCGTCTCCGACGCGCTGAACCACAATTGCATCATCAACGCCATGCGGCTCGCGCGCCCGGCGGGCAAGGAGGTCTATCCGCACCTCGACCTGGACGCGCTGGACAAGGGGCTGGAGGCCTGGAAGGGAAAAGCGCGACGGGCCCTGGTGGTCACCGACGGCATCTTCTCGATGCGCGGGGACCACGCGCCCCTGGACGAGATCTCGAAGATCTGCCGGCGCCACGACGACGCCTACCCCGAGAACGTCGCCCTGGTCGTGGATGATTCCCATGGGGTCGGCGCCTTCGGCGCCACGGGGCGGGGGACCGAGGAGCATACGGGGAGTCGGCCGGTGGATGTCCTGGTCGGGACGCTGGGCAAGGCGTTCGGGGTGAACGGGGGGTACGTGACGGGATCCGACGCGCTGATACGCTTCCTGCGCGAGTCCTCGCAGATGTACATCTACTCGAACCCCATCACCGTCGGGGAGGCCGCGGCGGCGCTGAAGTCGCTCGACGTGGTCGATTCCCCCGAGGGAGTCGAGCGGCTGAAGAAGCTGCGCGCCCTGACGAAGCGCTTCGAGGTGGGGCTCGGGAAGGTGGGCATCGAGACGATTCCCGGAGAGCATCCGGTGGTGCCGCTCATGATCCGCGACACGGGGAAGACCCGCGACCTCGTGCGCTACCTCTTCGACAACGGGGTCCTGGTGACAGGGTTGGCCTATCCCGTGGTGCCGAGAGGCGACGAGGAGATCCGGACCCAGATCAACGCGGATCATACCGAGGGGGACATCGACCACGTCCTCGATCTGCTCGGGGGCTACCAGAAAGCCTGAGCGGGTTGGGGTATGGACGCCGCAGGTCACGGAAAGGAGCCGGTATGCTTCGGCTGAGGGGGTTCCTCATCATCGGCCTCGGCGCCGGGCTGTGCTTCGGCGCGACGTGTGTTCGGGCTCAGAGTGAGTACGAAGGCTGTTCCATCCTGCAGGGCGACGCCCAGTCCGCCGCGAAGCGTCCCAGCCCTCTCGGCGTGACCGTCATCACGCTGGGAGGAAGGGAGGCGAAGCTGTGCTACGGTCGCCCGTCGGCACGGGGGCGGACCATGCTGGGCGGCAACGACCCGTTCGGTGAGCCCTGGCGCCTGGGGGCCAACGAGGCGACCGCCCTCCACCTTCCATTCACCGCCGTGATCGGCACGGTGCCTGTCGGGCCCGGCTCTTACTCTCTGTACGTGATCCCCGGACCTGACGAGTGGGAGGTGTTCGTCAATGCGAATGCCGAGCGATGGGGCATTCCCATCGACGAACGTGTGCGTGCCGAGGACGTCGGCAGCTTCAAGGTGCCGGTCTCGGCCACGAAGGGCATGGTCGAGCAGTTGACCTGCACATGGGTGCAGGATGGAGGCTCCGCCGGGCGACTGGTCTTCGAATGGGAGCATACCCACGTCGAGATCCCAGTGAGCCTCCCCGGCAAGTAAACCGCCCCCGCCCCGGGGGTGCGGTGGCACTTCCGGCCCAACCCGACCCGGAGATACCAGTGAAACGACTCGTGCCTGTCGCGCTACTCGTGGCAGCCGTGATGGCGGCGTGCAAGCAGACACCGCCGGCCTCCTCCGCCGTCGCCGGCGTCTTCGACGGCACCAGCGGACAGTGGGTGGATCTGACCTACCCGTTCAACGAGCAGAGCATCTACTGGCCTACGGCCCGGCGCTTCGAGTTGGACACGGTCTCGTACGGGATGACCGAGGGAGGCTGGTTCTACGCGGCGTTCGACTTCGCGGCCGCCGAGCACGGCGGCACGCACATGGACGCCCCCATCCACTTCGCCGAAGGGCACCTCACGGTGGATCGGGTCCCCCTCGCGGGGCTGATCGGACCGGGTGCCGTCGTGGACGTCTCCGAACGGGCCGACGCGGACTACATGGTATCCGTGAACGACCTCCAGGCCTGGGAGGGCCGGCACGGCGAGCTTCCCAACGGCGGGATACTCTTGCTCAGGACGGGCTGGGGATCCCGGTACGGCGATCGCACGGCCTATCTCGGTACGGACCTCACGGGTCCCGAAGCGGTGCCCCAGCTCCATTTTCCGGGGCTCGACCCGGAGGTGGCCCGCTGGCTCGTCGCGGAACGTGGCATCCTGGCGGTGGGCATCGACACGCCGAGCATTGACCGGGGTCAGTCCACCACGTTCGACTCCCACCGCATCCTGTACGCGGAGAACATCGTCGGCTTCGAGAACGTGGCGAACCTCGACCTGCTCCCCGAGGCGGGGAGCTACGTCGTGGCCCTTCCCATGAAGATCCAGGGAGGCAGCGGCGCGCCGCTGCGCATCGTCGCGTTCATTCCGCACTCCTGACGCGGAAGACCGGGAGTGCGCTCCGCTACGGGACGGGGCGCAGGGGGTGGGCTTCGGTGTTGAAGACGACGTGGTCGAAGTCCAGGGCGGAGGGATCGGCCAGGAGATAGGCGTACTTCAGGGTCTCCGCCAGGAAGAACGACTCCATGCCGTCTCCCCGCTCGCCGGTGCGGACGTCGTCGAGGTGTGCGAAGCCGTCGTCCACCCGGGTCGCGTTCACCACGCGGTGGAACATGTCCCTGCCCATGTCGCGCCAGCGCTCGTCACCCGTGAGCACGTAGAGGTAGTACGCCGACTCGATGGATTCCGGGCGCAGGGGATACCCGGGCGACGTGATCTCCATGGTGCTGTAGTCGAACGCCTCGGGCTCCACGCCGAAGTTGGTCCACATCGCGTATACGGAGCCCATCAGACGCTCCGCGCGAGGGAGGTCGCCGCCGAGGGCGAGGACGGCGGGAAGGTACGCGGCCAGGGCCCCCGATCGCGTGCCCGTGCGCTCGCCGGTGTTCATGTCCACCTGGCCGTACCAGAGGCGCCCACTCACGGAGTCCGCCACGTAGCTGTTGATCGCGTCCCGACTCGTCTCCCACATGTGCCTGAAGTCGTCGTCGTCGAAGAGGAGCCACGCCTTGAGGAGATACTCGTAGTAGGAGTCGATGCCGCCGCCCACGTGGCTGGTGGTATTGATCCAGTCGCCGGTGTCCACGTCGATGACCGAGCCCACGAGGCCCAGGGAGCTACGCCGACCGTAGAGCTGCTGCACCGCCTTCTTCACCGCGTCCATGTAGCTGGGATCGCCGGTCATCTTGGAGAGGAGGCCGAATTCCAGGGTCAGGGTGCCGATCTCCGCTGGGTTGCTCGTGGGCGCGGCGTTGGCGCGCCCGGCCCCATCCTGCGGCGGGGAGATATCGCCCGTAACCAGGTTGACCCACCGGTAGGGCATGCCCGTCGGTGATCCGAAGGCGGGCATGAGGCGGTCCGCCAGATCCTTGGCCAACTCCAGGAAGCGAGGATTGCCGTCCAGTTGGTAGGAGGAGAGCAGCCCGCCCAGGAGCCTGATGGTCACCTCGAAGACCTGGACGGTCATGTCGTGATCGAAGGAGAGCCGATCCAGGATCAACGCCTTGGCCGAATCGGCCTGCGGGGTCAGCCCCATGAGGACCATGGTGTCATACCCGTCCACCGGCGTCATGAGAAGCGGAGACGAGTACCAATCCCGGTAGCCCTGGCTCAAAGGTCTCAGCTGATCGTGTCCCCACGCGTAGCGCACGTAGCCCCCCCAGGCATGCAGGAACGCCTCCTTCACCTCTGAGGCGAACGCGGAGTCCGTGGTCAGGCCGGGCGCCACACCCACCGGGCGGACGTCGGGAACGGATGCGCGGTCGGCAGTCTCGGGCCGGGCGCAGCCTGCGAGCAGGGCGAGGGCCAGGGCGACGGTGGGCGTGGCGGCGAGCGTGGCTTTGGGGCTCATGGTGCGGGGCGTCCATCGCGTAGCGGATACGGAGGCTCGGGCCTCGAGTGCCAACGGGCTTCCGAGACACGGCACTACAATGGCCGGAGGTGCGCATCCCGGCAATCCGCCTGCGGCTGCCGGCGACCGCTTACTGCGAGCGTCGGCGGACCCTGCATGCGACCGCTTGCCGCGGCCGTCGCCGGGCGCCATCCTGTGGCTCCCCATCGAGTGGACCCTCCTGCCGGGGTGGCCCGTGTCCCCGTATCGCTGCCCGCCATGACCAACATCGGAAACGCCGACCCCGCTCCGCCGCTGCTCATGACACCGGGCCCCACCCGGGTCCCGGAGCGCGTCCTGAGGGCGGGCATGCGCATGCTGCACCACCGGACCCCGGAGTTCTCCGCCGTCCTCGACGAGACGCTGCAGCGTCTGCGCCTTTTGTACGGCACCGGGTCCGCGGATATCCTGCCGATTCACGGAACCGGGCGGGCGGGGACCGAAGCGGCAGTGGTGAACCTGTTCGATCCCGGCGATACCGTGGTGGCGTGCTGCAACGGAAAGTTCAGCGAGATGTGGGCGGGCTTCGCGGAGCTCTACGGACTCCGGGTCGTCCGCGTGGCGACCGACTGGGAAGCGAGCGTGGATCCGGGGGAGGTGGCGGCCGCACTCGCAGCGCACCCGAACGCCCGCGCGGTGACCGTCGTGTACTCGGAGACGAGCACAGGGGCCCTCAATCCGGTGCCGGAGATCGCTCGAATGGCTCGCGCCCGCGGAGCCCTCACGCTGGTGGACACGGTCAGCGCCTTGGGAGGCACTCCCTTCCGCTTCGACGCATGGGGCGTGGACGTCGCGGTGACGGCCTCGCAGAAGTGTCTCATGTCCGGCCCGGGACTCGCCTTCGTGGCGCTCTCCTCGGAGGCGAGGGCGGCGGCGGAAGTGGGCGGCACGCCCCGATCGTATCTGGACTTCCGTAGCATCCTCCGCTCGGTGGGGAGGCCGCGCCCGGAGACCCCCGGAACGGCGCCGGTGATGCTGGTGCTGCAGGTTCGCGAGGCCCTGCGCATGATCGATGAGGAGGGGGTCGATGCGGTCTTCGAGCGCCACCGGGCGATGGCCGCCCGGGTCCGCGGGTGGGCAGAGGCGAACGGCCTCGGCCTGTCCGGGCGTGGCATTCTGGAGCGCTCCCCGACCGTCACGTCGGTCCTGCTTCCGCCGGGCGTAGCGGCGGAAGCGGTACGCGCGGGCGTTCGGAGGAGGGGCATCCAGATCGCGGCGGCCACGGGTGCGCATCAGGCCTCCGCGGTGCGCATCGGCCATCTGGGCGACATCCGGATGGCGGATGTGGACCGTACCCTTCGCGCGCTGGACGATGTTCTGTCTGCGCCGGGCGACGATCGAGAGGCAAAGGGGGGTGGCGCCCCGTGACCGATGGACGAGGCCTCGTCCCCTCGAGCCCGATCCGGCCATCGTCGCGGGTGCTCGTGGAGGCATGCGTCACCGGCGTCGAGGAGGCCCGTGCCGCCCAAGCCTCCGGGGCGGACCGGCTGGAGCTCTGTCGGGACCTGGAGGTCGGCGGGCTGACACCGGACCTGCGTGTGCTGGAGGGGGTGCTGGCACAGGTCGCTGTTCCGGTCAACGCGATGGTGCGGCTCCGACCGGGCTCCTACCGCACGCGCCCGGGAGACGTGGACGCGATGGCACGGGAGGTCGAGCGGCTCGTGGCCGCCGGGGCGAACGGAGTCGTGGTGGGACTCCTCGGATCCGACGGTCGCATCGACGCGGCCGCCACGCGAGCTCTGGTCGCGTCGGCCTCCGGCCGGCCCGTCACGTTTCACCGGGCCCTCGACGCCACCCCGGACCTACTCGAAGCGCTGGAGGACGTCGCCGGCGCGGGAGTCGCCCGCGTGCTCACGGGAGGCGGTCCGGGAGCGGCGTCGGAAGGAGCGCCCACGCTCGCCGAGCTGGTTCGGCGAAGCCGCGAGGTGATCGTCCTGGCAGGGGGGCGGGTGAGGAGCGACCACGTCGTCGGCCTCGTGGAGTCGACCGGCGTGAAGGAGGTTCACGCCCGGGCCGAAGCGGTGGGTGGAATCGTTCAGGCGCTCGCCGTCAGAAGAAGTGCCGGTCCCCGCCCCGCATCCTCGGATTGACGATGTTGTTGAAGACCGACCCGAACGTGAAGCTCAGCCCGACGTCCACCGAATAGCGATAGTCGGTGCCCAGCTCCCGCTGCTGGAGCAGGATGTCCTGATCCGATGCGGCCTCCAGCGGCTCGTAGATCTGGTCCTTGATGCGCGCGACGGAGCCGCGGACCGTGAGGCTCAGCCCACGCAGGATTCGGAAGTCGAGGTTGTTGAAGAGCTCGATGCGGTGCTGCCGGAAGTCGTCCAGATAGTTGGAGGCCTGTAGGGAGACGTTCAGGTTCCCCCATGGTTGGCGGAACTCGGCGGCCACCGCGAGCCGCTCCTCGGGGCGGGTCTCGGCCGTGCGCTCGAACAGTGTCGGCTGTGTGTATCGATACGAGGCGACACCCACCCGGTACAGGAAGGTGATCTGCCGGCGGCTGGACTCCGCGTACGGGTAGATGGAGTACTCCAGCGCGGGCGACGCGTGCACGAACAGGGACTGGTTCTGGCGCGTCTGGGCTCCCACGGATCCGCTCACGCCCCAGGACCAGTGGGGCCCCAGGCTCCACACCACCGTGCCGTTGAAGCTCACGTCCCGCCTGCTCACCCGGGTCGTGTCGTCGCTCAGCTTGTAGACTTCGTGGTTGTATTGGCCACGGGCGCTGAGGTCGATCTTCATGTCTTCGGTGGTGCGGCTGGCCGTGACGGACCCGCTGAACTCCGTGGAGCGGGTCTGGCTCTCTCCCTCCAGCTGTACGCTCGCCCGGGTCCGCATGACCCACAGGTTCCACGGATCCGACTCCGGCGGCCTTTCGGATTCCCCGCTTTCGTTGCTGAATACCAGGTCGACGTGGTCGAGGCTGGCTGCGTAGGCCATGTACCGGACGAGGCCGAGGGCGAGAATGCGCGTGTACCCGGCGCGCACCTCGTCGTCGGTGTCGCTCTGGCGTGAGACGTACGTCAGGGTGTCGGCGCGCCCGGCCAGCCGTCGCTCGCCCAGGAACGTGAGCACGTATTCCTGGCCGCCTGAGCCGGTCTGTTGTTGCGTGACCAGGACATGGACGTCGGCGTCCATCCGGTCGCGCACGTAGTCCACCACCGGGACCTCGCGCCGGATGTAGTCGAAGTCGCACCGCCGGCAGTCCAGATACACCCGGAGATTGGCTGTGGAGTCGGCGGGCGCTGTCTGCTGGAGGGCGGCGACGGGAGTGCCGAAGAAGGCAAACGCCGCGAGCAGCGGCGCGATGGCGATCGGGCGGAGCATGCGGTCGGTCCGGGTCTTCGAGGAGTCAGGAGTCGATGTGGGCGGGGCCGGGCCTCGCAGTGAGGACACGCCCCGGCGGCTCGCCGTTGAGAGTATAGGAGCGGAACGTGTCCTTCCGTGACGACACCGACCCCCGTTACGGCGCGCGACGACTCGTCGTTCAACGGAAGCCACGCGCCACGCCGATCACCGACAGCTGTGGCCGAATCTTGCCGTTCTTCCCCTCGCTGCGCATCCTCCGTGTCCAGCCCATCAGCGACTCGGGCTCCCCACAGGAGGGCAGTCCGCGTCGGAACCCCCCGGTAACATCAGGAGAATCGATGCGACCCTTCGTAAAGGACATGCTCCCCATCGCGCTGGCGGTCTTTGCCGTGGCGCCGGCGCTCCTGTCGGGCCAGGAAGGGGACGCGCGCCTGGACAGCCTCAAGGAGGAAGCGCTTGGGAAGGTGCAGGCCAATGCCAAGCTCGGTCAGGAGATCGTCGACGAGCTCTACTCGTTCGGCGAATTGGGCATGCAGGAGTTCGAGACCCAGAAATACCTCACGGCGCTTCTGGAGAAGAACGGCTTCACGGTGGAGAAGGGCGTGGCGGGCATCCCGTCTTCGTGGATCGCCCGTTGGGGGTCCGGAAAGCCGGTCATCGCGTTGGGCTCCGACGTGGACTGCATCCCGCAGGCCAACCAGAAGCCCGGGGTGGACTGGCACGAGGCCATCGTGCCCGGCGCCCCTGGCCACGGCGAAGGACACAACTCGGGACAGGCGGTGAACATCCTCGCCGCGCTGGCGGTGAAGGACCTCATGGAGCGGGACCACATCCCGGGAACGCTCGTGATCTGGCCGGGGATTGCCGAGGAGCAGGTCGTGTCCAAGGCGTTCTACGTCCGTGACGGCGTGTTCAAGGACGTGGACGTGAACCTCTTCACGCACATCTCCTCGAACTGGGGCATGTCGTGGGGACAGTCGGGCTCCAATGCCCTCTGGTCCGTGCAGTTCAAGTTCGAGGGTGAGAGCGCCCACGCCGCCGGGGCGCCCTGGCGGGGTCGATCGGCCCTGGACGCGGTCATGCTCATGGCTACCGCGTGGGAGTACCACCGGGAGCACCTCCAACCCGCGGCGCGGTCGCACTACGTGATCATCGACGGGGGAGACCAGCCCAACGTCGTGCCCTCCTCGGCGGGCATCTGGTTCTACTTCCGCGAGCGCGACTATGAGCGCACCAAGGCCATGTACGACGCCGCTGTGAAGATGGCCGAAGGGGCCGCCCTCATGACCGGCACACAGATCGACACGATCCAGACCGTGGGCTCGGCGTGGTCGGGGCACTTCAACAAGGTCATCGCGGAGGTCACCTACGCGAACATCAAGCGCGTGGGGTATCCCGACTGGGACGAGAAGGACATCGAGCTCGCGAAGGGGCTGCAGCGTGAGTTGGGTCAGACGGAGCGGGGACTCCCCACGGAGATCCCGGAGATGCGCGGCCCCGTGGACCTCTCCCGCTCGCTGGGCGGTGGCTCCGATGACATCGGTGACGTGTCGTGGAACATGCCGACCGTGGTTCTGCGCTATCCGGCAAATATTCCCGGAGGCCCGGGGCACAACTGGGCCAACGGGATCGCCATGGCCACTCCCATCGCCCACAAGGGCGTGGTCGCGGGGGCGAAGGTCCAGGCCCTGACGCTGCTGGACATCCTCATGAAGCCGCAGGTCGTCGCCGATGCCTGGGATTACTTCCGGAACGTGCAGACGAAAGACACCAAGTACACGGCGTTCATCACCGCCGACGACAAGCCCGCAACGTTCCTGAATGCGGACATCATGGAGGAGTACCGGCCCCTGATGAGGCCGTTCTACTACGACCCGTCCAAGTACGACACCTATCTCGACCAATTGGGCATCACCTATCCCACGGTGAAGCCCAAGCCAATCAGTCAGGAGGATGGTGCGGGGACGCACTGAGGCGGCAGGAGCACGAAGAGGGACGAAGAGGGACGAGGAGGGGGCGGCCACGCGGGCCGCCACCCCTTCGCCCGCTTTCCAGGAGCCATCCAAAAGGGGTGTCGGGCAACTCCCCACGATTCACAAGGTATTCTCCCCCATGGAGTTCCGGATTCCGCCCCCTTTCTGGGACTGGCACGGAACGGATATCTAAACGAGTTTGGGCCGGTTCATCCCGTTCCTGCTCCTGTCCCATTGCGTCTGCCGGAAAACACGCCATGAGCACACCTGTCCAGGGCCTTGCGGGCCTTGACGCCGAAACGCTGGAGATGACACTCGAGGCCATCCGCGAGTTCTCGGATCAGAGCCTGCCGCTGGACCGCCTTCTCGAGTTGGACCGTACCCACGAGTTCCCCGAAGAGACGGTCCGGGCCATGTGCTCCGAGTTGGGCGTGCAGCTGCTCTTCATCCCGGAGGCGTACGGAGGGATGGGGGGCGGTGCCTTCGACGTGTATCGGGTGTGCGAGCTCATGGCGGGGATCGATCTCGCCGTCGCCACCGGAGTCCTCGCCACGTTCCTCGGGAGCGACCCCATCGTCTTCGGGGGCACCGAAGAGCAGAAGGCCCTGTGGCTGGGACGCATCGCTGAAGAGGGGCTCCTCATGGCGTACGGCGCCACCGAGCCCGAGGCCGGGTCCGACCTGGGCGCGCTGCGCACCACGGCCACTCCCGTGGAGGAGGACGGCGAGATGGTCGGTTACCGCGTCAACGGCGCCAAGATGTGGATCAGCAACGGTGGCTACGCGGACCTCTACTCGGTGCTGGCGATGGCGCCGGGGGGACCCACCTGGTTCGTCATGGAGAAGGGCGCCGAGGGCTTCACCCCCGGCAAGCCCGAGGACAAGCACGGCATCCGCGCCAGCAACACCGCCGCCCTCTCCTTCGAGGACGTGTACTTCCCGGTGGAGTCGATGGTGGGTGGCGTGGAGGGGCAGGGTCTCGTGCAGGCGCAGCTCGTCTTCGGGTACACCCGCCTCATGGTGGCCGCCTTCGGGCTGGGGGCCGGCTGGGCCGCGGCGGAGAGGGCGATCCGCTACTCGACGACGCGCATCCAGGGGGGAACACCGCTGTCCCAGAAGCAGGGCTATACGCACAAGCTCATCGTCCCCCACGCCTGCAGGCTCGAGGCCGGACGCGCCTACATCGAGGAGACCGCCACCCGCATCGACGCCGGCGAGGGGACGCTGAACACCGAAGGCGCCATCTCCAAGTACCTGGCCACCGAGGCCGGGAACGGCGCCGCCGACGCCGCCATCCAGGCCCACGGCGGCTACGGGTACGTGCGTGAATACGTGGTGGAGAAGATCAGGCGCGACGTGCGCATCACCACCATCTACGAGGGCACCTCGGAGATCATGGAGATGACCATCGCACGAGACCGCTGGCAGACGCACCTCAAGACCCGCGGGCGCCACTACCACGACGAGGCCGCCGCCCTGGAGACGCTCCATGCGTCGAGTGCGACGGTGGGCGCCGGCACGGCCGCCCTGGCGGCCCACGCCCTGGCCGAGCTCCTCGAGCGCGCCCGGACCCAGCGCCTGACGCGGCATCAGCACATGCTCTTCCGCTTGGGCGAGCTCATCGCCTGGGTGGAGGGCGCCGGAGCCTTCGCCCGGAGGGCCGCCGCCGCCCTGGCGGGCACCCTCGCGGAGAAGTCCGACCGGCGCATCTCACCGGAAGGTCTCGCGGCCATGAGCCGGGTCTTCGCCCGGGAGGCCGGGGCCAAGGTGGACGCTGAGGGCATGCGCTGGACGGTGGGCGCGGCCGGCGTCGGGCCCGGCGAGACGGCGGCGTTCGCGGCCACGATGGGCCACGACGGCCTGGTGGCGGCGCAAGCCGGCCTGATGGACGACATGGACAAGGTGGCCGAGGCCCTGTACGCCTCGGTGGAGGGTTGAGCATGGAAGCCGATCGCGCCGTCGCCATCGTCGGGCTGGGAGCCATCCTCCCGGATGCCCCGGACGTGGCCTCCTTCTGGGCCAACCTCGCCGCCGGGCGGTACAGCATCTCCGACGTCTCGGACCGCTGGGACATGGGCCTCTACTACGACCCCGACCCCAAGGCCCCGGACAAGACCTACTCGAAGATCGGCGGTTGGGTGCGGGACTACGAGTGGAACCCCATGGCGTGGCGCATGCCCATCCCGCCCAAGGTCGGCGACATGATGGACCCCGCCCAGAAGTGGGCGGTGGCGGCCAGCCGGCAGGCGCTCATGGACTACGGGTACCCCGAGCGGCACCTGGACCCAGAGCGTGTGGCGGTCATCGTGGGCAACGCCCTGGGCGGTGACTTCCACCTGCTGTCGGCGGCGCGCATCCTCTTCCCCGAAGTGGGGGACGAGCTCCGGAGGGCGCCGAGCTTCCAGGCGCTCCCCGACGCGGTGCGCCAGGCGGTCATGGACGAGCTGGTGGCGGGCGTGCGCGGACGCATCCCCGACATCACCGAGGACACCATGCCCGGCGAGCTGGGCAACATCGTCGCCGGCCGAGTGGCGGCCCTCTACGACTTCAAGGGCCCCAACTACATCACCGACGCGGCGTGCGCCTCGGCCATGGCGGGGATGTCCGCGGCCGTGGAGGGGCTGATCCAGGGTGACTACGACGCCGTCCTCACCGGGGGTATCGACGCCAACATGAGCGCGTCGACCTTCGTGAAGTTCTGCAAGATCGGGGCGCTCTCCGCCACCGGAAGCCGTCCCTACGCCGAGGGCGCCGACGGCTTCGTCATGGGCGAAGGCGCCTCGGTGTTCCTCCTCAAGCGTCTGGCCGACGCCGAGCGTGACGGCGACAAGGTCTACGCCGTCATCCTGGCCTCAGGCGGCTCCAGCGACGGCAAGGGGAAGGGTATCACCGCGCCGAACCCGGCAGGCCAGCGCTTCGCGGTGGTACGCGCCTGGGAGAAGGCCGGCGTAGCACCGGCAGCGGGCGACCTCATCGAGGGGCACGGCACGTCCACGAAGGTGGGGGACGTGGCGGAGGTGGAGACGCTGCACTCGGCCTTCGAGGGGACAGGCCTCCCGGTGGGCTCCCTCGCCCTGGGCTCCGTGAAGTCCAACATCGGGCACCTCAAGGGCGGCGCCGGATCCGCGGGGGTCCTCAAGGCGACCCTGGCACTGTACCACAAGGCGCTACCACCCAGCGTGAACTACCGTGCCCCGAATCCCAACATCGACTTCTCCACGTCGCCCCTCCGGGTGAACACCGAGCTGCGGGCGTGGGACAAGCCGGCCTCCAACGGTGACGCCATCCGGCGCGCCGGCGTGAGCGCCTTCGGCTTCGGTGGCACCAACTTCCACATGGTGCTGGAGGAGTACGTCCCCGGACGGCACCGGCCGAAGCGCGTCCAGGTCATGGGTGCGGATATGGTGCCGGAAAGCGGTGCTACGGACTCCTCCGTGGGTCACGTCGAGCTGAAGCCACCTATGCGGGGGGCCCTGGTGGTGGGCGGCGCCAACGCCGCCGAGGTCGAGGCCAGGCTCCGGACGATCGAAGCCCGGGCCCGCGAGGGCGAGGCTCCCGTTCCTGCTCCGCCGCGTCAGGGGGACCTGAAGAGCGCGGTCCGTGTCGCCATCGACTACGCCGACGCCGCCGAGCTGGCGGACCTGGCGGGAAAAGCGGTGGCCGCCCTGGAGAGCGGCGAGGAAGGCCGGTGGCGGGCGCTGCGAAACAAGGGCGTCTACCGGGGCAGTGGCACGCCAGGGAAGGTGGCGTTCCTCTTCACCGGACAGGGGTCGCAGTACGTGGGCATGCTGGAGGAGCTGCGCTCCCGGGACGAGGTGGTGGCCGCCACGTTCGACGAGGCGGACCAGGTCATGTCGCCGGTCCTGGGTGGGCCCCTGAGCGATCGTATCTTCGTGGACGGCAACGACGCGGAAGCCGTGGCCAAGGCCGAGGACGGCCTGAAGCAGACCGCCATCACCCAGCCAGCGGTTCTCACCGTGGACACCGCCCTGGCGCGACTCTTCGCCGAGTACGGCATCGAGCCCGACATGGTCATGGGACACTCCCTGGGCGAGTACGGGGCACTGGTGGCGGCGGACGCCATGGATTTCGGTGACGCCCTCACCGCAGTCGCCGCCCGGGGGGACGCCATGACCCGGCTGTCCATCGAGGACAACGGCCTCATGGCTGCGGTCTTCGGCCCCCTGGAAGAGGTGTCCGCTCTGGTGGAGGCGGTGGAGGGGTACGTGGTGGTGGCCAACGTGAACAGCACCAAGGAATGCGTCATCGGTGGAGCCACCGACGCGGTGCAGCGGGCCATGGAGGCCCTCCAGGGCGCGGGGTACCGGGTGGCGCAGCTGCCGGTGAGCCACGCCTTCCATACGAGCATCGTGGCTCCCGCAGCGGAGCCCCTGCGGAAGGTCCTGTCGGGCATGAAGCTCCGGTCTCCACGGATCCCCGTGGTGGCCAACGTGGACGCCTCGTTCTACCCCACGGGTGCGGACGTCCAGGAACGCATCGTGGACATCCTGGGCCAGCAGATCGGCTCGCCGGTACAGTTCGTGAAGGGCCTCAACGCCCTCTACGACGCCGGCGCCCGCGTGTTCGTGGAGATGGGTCCCAAGCGGTCCCTCTACGCCATGGCCGACGACGTGGTGGGGGGACGCGATGGCGTCACCACCGTCTTCACCAACCAGCCGCGCACCGGAGACGTGGTGAGCGTCAACCGGGCCCTGTGTGCGTTCTACGCGCTGGGGCTGGGGGCGGGTGTCTCCGAGGAGGCCGTAGCCGCCACGACGAGCCCGAGCGCCTCGGTAGCTTCACCCGTCGTTCGGTCCACGTCCACGCCCGTGGTCGCTCAGGCACCCGCACCTGTAGCACCAGCGCCGCCCGTGACGCCGACGCGCACGGCCTCCACGGCGGCCCCGGCGGCCGGAGGGAGCGCAGCCGCCGCCGACCGCTACGTCACCCTGGGCCGCATGTTCGCCGACTTCCTGGACAAGAGCTTCCAGACCTGGCAGGGGGGAGGATCCGAGAAGGAGAAGGCTCCCGTGCGGGTGGGCATTACCGGGGCGGCCCTGGGGCTTCCCGGCCGCAAGAAGGTCTTCGACGAGGACAACGTCGCCAGCATTCTGCGGGGAGACGGCTACATCGCTCCGGTCCCCGACGGGCTGCGTGCCGCTCAGCTCGACCGGAGCATCACGCGCCTGGTGAAGGGCTCCAACGGAGAGGCCCGCTTCGAGACCATCGAGGACCCCGAGGAGGTCATCAAGCTCGCCGGCCGCGCCGGGGCGCTGGACCTCGTCGAGGAGTTCGGCTTCCCTGAGGACCGGGTAGCGGCCCTGGACTGGGTCACCCGCCTGGCCATCGCTGCGGGCATCGACGCCCTGCGGGACGCCGGCATCCCCCTGGTGCGTCGTTACAAGACCACCAGCACGGGCTCCAAGCTCCCTGTGGGCTGGGCGCTTCCCGAGGAGATGCGCGAAGACACCGGCATCGTCTTCGGCTCGGCGTTCCCGGGCTACGACCAGTTCGCCCGGGCCATGAAGGGGTACTACGAGGACCACGCCCGCCGCGCCCGGCGCGACGAGCTCATGGCGCTCCGGGCGCGGCTGCCGGAAGGACCCGCGCGTGACGAGGTGGATGTCAGCCTGGCGGCGGTGGAGAAGGAGCTGGATGAGCATCCCTTCCACTTCGACCGGCGCTTCCTCTTCCAGGTGCTGTCCATGGGCCACTCGCAGTTCGCCGAGTACATCGGCGCGCGCGGGCCGAACATCGCCACCAACGCCGCGTGCTCCACGGGCACACAGGCCGTGGGCGTGGCCCAGGATTGGATCGAGAGCGGCCGCTGCCGGAGGGTGCTGGTCGTCACCGCCGACGACGTCACCACCGATGACATGTTCCCGTGGTTCGCCTCGGGCTTCCTGGCCTCGGGCTCCGCGGCGACGGACGCTCGGGTTGAGGACGCGGCCCTGCCCTTCGACCGCAGGCGCCACGGCCTCATCATCGGCATGGGTGGCGCCGCCCTGGTAGTGGAGGATCTGGATGCAGCCGCTGAGCGCGGGGTGTGGCCCATCTGTGAGGTCATGGGGACGGTGGTGGCCAACAGCGCCTTCCACGGGAGCCGGCTGGACGTGGAGCATATCGCCGGCGTCATGGAGACGCTGGTGTCGGGGGTGGAGCGGCGGTGGGGCATCACCCGCGACGCCGTGGCCCCCCAGACGGTCTTCGTGTCCCACGAGACCTACACCCCCGCCCGGGGCGGAAGCGCCGGCGCCGAGGTACGGGCGCTACGCGAGGTCTTCGGCAGCCACGCCAACGACATCGTGGTGGCGAACACGAAGGGGCACACCGGCCATCCCATGGGTGTGGCCATCGAGGACACCCTGGCGGTGAAGATGCTGGAGACAGGTTTGGTGCCTCCGGTGGCCAACTACCGCGAGGTGGATCCCGAGCTGGGCACCCTCAACCTGTCCCGAGGCGGGAGCTATCCCGTCCACTTCGCCCTGCGCCTGGCCGCGGGCTTCGGCTCGCAGATCAGCATGAGCCTGCTGCGGTGGACGCCGCCCCCCGACGGTGCGCGACGATCCCCCATGGACCTGGGCTTCCGCCACCGCGTGGTCGACATGGGCGTGTGGTCATCCTGGCTGCGCAGGGCCACGGGGTACGATGCGCCGGAGTTGGAGGTGGTCCAGCACACCCTCCGGGTGAAGGACCAGGGGCCCCCGGCGGTGGAGCCGATGAGCATCCAGGCGGACGTCGCTCTCCGCGCTCCCGTGCCGCCGACCGTGGTAGGAGCGCCCGCCGCGGCGCCGCAGGCGCCCACCCCGCAGGTGAGTCCGGCCGCTCCCGCCGCCCCGCCGCCGGCCGCCCCCACTGCCGCGCCTCCGACCCCGGCGCCGGCGGCTGAGGCACCTTCCCTGGCGGTGGAGGCTGCCGCCGCCGGCCTCGACGAGGTGGCGCAGCGGGTGCTCCAGATCGTGGCTGAGCAGACGGGCTATCCGCCGGACATGCTGGCGCTGGACCTGGACCTGGAAGCCGACCTGGGCATCGACACGGTGAAGCAGGCCGAGATGTTCGCGGCCATCCGGGCCGCATACGGCATCGAGCGGGACGACAACCTGGCGCTGCGGGATTATCCGACTCTGGGGCGTGCCATCGAGTTCGTGTATGAGAAGCGCCCGGAGCTCAAGGGTGCCTCGGCTACCGCCGCGGCGCCGGCTCCGGAGACGACTGCCCCTGCCACCACGCCCGCGACGACGGATGCGGCGACGGCGGGTGTGACCCTCTCCGATCCGGTAGCCCAGAAGGTGCTGGCCATCGTGGCGGAGCAAACAGGCTATCCACCGGACATGCTGGCGCTGGATCTGGACCTGGAAGCCGACCTGGGCATCGACACGGTGAAGCAGGCCGAGATGTTCGCGGCGATCCGGGGCGCGTACGACATCGAGCGGGACGACAACCTGGCGCTTCGCGACTATCCGACCCTGGGCCGTGCCATCGAGTTCGTGTACGAGAAGCGGCCGGATCTGACGAGACCGTTGGAGGCGGCAGTCGGCTCCACCGCGGCTGCGGCAACAGCAGCGGGCGCGGCTCCAGGGGCGCCCTCGGCGGCGATATCCGTGGTCACGCCGCCGGCAGCGCCGGCGAGGACCCCCTCGGCACCCGATGATATCGCGACGGCCCCGGTCCCTTCCGCGGCCTCGGATCCGGTAGCGCAGAAGGTGCTGGCCATCGTGGCGGAGCAGACGGGTTATCCGCCGGACATGCTTGAGCTGGACCTGGACCTGGAAGCCGACCTGGGCATCGACACGGTGAAGCAGGCGGAGATGTTTGCGGCGATCCGGGCGGCGTACGACATCGAGCGGGACGACAACCTGGCGCTTCGCGACTATCCGACGCTGGGCCGTGCTATCGAGTTCGTGTACGAGAAGCGGCCGGATCTGAAGAGACCGTCCGAGGCGGCAGGCGGCTCCACCGCTCCCGCGGCGACGGCAGCGAGCCCGGCTCCGGAGGCGCCTGCAGCGGCGACATCCGTGGTGGCGCCGCCGGCGGCGCCGACGACGGCCCCCGCGGTACCCGGCGGCATGGAGACCGCCGCGGCCCCTCCGTCGGCCTCGGATCCCGTGGCGCAAAAGGTGCTGGCCATCGTCGCGGAGCAGACGGGTTATCCGCCGGACATGCTCGAGCTGGACCTGGACCTGGAAGCCGACCTGGGCATCGACACGGTGAAGCAGGCGGAGATGTTCGCCGCGATCCGTGCGGCGTACGACATTGAGCGCGACGACAACCTCGCGCTGCGTGACTATCCGACGCTGGGCCGTGCCATCGAGTTCGTGTACGAGAAACGGCCGGAGCTCCGACCCGGCTCGAGTGGTGGGGAAGCCCCGGCGGCGCCTGCACCGTCGGCGCCCCAGGCCGCGCCGGAACCGGTGGAGGCGTCCGCGGCATCCCACGCCCTGGCCCGGGGCTCATTGGAGGCGGCCCAGTCGGTTCCCAGGCGCGAGCCGGTGGCTCAGGTGCGCCCGCCGGCCCCGCATTTCCCGACGACCGGAGCGGAGCTGGGAGAGGGTAGCCGGGTCGTCGTGGTTCCGGACGAGGGTGGCATCGCCACCGCGCTGGCCGACCGCCTGACGCGGCGGGGTGTCGAGGTGTTCGTCGCCGACCCCTCCCTCCCCACCGAAGCGCTGGTGGCTGAGGTGGAGGCCTGGCGGGGGACGCCGGGGATTACCGGGGTCTATTGGCTCCCGGCGATGGATCCGACGCTGCCGGCGGAGCTCGCGGAGCCCGCGGACCGCCGCGAGGCCCTCCGACGCAGGGTGAAGGCCCTGCACGCCCTGGCCCGGGTGGTCTACGGCGACCTGGCGGCCGAGGGCTCGTTCTTCGTCTCCGGCACCCGTCTCGGGGGGCGTCACGGATACGAGCCGTCGGGGGCCGTCGAGGCCGCGGGTGGCGCGGTCACCGGGTTCACGAAGTCGCTCCGCCGCGAGCGGCCCGAGGCGCTGATCAAGGCCGTCGACTTCGAGGTGTCCCGGAAGACGGCGGCGCTGGCGGATCTGCTCATCGAGGAGACGCTGAACGATCCGGGCGCGCCCGAGGTCGGATACGCGGGAGTGCATCGTTGGGCCGTGGGCCTCGTCGAGCGTCCGGTGGAAGCGGGGCCGCCCCTGCCCGAGGATTCGGTCTATCTGGTCACGGGAGCGGCCGGGAGCATCGTGTCGGCGATCCTGACTGACATGGCGGGCGCCGGCGGCACGTTCTGGCTCCTCGATCTCGCACCGGAGCCCGACCCCGCAAACCCCGACCTGGCGCGCATCGACGGAGACCGGGAGGGGCTGAGGAACGATCTCATCAAGCGCCTCCAGGACGACGGGCACAGGGTCACCCCCGTCATGGTGGAGAAGGAGCTCGCCCGCATCGAGCGTGCCCATGCGGCGCGCGCGGCCATCGCCGCCCTCGAGGCCGGTGGAGCCACTGTGCGGTATCGGAGCCTGGACCTGCGCGATCCGCAGGCCGTCGCCTCCGTGGTGGAGGAGATCGTGGCGGCCCATGGCCGCGTCGACGTGCTGCTGCACGCCGCCGGGCTGGAGATCAGCCGTCAGGTGCCCGACAAGTCCCCCGAGGAATTCGCCCTGGTCTTCGATGTCAAGGTGGAGGGGTGGTTCAACCTTCTCACCGCCCTCGGCGATGCGCCCCTCGGACGCGTGATGGCGTTCAGCTCCATTGCCGGACGCTTCGGTAACCTGGGACAGACGGACTACGCTGCCGCGAACGATCTCCTGTGCAAGGCGATGTCGGGGATGCGCCGCGGCCGCCCGGAGACCCGGGCACTGGCGGTGGACTGGACCGCATGGGGCGAGATCGGCATGGCCGCGCGCGGGTCCATGCCGGCCATCATGAAGGCGGCAGGCATCGACATGCTGTCGCCGGCCGCGGGCATGGGTGTCGTGCGGAGGGAGCTCACCGCGGGCTCCAGGGGAGAGGTGGTGATCGCCGAAGGTCTGGGGATGATGATCGAAGAGGACGACGAGAAAGCGAGCCTGGCTCCAGCGTTCGTCGAGAAGGCTCTGGCGAACGCCGGTCCCATGGTGGGTGCCGTCCGGGGTTGGAGCCTGTATGACGGGCTGGTGGTGGAAACGGAGCTGGAGCCCGACGCGCAGCCGTTCCTGGATCACCATCGCATCGAAGGGACCGCCGTCCTGCCGGGCGTGATGGGCCTGGAAGCCATGGCGGCGACGGCTCGTGTGGGCTTCCCGGAGATGCACGTGACCGCCCTGGAGAGGGTGGAGTTCCATACGCCGTTCAAGTTCTACCGGGACGAGCCCCGGACAGTGACCGTGCGAGCGACCTTCGAGGCCGACGGTGACGACGTGCTCGCGAGGTGTACGGTCACGGGTGCCCGCAGCCTGGTGGGAAGGGAGGAGCCCGAGGTCACCACGCACTTCACCGGGACGGTGAGGCTCAGCCCGACCCCGCCTTCCGTGGTTCGGGAGCGCGCGGTTCCCGAACCCGACGGAGTGGTAGTGGGGGCGCCGTCCATCTACAGGACGTACTTCCACGGACCCGCCTACCGGGTCCTGGAGCGGGCGTGGTGGACAGAGGGCCTGGTCACCGGGCGCTTCGCCACCGACCTGCCTCCCAACCACGAACCGGAGGACCGATCCACCGTGACGGCTCCCCGCCTGGTGGAACTGGCGTTCCAGACCGCGGGCCTCGCCGAGATCGCCGCGGCCGAACGCATGGGCCTCCCCTTCGGCTTCCAGAGCCTGGAGATCCTGCAGCCTGCCGGGGAGATGGCCAGCAGTGCCGTCGCCAGCACGGCTGCGGACGAAGGGTTCGACATCGACGTCGCCGACGCGGAGGGCAGGGTGCTGCTCTCGGTGAGAGGATACCGGACGTCGGCGCTCCCGGGGCGCGTGAGCCTCGAGGTGTTCCAGGCGGAGGAGGAGTGACGGAAGAGCCCGCCGTTCACCTGATCTGGGCCACCGTCGGTGAGGTTCCCGCAGTGGAGGGCTGGCTCACCGACAGGGAGGCGGAGGTCTATCGGGGGCTGAGCTTCTCCCGGCGGGCAGCCGACTGGCGTTTGGGTCGATGGGTGGCGAAGGGCGCGGTCGCCGCCGCCCTCGACCGGGACGCCGCCGAACGGCGGGGTATCGAGGTGCTCGCGTCTCCCGGCGGCGCTCCGGTGGCGCGGGTGGTGGAACCGGGGTCCGAGGTGCATGTCGCGGTCTCCCTGAGCCACTGCGGGGGCCTGGGCTTCGCGGCGGCGACGCACGGTCGCCTGCGGCTGGGGTGTGACGTGGAGGCCATCGAGCCGCGCAGCGAGGAGTTCGTGAGGGATTACTTCACGGCCGACGAGCAGCGATGGATTCTCGCAGCGGGGGCCGATGCAAGCTTCAGGGCGAACCTCCTCTGGAGTGCGAAAGAGTCGGCCCTGAAGGCTCTGGGCGAAGGTCTGAGGATGGATACACGATCGGTGGAGGTGGAGGCCGTGGCGCCTCCCGGGGACTCCCCCGACGCATGGCGGCCCTTGGCCGTCGAGGCGCCCGGCGGCACGAGCTTCCCAGGTCTCTGGCGCACCGAGGAGGGGCGGGTCTGGACGGTCGTGGCGGAGCGTCCCTTTCGCCTGGCCTGAAGCCTCCGCAACGCTTGATCGCGGAGCGCACCGGGCAGGCCTCCCTCGTGTTCGTGCCCGCTTCCGGGCCGTCCGGGAAGCGGCTCCCCCCGTCCGCATTGATCCTTCACCATGTCGGTCCTTAGGTTTCTTCTCCTCAGCGACCTTCAGGGGGTAAGACCGTGTCTGGACACAGCAAATGGGCGCAGATCAAGCGTAAGAAGGCGGTGGTGGACGCGAAGCGGGGCGCCCACTTCACCAAGCTCATCCGTGAGATCACGGTGGCCGCCCGGTCGGGCGGTGGCAATCCGGACTTCAACCCCCGGCTGAGGTTGGCCGTGGACACCGCAAAGGCCGCCAACATGCCCGCCGACAACATCGACCGGGCCATCAAGAAGGGCACGGGAGAGCTGGAAGGCGTGCACTACGAAGAGGTGTCGTACGAGGGGTACGGCCCGGGCGGCGTGGCCCTCTACATCGAGACCCTCACGGACAACCCCAACCGCACCGTCGCGGACGTTCGACACGCGCTGACCCGCAATTTCGGCTCACTGGGCACCACGGGCTCGGTGGCCTGGCAGTTCGAGCGGAAAGGGCAGGTGGTCATCGACGCGACGCGGTACACCGAGGAGGCCGTGTTCGAAGCTGCGCTCGAGGCGGGTGCGGAGGACGTGGCACGGCAGGGGGACGAGTTCGTCATCACGTCGGAGGCCGCCGACTTCAACGCGGTACAGGAGGGTGTCACCGCCAAGGGCGTCGAGATCTCCTCGGCGGAGCTCACGATGATCGCCAAGAACGAGGTGGCGGTGGCCGGGAAGGACGCCGAGAAGCTCCTTCGGCTGCTGGAGGCCATCGAGGATCTGGACGACGTGCAGAAGGTCCACTCCAACGCGGACATCGACGAGGACGTCCTCGCCGCCGCGATGTAGTGCGGCGAGCCCCCCGGTCGGAACGCCCAATGTCCTCGTCCTCTTCGGTTCTCCGCATGGGGGAAGGGGAGTTACGGGGATTCGCCGGCGGCGTGGTGGTCCTGGGGATCGATCCGGGGACCGCCGCCACCGGCTACGGGGTGGTGACCCGCAGAGGGGTGGGCCAGGTGTCGCTGGTGGAGTGTGGCGTGATACGCACGTCGGCGGGGGAGCCGCTGGCCCGTCGGATCCGGGAGATCTACCAGGAGGTCGATACCCTCCTGGAGCGCCACCGGCCGTTCGCCGTTGCCGTGGAGAACGTCTTCCAGGGCAAGAACGTCCGCAGCGCCCTGACCCTGGGCCACGCCCGGGGGGCCATCCTGCTGGCAGCTGCCTTGCGCGATCTTCCCATCGCCGAATACGCCCCCCGAGAGATCAAGAAGGCGGTGGTGGGTACCGGTGACGCAACCAAGGACCAGGTGGGCTTCATGGTGAAACAGCACCTCCGGTTGAAGGAGGCTCCCGCCCCCGCCGACGCTGCGGACGGCGTGGCAGCGGCCCTTTGCCATTGCCTGGTGGGGAGCTTTCCGCGATGAGCGCTCTGCGGGCCCGGCGCGCACCGGGAGCCCCCCGATGATCTCGCGCCTGAAGGGGGTCCTCCTCACCCGCGACCCCGACGGCATCGAGGTCGAGACGGCGGGAGGTGTGGTCTACGAGGTGGGGGTCCCCCTCACCGTGTTGCAGCGACTCCCGAGTCCCGGAGGGGGCGTAGAGCTGCGGACGGTCCAGGTGGTCACGGACAGCGCCATCTCGCTGTACGGCTTCGTCGACGACGTGGAGCGGAGGCTGTTCCAGCGCCTGCTGACCGCCAGCGGCGTGGGAGCCGCGCTGGCGCTCAAGCTCATGAGCGCCTATTCGGCCTCCCGGCTGGCGCGGGCCCTGGTGGAGAAGGACTTGGCGGCGCTCCAGCAGGTCAGCGGCGTGGGCCGCAAGAAGGCCGAGAAGCTCGTCGTGGAGCTCGCGGACAAGGTGGCGGACCTCGCGGTGAGCGAGCCGGGCGCCTCCGGGGTGCCCGGGGGCCCCGGGGGTCAAGAGGCCGTCAAGGCGCTGGTCGCGCTGGGATACGCGTTCGCGGACGCCGACAAAGTAGTGCGCATGGCCATGGAAGACGGCACGCCGGCGTCCGCGGAGGAGTTGATCCGGAAGGCCTTGTCGTACCGCTGACGCAGGGTGGATCCCAGCGCATTGACACCGCCCCGCAGGTTACCTAGATCGGTGTTGCATCAGATGAGGCCCACCATGCGTCTATGCCATGTCCTATCCGCTCTGGTCGGTCTGACGCTCGCCGTGCCGGCCGCGGGGCAGGTGTACATTGAGGGCCGCGTCATCTCCGAGGAGACGGAGCTTCCCCTGGGCAGCGCGGAGGTGACGGCGCGGCGGCCCGACGGGCGCCTCATCGAGCGTGTGGAAACCGGGGATGACGGTGCCTTCGAGTTCATCATCTCGAAGGTCACCGCGATCCAGATCGAGGCCAAGCGGCTGGGCTACAAGAGCAACACCACGCCCCTCCTGCACTTCGACAATCACAAGTTCATCCAGGTGGAGGTGCGCCTGGACACCGACGCCGTTCTGCTGGCGCCGCTGGAGGTGGTGGTGTGGTCAGGGGTCGACAAGAGCCCGCTCCTGGACAACTACCGCTTTCGCAAGAGCGTGGGTCTGGGAACGTTCATCACGCGGGAGGACATCGAGAAGGCGAACCCGACGCGAGTCTCGGACATGCTGCGCATGATCCCCGGGATTCAGCTCCTGGGCTCCGGGTCGGGGCTGCACCCCGTGGTGCAGATCGGCCGTGGCGTCGCCAACGGGTGCCGGACACAGGTCTTCCTGGACGGCATCCGCATGCCGGACCCCCGCCTCGACGATCTGGTGGCGCCGGGCGACATCGAAGGGATCGAGATCTACAAGGGCCTGGCGTCGATTCCCGCGGAGTTCCTCACTCCCGACGCGCCGTGCGGGGTCGTGGCGGTGTGGACGCGGCGCGGGGGCATCATCCGCTGAGCGGCCGCGCCGGTCCAAGTCAGGCCGTCAACCTCCGCCGGGGGCCCTCGTCGACATGATGATGGCCCCGGACAGGTGGACGCCCGGAGGCACCCCCGCGAGAGAGTTCGACGCGGTGGTCCCGTCCATGTACTTGAGCTGGTACGCCATGCCCGGCTGGAGCTGCCCAAGCACCTGCACGTCTCCCATGTAGGTCTGGTTCTGGAAGACCGCGATCTGGGTCGTCATGCCGAAGCTACGGTCGGAGGCGCGCACCTGGAGCCAGCGAGGACGCAGGCGTTTCACCACGTCGTAGAGGTTCGTGACCCCCTCCACCCCCATGATCTCATCGCGGGTGAGGACGTACGGGTCGCCACCGCTCTGGCCGGCCCTGGTCGTCGCGCAGCCGCTCAGGAGCATCACGGAGAGGGCGGTGAGCAGGTACCCCTGCCTGCGGAGAACTTTCATCGAGCCACCTCGTTCTGGATTTGTGCCTGCGTCTACGCTAACGGCCTGGGAACTTCAGGGTCGCACCCAGGGAGAAGCCTCCAGGCCTGTGCTCGAAGCCGGTCTGGAACGCGATGTGCCGCCCCATGCGGAGGAACGCGCCGAACATCACGTTGATGGCGGTCTCCTTCTGGGTCGACAGCTCGGCCCAGAAGATTCCCAGCTGCCCCAGCTGCTGCTGGGAGTCCCTGAACCGCTGGAATCTCTCCCGCCTCGCGTACCCCCCGCCGACGTAGAGCATCAGTGCCGGAGTCACGGGACGGATCACCGCGACGTTGACGCTCCGCCAGCTGTTCTGTTGGCCATTGGGAATCGCGATGATCGTATCGTTGAACGGATTCTGCTCCTGCACCTGTTCGGCGGTCATGCTCGCCAGAAAGTACGGGTCATTGCGCGGGCTGTCGGTGTCCCACTTGGTGTCCACATAGAGGCCGAAGCCATGGAGCGCCGGGAAGAGGACGTACGCGTTCACGCCTGCCATCATGCTCGGGGCATTGGCCACGTACCCGACGCCGAAGGGGGACCATCCGTGGGTCTGGCCCGCCACCGGCCGCGCGCCGGCAACCGCCGCGAGAAGGAACACCACGGTGGCAGGAACCGACGAACGGAGCGTAGAGGATCGCATGAATCGCATGACGTGTCGGGCTCTCACGAAGCTGGAGGTAAATCCTTGGGTGGGCGCAGGATAGAAAGTAATGTCACGGCTTTTCATACGAGTGTCCAGAACCCAGATTACCGCATCTGAAGCCAGTCCGCGCCACTCGGGAAGCCCATGACTTCGATCTGCTCCTTGCCCAAAGGCCGACGACGGATGGGCCTTCGGCCTCAATACGTGGTCGTTGCTCTTCTAGCGGCCGGTATCACTTCGTGTTCCCCCACCACGCTGCCGAAGACGACGCTTTGGGCCGCGGACCTCCAGCCCACGACACCCGCCGGGGTCGAGGGAATGTTGGGGGCGGTCGTTCAGGGGGGCGTCACCAGGGCCTCCATGAGTCTGAGCTTGGGGAATCCCGGCGCTACCTACGTCTGGCGGATCTCGTCGGGTGATTGTAGCTCCGAAGGGAACATCTTCGGCGGCAGGGCCGTCTACCAGGCACTGACCGCCGGCGACAGGGGAACCGCCGAGGCGGCGGCATCCATCGCCGGGGAGCTGTCTTCCGGCGCCGGCTATGCGGCGCGGATCGCGGAGGAAAGCGCAGGAGGGGGCGGGCAGGTCCTGGCGTGTGGCGAGCTCTGGCAGACCAACTAGGGGACTGGAATACGTGAACGGCTGGCACGGGGAGGGGCGAAGGGCCGCCGAGGGGGCGCACCGACGCTGGGAGGGAAGGGAGGCGGGCGACTGTAAGGGGGAACCCCCGGTCGAGCGTACCAGTAATACATGGAGCGTTGTAGATTGTCCGGGACGGGGCCGTCCGGCCTCGCTGCCGGACCCGGTTGGAGGCACGCGATGAAGACGAGTCGTTGGATCCTGGTTCTGGGGGTGCTGGCCATGGCGGCCTGCTCCAGCCCAACGTTGCCGAAGATCCCGCAGGACCCGAACACCGATCCCACCACGAAACCGGATCCCAACAAGCAGGGCTTCGTGATGCCGGTGGTGACGTTCGCGCTTCATCCGGGATCATTCATCGACTGACCGCCGGCATCCTCCGTGACCCCGGAAGACGATCAGGTCCGGGGCGGAGGTTGGCGAGCCGGTGAGCGGGAAAAGAAGTGAAAGGGGGCGTGGTCCGGAGACCACGCCCCCTGTTCAGTTGCGTCCTCGGAGCATAGAGGACGTCCCGCGAGTCAGGTCA
>JAJDNI010000280.1 GCA_022340755.1 Gemmatimonadota bacterium
GCCTTCACGTTCCGCCTGACCCGACCCGGCAACATCCGCATGGACCCCGCCCTGGGGGGCGGCGCTCTCATGGACGTCGGGTGCTATTGCGTCAACGTGAGTCGCACCATGGCGGGTGGGGAGCCGGTGACGGCTCAGGCCCGGGCCAACTGGGCACCCACCGGCGTGGACGCCGAGCTCACCGGCGTCCTGGTCTTCGAGCACGGGGTCACCGCTCACTTCGACTGCGCTCTGACCATGGAGCGGTCCGAATTCTACGAAGTCGCGGGAACCGAAGCGTGGGTTCGTGTCGCCGACGCGTTCCTCCCGGGGACCGGCGAAGCCACCATCCACGAGCAGCGCGGACGTGCCGCGGAGCGCATCCATCGGGTGCCGGGCGCGGACGAGTACCGGATCATGGTGGAGCGCTTCGCCGAGAGCGTCCTGAACGACACCCCAGTGCCCCACCCGGCCGAGGAGGCGGCCAGAAACATGCGGGCCATCGAGGCACTGTATCGCTCCGCGCGCGAGGGCGGAGTTCCCGTCGCGGTCGAAGGCTGAGGGTACGGGTAAGCCGGCACGGCTGCGTCGCGCTCCTCCGTCAGCCCGCCGGCTCCTCCAGCTGCTGTGGCAGCGTGGTGAGGTCCATGATCTTGTAGCGCCGCTCGCCGGCGGGCAGCGCGATCTTCACCTCCTGGTCGACCTTCGCGCCCAGGAGGCCGCGCCCGATGGGCGAGGCGAGGGACACGTGCCCAGCGTCCAGGTCGATGAAGTCCCCGGCCACGATGGTGAACTCGAAGTCGTCCCCCAGCTCCAGGTCGCGGATCTTCACACGGGAGCCGAACCCCACCCGGTCGAAGGGCATCTCCTTGACGTCGATCTTCGATAGCTCGGTCATGCGCGTCGTCAGGTGGTCGAGACGCGCTTCCACGAAGGCCTGGCGCTCCTTGGCGGCCTTGAAGTCGGCGTTCTCCCGGAGGTCACCATGCTCCAGGGCGGCCTTGATACGCTCCGGAAGCTCCTTGGTGAGCTCGTGGGACAGCCGTTCGATCTCGGCTTCGATCTTCTGCTTGATGACGTCCAGCATGGGGAGTCGCCTCCTCGAGAACACTCAGCGGCCCATCTCATCGCCCCCGGCCGCGGCCGCGCGGACGTAGAAGCGCCGCCCCGAGCTGAGCCGGGGCGGCGCCCGCGTACTGCATAGGATACGTCCCCGAACACGACGATGGAAGCGCCATAAGCCTCCCGCGCTCCGGATCGAGAGCCGTGCTATTCGCTTCGCAGCGCCTCCACGGGATCGACCTGTGCCGCTCGCCGTGCCGGAATCCATGACGCGAGCAGGGCCACCAGTCCCAGGCCGCAGGCCGTGACGGCGTAGGTCATGGGATCCGTGGCGCTTACGCCGTACAACAGCGAAGCCAGCACGCGGCTCACGCCCCAGGCTCCCAGGAGCCCCACCACCAACCCCACGCCCGTGAGTGTCATGCCCTGCCCCACCACCTCGCGTAACACCACGCCACCCGGGGCGCCCAGTGCCATGCGCACCCCGATCTCCTGGGTGCGCCGACTGACCATGTACGAGACCACCCCGTAGATCCCCACCGTTCCGAGGAGGAGGGCGATGCCCGCGGCGATGCCGAGGAGCACCACGGTGAACGACGTGGGCGCCATGGCGTCCCGTACGATCGTCGCCACGGTGCGGGGCTCGACCATGGGAAGTCGCGGATCCACCGCGCGCAGCGCCTCGCGAGCCGCGGAAACGAAGCTCATGGGGTCGGCTCCCACCTTCATGACCACCGCCAGGGACCGGGCCGGTGACGGCACCGAGTCTCCAGTGGGCGCGATGGCGTAGTAGGCCATGGGCTCGGGGATCTCCGCCACCTTTTCGAAGCGGACGTCCCGGGTGACACCCACCACCTCAAAGGCCAACGTGTCGCCCTGCTCCCTCAACTGCCGCCCGAGCACCGACGCGTCGTTGGGCCAGAACGACCGTGCCAGGGCCTGGCTGATGACCACGGAGCGCACCCCAGGCGCCTCATCGTCGGAGGTGAGGCCGCGCCCGTCGAGGAGCGTGATCCCCATGCTCTCGAAATACCTCGGGCTCACCCGGCGCAGGTTCACCAGGGTACCGAGCTGTCCTTCGGGGACCGGATGGTCCGCCGCCTCCAGGGGGCTGGCGTTCTTCTGGTCCTCCAGGGGGAGCGCTGTGGCCAATGCGGCGGTCTCCACCCCGGGGATCGCCTCCAGCCGCTGCTGTAGACCGCGTTCGAAGGCACCCACCGAGTGGGCGTCGGGATACTCCGCGGCCGGCAGCGAGACATGGAACGACAACCTGTCCGCCGTTGCGAAGCCCAGGTCCACGTTTCGCATGGCGGAGAAGCTCCGGGCCATGAGCCCCGAGCCTACGAGCAGGATCAGGGCGAGGGCCACCTGGGCTACCACCAGCGTGCTACGGGCGCGGTGACGCTCGCGGCCTCCCGTCGATGCCCGGCCACCCTCCTTCAGGGCACCGGAGAGGTCCTTGCGCGCGTAGCCGAAGACGGGGAAGAGGCCAAAGACGAGCCCAGACACGACGGAGACCACCGCCGTGAACGCGAGGACGCTTCCGTCGATGCCGATCTCGCTAGCGCGGGGCATGTCGATGGGTGCCAGCGCAAGAAGGCCTCGTACACCGGCCCAGGCCAGGATCAGGCCGAGGGCACCACCCCCCAGGGCCAGCGTTACGCTCTCCGTGAGGTAGTGACGCACCATGTCCCGCCGGCTGGCACCCAGCGCCGTACGTAGCGCCTGCTCCCTTTGACGCTCCTCGGCGCGCACCAGGAACAGATTGGCCACATTGGCGCACGCGATGAGGAGCACGAAACCGACCGTTCCCAGGAGAATCCAGAGCGCACGCTGCAGGTCGGCCGTGTACAGCGCCTTCAGCGGCTTCACGTCGGGAGCGAGGCCCGCCTGCTCGATGATCTGCCGGTTGAGGTCGTCGGGGTGGGCGTCTGCGAAGGAGTACAGCAGCCCCCGCATCTCGGCCTGTGTCGCCTCCTCGGTCTGCCCTGAGGCCAGCCGCCCGATCCCCAGATAGCTCAGAGAGCCCACGGAGGGGTTCGCCTGGTCGATGGCCATGGGGATCCAGAGCTCGGTCTTCCCCGGGAACGAGAAGCCCTCCGGCATGACACCCACCACGCGGCGCTGTACACCGTCCATGTCCACCGTGCGTCCGATGACGCTGCGGTCGCCGCCGAAGCTCCGCTCCCAGAGGCCGTGACCCAGCACCGCTACCGGCTCCGCGCCCTTGCGGTCCTCCCCCGTGACGAAGTCCCGACCGAGCACCGGATGGACGCCCATCACGTCGAAGAACTCCTGGGTCACCACTGACGCCGAGATGCGCTCGGGGTCTCCCTCGCGCTCCAGGTTCACGTTGTCCTGCTGGAAGATTGCGAAGGACGAAAGCGTCTTGAAACCATTCAGGTAGTGCAGGTACATGGCCTCGGAGTGCGGCACCACCGGTAGGTTGAGGCCCGGCGCCGTGTGATTCACCGACAGGAGCTTCCCGCTGTCCGGATACGGAAGCGGATTGATGAGCACCGCGTCGACCACGCTGAAGATCGCCGTGTTCGCTCCGATGCCGATGGCCAGGGTGATACCCGCCAGCGCCGTGAAGAACGGCTTGCGCGCAAGACCCTTCACCGCCGCCCGCACTTCCCTCAGCATCCCATCCATCGTCCACCCCTGGGTTCTCAGTGTCCACGCGTCGGGGAGCGCCCCCCACGCATCGCTCGACCTGCCGGAGCGGGCGGCGAGCTCACCGTCCCACTCTTCGATCCATTCCTCGCGGTCCGGCCCGGGAACGAGGACGGAGACGATCCGCACCCACAAGCGAGTCCACACGCTCAGGCCTCTCCCGCCGTGGCGGGTGGGAAGTCGCCGAGCAGACGCCGGATCTCCTGCAGCTTCGCGTCCGCTTCGCGCAGGGCGTCGCGCCCTGCCTCCGTGAGCGCGTACGTACGGCGACGCGGTCGACCCTCGCTCCGTGCTTCGTCGACGTCCTCCCATCCCGACCGCAGAACGCCGGCCCTCTCCAGTCGTCTGAGCGCCGGGTAGACCGTCCCGCTGGGAAGGTCACAGGCGTCCATGACGTCGAAGCCGTAGCGACGTCCGGACGCCACGGCCCTCAGGATCAACGCGGTCACCTGCGTCATGCGTACCGATGCCATGCTCACCTCACGCGCCGGCGCGGTATCTCCCGGATCGGGGACGACGCCTCGATCCCGAGCTTCCACGGCCTGAATGGAGTTTTCTACATAGCCAGTACGGGGGAGCACGCCCGTCGGTTTCGACAGGGGCGGAGGCGCGACGCCCCGGCGGGGCAACACACGCTCGCGGGGGTGCCGGCCGTGGGAGGGGCAACCGGCGCAGGGGCTACGGCGGACCGTCGCGAAGCTCGGGTGCGCCCGCCGTCGCCGCCCCTGCTTACTCGCTCCTCAACGCCCTCACCGGATCCACCTTGCTCGCGCGCCTGGCCGGCACGAAAGCGGCCAACAGGGCCACCCCGGAGAGCAGGAGCGGGATGGCCACGAACGTCGCCACGTCGGTGGAGCCGATGCCGTAGAGCCAGCGGGAGATGGACCAGGTGACACCACCCGCCAGCACGACCCCGATGAGGCCACCAATGACGACGAGACGCATCCCCCCCTTCACCGCCATCGTCACGACATCGCTCGCGGACGCACCGAGGGACATGCGGATCCCCAGCTCCCTCGTCCGCCTGGACACGGCGTAGCTCACCACCCCGTAGATGCCCACTCCGGCCAGCGCGAGGGCCAGGGCCCCGAAGACCGACAGCAGAAGCGCCGCCATGCGCGGTGCGAACAGCATGAGCGACAGATGTTCGTTCATGGTCTTGGCGTCGAACAACGGCACATCGGGATCCACCTCGTTCACCACCCTCCGCGCGTCGGCCAGGAGCTTCGGGGCCGAAGCCCGCCCCCGGACGATGAACTCCATCATGCCCGCGATGCTCGTCCTCCCCTGGAGGCGGTACACGTACGGCCGCGGAGCCTCGCCCAGGGTCCGCACCTTCGTGTCACGGGCCACCCCGACGATCCTCAATGGGCGTCCATCGCCGTCCTGAATGGTCCGGCCGACGACATCCTGACCGGGATAGAAGCGCTGCACGAATGCTTGGCTGACCATGATCTTCGCTTCGCCGTACACGTCGGCCTCCGTGAAGGCGTGGCCCTCCACCACAGGAACCTCCATGGTCTCGAAGTAGCCCGGAGTCACGTTCACGGCGTCGATCTCCCAGTCGCCGTCGGGCCTGTCGGACGGCACCTCCGGAAGGATGAAGCTCGACAGCCGGATGCTCATGCCGAGGGGCAGCCGGTCGGCGATGGCCACCTGGTCGATGTCGGGATCCGCCAGCAGGCGCTCCTTCAGCGTGCGATAGTATTCGCGGATCTGATCGTCGGTCTTGTAGTCCGACAGCTCCATCATCGGCATCACCATCGCAGCGGGGCCCGTGTAGAAGCCCGGATCGATGGTCTGCGCCTTCTGGAGGCTGCGGACGAAGAGCCCGGCGCCGATGAGAAGCACGAAGGAGAAGGCCACCTGGGTCACCACCAGGGTGCTGCGCAGATTGAAGCGGCCCGGCTTTCCCGCGCGCCCTGCTTCGTCCTTGAGCGTGGGAGCCACGTCGGGGTTCGTCGCCTGGAGCGCCGGCACGAGACCGAAGAGCAGTCCCGCCAGCAGCGATACGCCCAGCGTGAACAGGAGGACGTGCCCATCGACCGATACGTCCAGCTCGATGGGTACCGGAATGGGGGGCTTGAAGCCCATGAGGAGATCCAGCGTCCAGCGGGCGAGGCCGATGCCGGCGAGTCCCCCCAGGAGCGAAAGCACGACCGTCTCCACGAGAAGCTGACGAACCAGGGCCCCCCGGCCCGCCCCCAGCGCCAGGCGCACCGCGATCTCTCTTCGTCGATCCTCAGCTCGGGCAAGCAGGAAGCTCGCCAGGTTGACGCAGGCGATCAGCAACACGAGCCCCACCACCGTGAGGAGCAGCCCGGCGACCGGCAGGGCGGCCTTGTCCACGAGCGGGTGGATGGAGACATCCTCGGTGGACACCGCGGACATGATCCTCTTCTTGTTGCTGTCGGGGTATCGCTCGGCGAGCCCGGCGCTGAAGGCCTTCAGCGCCGCGTTGGCCTGAGCCACTGTGACTCCGGGCTTGAGGCGGGCCTTGAGGAACATGCTCCGGGAGTTGCGCTGCTCGAGCTCCTGCCCCTCAGAGTCCATGAAGGCCGCGCTCATCATCATCGGCGCATAGAAGCTCGTCACCAGCACCGGGAATGTACCGGTGAACGCCTTGGGTGCGACCCCGACCACGGTGAACGCCCGACCGCTGAGACGCACGGTCTTGCCAACGATGCCAGGATCCTGGCCGTACTCCTTCACCCACATGCGGTACCCGAGAACGACCACGGGATGGGTCATGGGTGTGGCTCCCTCCTCCGGGAGGAAGGACCTTCCCAGGGCCATGGGGACACCGAGCACTCTGAAGAAATCCCACGACACCAATTCGCCGAAAACGACACTCGGCTCGCCGTCGCGGTCTACGCGGGCGATCTCCGTGCGCTCGCCCACGACACCGCTGAAGATGTCGTTGTGGTCTCTCAGGTCGGCGAAGTCGGGATACGACGACGTGGACGCCGGGTACCCGTTGTCCTCCGACGTGTACACCTCTACGAGCTGCTCGGGGTGGGCGAGGGGGAGACGGCGGAGCAGCACCGCGTTGACGATGCTGAACATGGCGGTGTTCGCGCCGATCCCCAGGGCGAGGGAAAGCACCGCAACCAGCGTGAAGCCCGGGCTCTTGATGAGACGGCGGGCGGCGTATTTCAGGTCGTCGAGGCGCATGGGCATTCTGCTCCAGAAGTCGGTTTGACGGCTTCCCACCCGACGCGGACGGTTCCGCTCGAAGGTGGGGCGCATGGCGCCGAGGCGCCCGGAGATCCTGCGGAGGGCCCCGGCGCGCAGCCCCAGTGCCTGCCCCCAGTACCACAGGTCGGCTCGGGCTTTGCCCCGGGCCGGGAGGACGCGGTTGCGGTACTCCTCCTCCAGGTCGCCGGCCATGGCTTCGGCCAACTCGCTGGGAAGGCGGGCCTCCATGAGGAGGGTGGCCCACCGGGGCGGTGAGGCCCAGTGGTCACGAGCCATGACCCCCTCCCTCGGCGGCGCGCACACCTTCCCACATGCGGTCGCGCACGTCCCGCACGGCCTCCACAGCCTCCACGCCTTCGGGGCGAACCTCGAAGTACCGTCGGGCCTTGCCGCCACGCTCGCCGGTGGGCTCCCCCATCCACGAGCGTACCATGCCCTTCTCCTCGAGACGCATGAGCGTCACGTAGATGGTGCTGATGGAGACGGGTCGACCGGCGTCGTCGCGGAGGACCTCGCGGATGCGCCCTCCGTAGGCGGAACCGCCCAGACGCAGAACGGCGAGAAGCGCCAACTCTTCGAGGTCGCCGAGCTGGGGTCGCTTGCCCATCCGGGAAGCCTCCGACAGGGGGTTATTTTGACAAAGTCAAAAACCCCTACGGCAGCTCCGCCGAACAGGTTTCAGGGGTGGAGAGTGAGGTGAGGGCGGCGCGCAGGCATTCCAGCAAGGAACCTCCGGGGAGGAACGAACAAGGGCCCCCCTCGGGGCCCCCTCCACGGCTGCACCCCATGTGCTCGCGGGCCTCTCAGCCCTCCCGGGGATCGGGATGCGCGAGCGCCTGCTCCGTGCGTGCGGTGCGGTCGGCGCGCACGGCCTCGCGGTACCCGGGATGACCCACGCCGAGGATCTGGGTAGCGAAGAGGGCGGCGTTGACGGCGCCGGCTTTGCCGATGGCCAGGGTGCCCACCGGGACGCCCCGGGGCATCTGCACCGTGGACAGGAGGGAGTCCAGCCCGTCCAGGGCCCATCCCTTCATGGGAACGCCGAGAACGGGGAGAATCGTCTTGGATGCCAGCACGCCGGCGAGATGCGCCGCTCCACCCGCCGCGGCGATGACCACCTCGAGCCCTCGTTCCTCGGCCGTCGCGGCGTACTCCGCGCTCGCGTCGGGAGTCCGGTGAGCCGAGAGCACCCGGACCTCGCACGGCACTCCGAGGCCTTCGAGCGTGCTCACGGCGTGCTGCATCGTCTCCCAATCCGACGCGGAGCCCATGACGACCCCCACCAACGGCTTCGACATTTGCTGTCCCACTGGCTTGTGGAATCGATGTACGAGGAACGCAGACGTTGCGCGAAGGGCCGCGAAGGGTCAAGGGTTGTATTATGTAGGTGGCGCCGGCAGCGCCGGGCGGCAACGGTCCGAAAGGGACGTGTGCGGCCGAGGCGTCCTCCCTACGGGTGCCTCCATCGTCAGGAACTTGTTTTTCGTCTTCGGAACGCGGCATCTTGGGTCCGATCGCAGGGAGCCGCTTCCCCGGGTATGCACCGTGTCGGAGGAACTATTCATGGTTCGCAAGAGCCTGCTCGTCGCCACGCTGCTGGTGACCGCCGCCCCCTTGGCGGCCCAGGATGTGGAGTGGACGTCGAAGCGTCCCGACGGCCAGGCCCCTCTGGGGGTCCTGGATGGCCAGCTGCTGAATGCCGGAGAGTTCCGCATCAGCTACCGCTTCACCCAGATGGACTACAGGGGCATGTGGCTCGACAACGACTCCATCCCCGTGGACCAGTTGGTGGACAGCTATGCGGTGGTTCCCCTCAAGCTCTTCGCCAAGACCCACGAGGTAGGCGTGGGCTACGCGCCGCGATCCGACCTCACCTTCACCGCCCGCCTCAGCTATTCGCAGCGTGATCGCGAGCAGCTGACGAGCGCCAGCGGGTTGTACTCCGTCAGCAGCGCCAAGGGCCTCGGTGACCTTCAGGTGAACGCCCTGTACAGCGTCTTCAACCAGGGCGCGGTCCGGGCCCACATCCAGGTGGGCGCTCTCGTCCCGACGGGCAGGTTCGACGTGACAGGCGCGACGCCGGTCTCGACCGACGCGGCCTTGCCCTATGACATGCGCCCCGGTGGCGGTACGTGGGCGCTCATCTCCAGCCTCACCATGCTCGCCGAGAACGAAGCAGGCTCCGTGGGCGCGCAGGCCCGGGGGACATTCCACGCCGGCACCAACAGCTCCTCGTACTCGCCGGGCAACGCCTACGACTTCACGGCGTGGGCCGCCTACCGGCTGAACGACTACTTCAGCGTCTCTGGGCGCGCTCGATACATGCGCTGGGACGGCATGAAAGGCGCCGATCCGGCTCTCGATCCGACGCTGGATCCCGGCAACGACGCCTACTCCATCCAGGGACGCCGCCTGGACATTCCCGTGGGACTGAACATCTACCTGCCCCAGGGCATACATCTGGGCGGCAACCGCCTCTCCGTCGAGTACGTCTATCCGGTGTCCCAGCACTACCGGGGACCGCAGCTCGGGGCGGATTGGGGGGTCACCGTGGGCTGGCAGACGGTATTCTGATCCGTCTCCATCACTGCTGACGAAAAAAGGGCGCCTCCCTTCTCCGGGGGGCGCCCTTCATCGTCGAGTGCGAGCCCGTGGACCCCGCCCCGGGGTCGGGGCGGAGCCGCCTCAGCCCACCTCTACCAGGTGGTAACTCTTCTTTCCCTTCCGCAGGACGAGGAAGCGTCCCTCGATGGCGTCCGTCGTCACCACGCGATGTTCCACGTCGGTCACCCGTCGATTGTTCACGTAGATGCCGCCGCCCTCGATGGACCGGCGTGCATCGCTCTTCGACGTGGTCAACCCGGAGTCGGCCAGCAGGTCGACGAGGCTCGTGCCCTCGCCGCCCAGCGCGTCCCGGGACAGACTGGAGGACGGCACGTCCGCAAAGATGTCCGCCACGTCGTCGGCTGCGAGCCCCTGGATCTCACCTCCGAAGAGCACCTCCGACGCTTGTCGAGCCCCCTGGAGCCCGCTCTCTCCGTGCACCCTGCGCGTCACGTCCTCGGCCAGCGCCCGCTGGGCCTCGCGGCCCTGCGGCTCGGTGCGAAGGCGGTCCTCCAGCGCTTCGATCTCGTCTCGAGGCAGCAGCGTGAAGAACCTGAGGTATGCGCCGACGTCGGCGTCGTCGACGTTGATCCAGAACTGGTAGAAGCGGTAGGGGGACGTCAGCGCCGGATCGAGCCACACGGCACCCGATTCCGTCTTTCCGAACTTCGTGCCCCCGGCGTTGGTCACCAGGGGCAGCACGGCGCCGAAGGCCCGCACACCCTCCACCCGGCGGATCAGGTCCGTCCCCGCGGTGATGTTGCCCCACTGGTCCGAGCCGCCGAGCTGGACGGTACATCCTTCCCTACGGTACAGCTCCAGGAAGTCGTACGACTGCAGCAGCGCGTAGCTGAACTCCGTGAAGGAGATGCCTGTCTCCTCGTTCGCCAGCCGGCGTTTCACCGACTCCTTGGCGAGGAGCTGGTTCACGGAGAAGTGCTTGCCGATGTCCCGGAGAAAATCCACGAGGGCCAGTCCTCCGAGCCAGTCCAGGTTGTTGCGCATCTTCGCCGGGTTCGACTTCACGTCGAAGTCGAGGAAGCGCTCGAGCTGGCTCCGGATGCCCTCCGCGTTGGCTGCGGCGAGCTCCTTGGTGAGGAGCTGGCGTTCGGAGGTCTTGCCCGAGGGATCACCGATAAGCCCTGTCCCGCCGCCCACCAGCGCGATGGGCGTGTGGCCGGCCCGCTGCAGGTGCACCAGCCCCATGACGGGGAGCAGGCTCCCCACGTGCAGGCTGGCCGCCGTGGGGTCGAAGCCGATGTAGGTGTTGCGGGGCGCCTCCGCGAAGTGCTCCGCGGCACCCTCGGTGGCGGCGTACAGCATGCCGCGCCAGTGCAGTTCGTCGATGATGGAGATCATGGGTTGGAACGGTAGGGCCGTGACGGGGTCGGTCAAGAGCAGCGTTCTCGACGGACCCGGCTCCATGCGGTACGGGTATCTTTCGGGGAGCAGGTGCCACGAGGGAGGATCGTATGAGCGAGCTCACACACAAGCTCTCCCATCAGCCCTGGTCGAAGCCGAGCAGGAACGAGGAAGAGTACTTCCACCGGGAGGAATTCCATCACCGGATGGAGAAGGCGCGGCGTCGCGAAGCGTCGCGCAGCGCCGAGGAGCGCGAGCGCCTCCGCGAGCTTCACTGGGGACGCTGCCCCCGGTGCGGCGCGAAGCTGGAAGCCATCCGGATGGCCCAGGGCACGGCGCAGCAGTGCCCCGCCTGCCTGGGCGTCTGGCTGGAGCGCGAGACGTTCGATCTCCTCACTCATCCCGAGGGGAAGGACGACTACCTGACCGGCGTCTTCCGCGAGGTGCTCCTCCTGTACACCACGGGGAGCATCGTCGCCGGGGGCGGGGGGGAGTAGGACCGGGGGGGCGGAGCGCCGT
>JAJDNI010000285.1 GCA_022340755.1 Gemmatimonadota bacterium
GGTGCTGTGGGCCGTGCTGACGGGCCTCGCCACGGCGTGGATGCTCCTCTTGGCGCAGAAGGCATACACCCTGGATGAGCTGGTAAAGATCGGCCTGCGAGGGATCGGCGGCCTGGTACCGCTGGCGCTCATCCTGCTTCTCGCCATTGCGCTGGGAAACGTCGCGAAGGAACTGGGGACGGGCGTATACGTAGCCCGGCTCACGTCAGGACTGCTTCCACCGGTCCTGTTCCTCCCGCTGGTTTTCGCCGTCGGAGCCGCCATCGCATTCTCTACGGGAACCAGCTGGGGCACCTTCGCGATCATGCTCCCCATCGCGGTGCCGGCGGCCCAGACCCTCGGGCTGCCTCTGGCTCCGTTCGTGGCCGCCTCTCTTTCCGGAGGCGTCTTCGGGGACCACTGCTCGCCGATCAGCGACACCACGATCATCGCTTCGATGTCCGCCGCCACCGATCACATCGACCACGTGAGGACGCAACTCCCGTACGCTCTGGTCGGAGGCGCCATCGCAGCCGCCTGCTTCGCCTTCGCGGGTGCCACGCTCTAGCCATCGTCGCGGTGCCCGCCCGCAACCTCATGGGCACGTAACCCCGTGGACGCCAATCGCATCTCCGGTTACCGGTCGCGGTGGATCGGCCCGCCTCGGAGACGTGTATCCGACCTGTCTGTGGACCTGGCGCACCGTGCCAGGGGGCGACGGCGGATCCAGATCGGTAAGGGGGGGTACCCCGGCGAGCCCCTCCTGCCATCTTTAGCTGTGCTCGGACGCGCCCGCCGCGTGCGAGCCGGACCGACCCGAGGCGCCGCGTGGACGTCGGCGCCCACCGAACCTCCGGAACGGAGTTGTACCGTTGGACGTCATCGTCTGCGTGAAGCGAGTGCCGGACACAGAAACCCGTCTCCGTATCAGCGACGCGGGTGCGGCCATCGACCCCACGGGGGTCAAGTTCATCATGAGCCCATACGACGAGTTCGCCGTTGAGGCTGCGCTCCGGACGCGGGAAGGAGCCGGCGCGGGCGAGGTGTCCTTGTTGAGCTACGGCGACGCCTCGGCCCAGGAGACGCTGCGAGCCGGTCTCGCCATGGGTGCTGACCGTGCGGTGCTCCTCACGGGGGAGCCCGGCATGGATTGCCTGGCTACGGCCAAGACGCTGGCCGCCGAGCTCACCGGCGCCCAGGCGCCGCTCGTCCTCTTCGGCGTGAAGGCGGCCGACGACGACCAGCAGCAGGTGGGGCCCATGGTGGCCACGCTGCTCGGTCGTCCGTGCGTCACCGGTGTGGCTTCGTTCGAGGTAGGGGACGGCAAGGTCACGTGCCACCGCGAGGTCGAAGGTGGCGTCGAGGTGGTGGACGTGACGCTGCCGGCCGTGCTCACCATCACCAAGGGAGCCTTCGAGCCTCGCTATGCGTCCCTCAAGGGGATCATGGCCGCGAAGAAGAAGCCCCTGGAGCAGAAGGATGCCGCCAGCGAGGCGGCTCGCATCACCGTGACGAAGCTCAGCTACCCGCCGGAGCGGGCCGCAGGGAAGATCGTAGGTGAGGGAGCCGACGCGGTGCCTGAGCTGGTACGGCTCCTGCGGGAAGAAGCACACGCACTCTAGGGCGCCAAGGCGTTCCTCGACCCCACGTAATATCCAAACGCGACACGGAGTGACTGCAATGGCGAACGTACTCGCCTTCGCTGAACAGAGAGATGGAGAGATCCGCGGGGCTGCCCGGGAAGCCACCAGTGCCGCCTTCCGCGTGGCCTCGGGACTGGGAGGTGAGGCCCACGCGCTGTTGCTGGGTGCTCCCGGCATCGCGGCGTCGGCGTCGGAGTTGGGCCGGTTCGGGGCTGCCGTGGTGGCCGTGGGGGAGCACGAAGCCCTTGGTGACTACAACCCGGACGCCTACGCTCCGGTCGTAGCCGATCGAGTCCGGTCCGGCGGATATGGCGTGGTCATCTTCCCCGCCACCACGCTGGGAAAGGACCTGGCCCCTCGGGTCGCGGCGCTTCTGGACGTCCCCCTGGCGAGCGACGTCACGGGACTGGAAGTGGAGGGTGGCGCTCTGACCGTCGTGAGGCCGATCTACGCCGGGAAGGCGTTCGCGCACCTTGCGATGAATGCCACTCCTGCCGTCGTGTCCATCCGTCCCAACGTCTTCCAGCCGGTGGAAAATCAGGCAGCGGGGACGGTGGAGGGCTTCGCTCCCACTGTGGATGCCGGTGCGTGGGGCGTGCACGTCGTCGAGCGCAAGTCGGCGGGCGAAGGCGCTCTGGACGTCGCGGAGGCCACCGTCATCGTCTCGGGTGGGCGGGGCATGAAGGATCCGTCCAACTGGCCTCTGCTCGAAGGTCTTCGGGACGCCATCGGTGAAGGCGTTGCCCTCGGAGCCTCCCGCGCGGTGGTGGACGCGGGCTGGAGGCCCCACGGGGAGCAGGTGGGACAGACGGGTAAGACTGTCTCCCCCAAGCTGTACTTTGCCATAGGGATCTCCGGTGCCATCCAGCACCTGGCGGGGATGCGCACGTCCAAGACCATCGTGGCCGTGAACAAGGACCCCGACGCCCCAATCTTCAACGTGGCGGACTACGGCATCGTGGGCGACCTCTTCGACGTGGTCCCCAGGCTCACGGAAGAGGTCAAGGCGCTGAAAGCCAAGGGCTAGGGAAATCCTCCGAGAAGGGGTACGGGATCGACTTCCCGACCCCAGCGCCAGATCTCGAAGTGCAGGGAGGGGCCCGTGGCGTTGCCCGAGCTGCCGCTCAGGCCCAGTACCTGCCCTCCGTTGATCTTCTCGCCCGGGCGCACCTGTATGACGGACAGGTGCGCGTAGACGCTCATCACGTCGCCGCCGTGGTCGAGCCAGACCACGTTCCCGTAGCCGCGTTGCACGCCCGCGAAGCGCACGCGCCCGTCCGCCATGGCGTGCACTTCCGTGCCCTCGGCCACGGCGATGTCCACGCCGCGGTGGATCTCGGGCCGAATGCCCCGGAAGCGGAGACCGAAGGGCGAGACCATCGGTCCGTGGACGGGCCACTTCGGGATGGTGCAGCCCGCCGCCAGGCAGGCGAGCGGGATCGCCAGCCATCGGCCGGATTTCACGCCGACGGCACTCCGTCGTGCCGCGGCGTCAGGGGACCGGCCGTGCTCTGGCCCAGCAGGATGACGTCGACCATGGAGCCCTCCTGAGCTGCCCCGTGGCCCTCGGGAATGACCGCCAGCCCATCGGCGTGTGCGAGTCCACTGACGAGGCCGGAGGTCTGGGGCCCCGTCGTCCGGACCGTGGGCGGACTGGTGGACGCATCGATGCTCACGCGGGTGAACAGGGTCAGTCCCTCGGCTCCCTTCAGGTGCTCTCCGGCCCGACAGGCGATGGCGTGTCGTGCCACGCGACGATGCCCACCTGCGCGAAGCAGGAACGGACGGACGAACAGCTCGAAGGTGACAAAGGCCGACGCGGGGTTGCCCGGTAGGCCGAAAACCGGCTCAGGGCGCCCTTCCCGATGGAGGTGTCCGAAGCTGAACGGGCTCCCCGGCCGCATGCGGACCCGCCAGAAATCCAGATCGAACCCCGCGCTCTCCAGGGCTCGCTTGACCAGGTCGGCCTCTCCCATCGACGCTCCACCGACGGTGACGAGGACGTCCGCGTCCTTTGCTTGCTCGAGTGCCCCCACTACGGCGTATCGATCGTCGGGTACGCTGCCCAGCAGCACGGGTCTGCCCCCCGCAGCGCGTACCGCGGCGGCCAGCATTGGGCCGTTCGAGTCGGGGATTCCGGCCCCCGCGCGGACATCGTCGTAGCGGGTCGCCGGCCTCAGCTCGTCGCCGGTGGTCAGGATGGCAACCGAGAGGCGAGGTCGAACGGGCACTTCGACTCGTCCCAGAGCGGCGAGCACAGCCACCACGCCGGGCGTGATGGTAGCTCCCGCCTCGAGCACCAGGTCGCCGTCGCGCATGTCCTGCCCTCCGGGGCGGACGTTGCGGCCTGCGTCCCGGTCCGTATGGATCACGACGCGTCCCGGCTCGCTTTCTTCGTCGGTGTCCTCGCGACGCACAACGGAGTCGGCACCATCGGGCAAAGGAGCGCCGGTCATGATGCGCACGGCTTCGCCAGCCTCGACGCGGGGCGCGGGGGCGCCGCCGGCCCGGAGCAGGCCCACCACTCGGAGGGCCACGGGTCGCTCCTGGGACGCGCCCGTCACGTCGTTACCGTGCACCGCGTAGCCATCCATGGCGCTGTTGGGCCACGGGGGCAGGGTCGCGGAGGCACGCAGATCCTCGGCCAGGGCCCGGCCCAGGGCTTCGGACAGGGGAACACGCTCACACTTCGCCGGCGTCGTCGGGACGGCAGCCAGGACCCGGGACGTGGCCTCCTCGACGGAGAGCCAATCCGCTACTCGAGCTTCGAAGTCCGGTGCGGCAGGCGTCAAGGGAACACCGACCTCAGAATCGAACGGCGGTGGAGAGCGTGAAGTGAGCGCCGTTGGCCCATTCGCTCTTGGCAACCGAGACGAAGCCCAGCGTGGGGTCGCTGAAGCCAGGAGGCGTCTTGAGCTTCCAGAGCGAGAATACTCCGTCTCCGCGCAGCTCCAGCCGATCGGTGAGCATCCACCGTACGCCGCCCCCCATCGTGCCGAAGAAGCTGGTGCCGAACTTGAACTGGTCCGACGCGGTGAGGAGGTCGTCGGCGGGTTGGATTCCCGAAAGATCGAAGACGACCCCGGCCCCCGCGACGATGAACGGCGCGAGGTCGTGCCAGGTTCGGTCACCCGTGAGAGAGAAGCGCAGTCGTCCGTCGATGGTTCCCAGCAGGACGTCGGCCGTGCCGACCTTTCGGTTGCCTTCGGCGTGGGAAGGGTCGATGACGTCTCGGGTCCCCTTGATTCCGGTGGCTACGAGCTCGAGGCCCATCGGGCCCGAGAGGTTGATGCCCCATCTCGCACCGTAGATGGTCCCCCCGGAGGGCCCGTACCCGAATCGGCCCGTGTTCACCGACGCTCTGCCCAGAATGAGCCCGGCCTCCTGCCTGCTCTCGATGTAGCGGTACGGTGACGGGATACTCTGCGCGGCCGACAGCGCCGGCACCAGGGCCGTCGCGGCCCATAGGCCGAGGACTCGGCACGGTATTCGCACTTTCATGGAGGAAGGACGCTCCTCTCCCCGGGTGAGTCGTGATTGACCTGCTTGGGTACCGCGGGCAGATTGGGGCCATCGGCGGCCCCGTCCGATGCCGAAGCAGCGCCGCGGCCGCAGTCGCATGGACGATCCATGTAACACTCGCCAAGGCCGATCGTTTCAGCGCTCATGGCATTTCCTGCAACCAGCCCGCGCCCCTCCCGGACCGTGGTGGCCATGACGACCATCGCCTGTGCCCTCCTGCCCGAGGCAATCAGCGCCCAAGCGGGCGCCACGGTTCGTGTCGAGGAGAACCTCAGGCAGGCGCCCAACGCGGAGGTGCTCGGTCGCCTCCAACCAGGTACACCGCTGTCCGTGGTGGGGCGTCGGCAGAGCTGGCTTGAGGTCGTGGTCGAGGGATGGGTATGGGCTCGCTCCCTTCAGGTCGCCAAACGGGACGGTCTCGACCTGGTGGTGGCGGCCGAGGGCGGGGAGAATCTACGAGGGGAGCCGGGGGGCCAGATCATCGGTCACCTCGAGCGTGGGACGCTGCTGGCCGAGGTGGAGCGCCGCCCCGGATGGATCCACGTGCGAAGGCAGGCCTGGATCTGGAGCGCTTCGGTGCGGGAGGCGGCATCGGGCTCCCAGGCCTCGTCCTCGCGACCGACTCCCCCCGCACCCGGCGCAGGCACGGGGCGGCCCGGCGCGGCGGCAGCCTCCGCTCCTGGCGGCGTGCTGGCAGTGGGGTCATCCGGCATGGCGATCCTGTCGGCCCCCGACGGCGACACGGTGGCGCACGCGGACACCGGAACCCAACTGGAAATCATCGCTCGCCAGGGAAGCTGGACTCGTGTCCGTCTGGAAGGATGGACCTGGACGCCCTACGGGGACAGTGCGGCTGCAACGGTTGACTCGGCACAGGTGCTCACGCCGGAAGACCTGACGCGTCAGCCTCAGGCCTTCCGGGGCAGGGTCGTGTCCTGGCAGTTGCAGTTCATCTCCCTGGAGCGCGCCGAAAAGGTGCGCACGGACTTCTTCGAAGGCGAGCCCTTCCTCCTGACGCGGTTCGGTGGGCCGAACGGCCCCTGGGTATACGTGGCAGTGCCCACCGCGCGGGTTGCCGAGATGAGGGGGCTGGTGCCTCTGGATCGCATCCAGGTGAAGGGACGGGTGCGCACGGGAGCATCCACGCTGACGGGGACGCCCATCATCGACCTCATCTCCCTCACCAGGGTCGGGAAGGCGCCGTGAGCGGTCCGCGCCGGGCCGGTCTAACACTGGGAACCATCCTCTCCGCCGCTCTGCTCTGGGCGTGCGGTGACTCTTCGGTGGGGCCCTCGCCGCCGGACGTCGAGGTCGTGGTGGCCGGAGGCGACGCACAGTATGGCACCGCTGGCCAGCTTCTCGAACAGCCCTTGCGCGCCCTCGTGCGCCGGACTCAAAGCGGCACGGCTCAACCGGACATCACGGTGCTGTGGTCCGTGGAGGAGGGAGACGCGACGCTGGGAGGGGCCGCCGCCACCGTAACGGACTCGACCGGAATGACATCCCAGACGCTTCGGCTGGGAAACACACCCGGGATGGTGCGCGTCCGCGTCACGGTGGAGAGGCAGCAGACGGCGACCGCGGAGTTCCTGGTTTATCTCGTGGCGCCTCCCGAGGTGACGGGGCTGTCCACGGACTCCGCGAGCGCCGGGGATACCATCGCGATCGTCGGGGCCAACTTCAGCACGACGGCCGAGGAGGATGTGGTCCTCTTCTCGGGGATACGGGGTCGTACCCTGTCGGCGGCGCCGACGGAGCTGCAGGTGGAAGTGCCCGCGTGCCTGCCCTCCCGCACCGTCGCGGTCATCGTTCGGCTGGGCTCCGTCGGAAGCACCGGGCTTCCTCTGACGGTCGGCGGAGGCACCCAGGTCACGACCATGAACGTCGGCCACGCCATCGACGTCGACGACCCCATGGGTCTGACATGCCTCCGGCTCGCGGGCGACAGCGCTCGGTACCTGGTCGTGGTCAGCTCCGCGAGCTCGGTGGGCGCCGCCTCGTATGGCTTCTCCCTCACAGGGTTGGCCGATGGAGGAAGGACGCCCGTGTCTGCGCCGACTCGGTCCGTGGCCGCGCCGCGGGAATCCGCACCGCTGGATTTCGCCGAGATGTTCGAGCGCTCCCTCAGGCTGCAAGAGGCCGCGCTCGTGAAAGAGCGGATGGCCGCCACGCCGTCGCCGAGGCCCCAGACAGCAGCGGCCGCCGTGCCCACGGTGGGGGATCGACGGACGTTCAAGGTCCTCAAGTCCGGGGGCGGGTTCGACGACGTCACCGCCGTAGCGCGATACGTCGGGAAGCAGGCGGCGCTCTACGTGGATGAGAGCGCACCCGCCGGCGGCTTCGACGACGCCGACCTCGACACGCTGTCCTCGGAGTTCGACGACGTCATCTATCCGACGGTGACGAGCGCCTTCGGCGTGCCGTCGGACATCGACGGGAACAGCAGGATCGTGATTCTGTTGACGCCCGCCGTGAATCGACTTACTCCCCGGGGGAGCGGCTCCTTCATCGGGGGTTTCTTCTTCGGGTTGGATCTGCAGGACGGGGAGGGTAGCAACCACGGAGAGGTGTTCTACGCGCTGGTACCGGATCCGACGGGGCAGTACTCGGACGCCCGATCCAAGTCCAGGGTGATGGACGTTGTGCCGGCCATCCTGGCGCACGAGTTCCAGCACATGGTCCACTTCAACGAGCGTGTGCTGAAGCTCAAGGCCACCAACACGGAGGCGCTCTGGCTCTCGGAGGGGCTGGCGCAGATGGCGGAGGAGCTGGTGGCCCGGGCCTACGAGGCTCGGGGCGAGCCCATGCTGGTGGAGCGGCACAGGGAAGGAAACCGAAACCGGGCTCGCCGGTTCCTGGCGGACCCGGGTGCGGTGAGCCTCATCGTGACCACGGGGCAGGGGTCTCTCGAAGAGCGCGGGGCCGGGTGGCTCCACGTGCTCTACCTGTGGGACCGGGGCGGCGGAACGGACATCCTGCGCCGCCTGACCCAGACTACCCGCACCGGGATCGACAACGTCACCGCCGTGATCGGGGAATCCTGGCCGGACCTCGTGGCCGACTGGGAGGCCGCCCTGTACGCGGACGATCGCGTGCCCGGGTCCGCGCCGTACCAATACCCGCACGTGAGCCTCCGGGACCTGCTGTCCATGCCGGGCACCAGCTATCCTCTGGTGCCGGAGGTGCTCGGCGGCGCGGACTTCACGCGCGCCGGATCGCTATGGTCGTCTTCGGCACACCACTACATTGTAGTGCCGCCTTCGGAGGGGTCGATCGTCCTCCGGTTGGGTGGAGAGGACGGGGGTAACGCTCCGGAGGCTGAGCAACTCCGGCTCCGGGTAATACGCCTATCCTGAAAGGGGGAAGAAGAGCCTGCGGGGCTGAATCTTCTCCCTGGACCCGCCGTAGGGACGGTAGGTCGAACCGAGGATAATCACCTGTTCGGACAGTCCTGAATGCGCTGTTCCACCTGTGGAGAGACCCTACAACCGGGCACCGTCCAGTGTCCCACGTGCGGCACGGCCACACCCGTGGGTATGGCCCTCACGCGACCGGCGGGGGTGCGCAGGTGTCCCCGGTGCTCCTATCAGGGTGAGGGGATCCCGTATTTTCGACGAGCCGGCCATGTCGGGCTCCTTGTGGCCCTCTCCATCCCCACGTACGGCTTCGGGGGGCTGATCTATTGGCTCGCCCGTAGGAAGCACCTGATCTGCCCGCGGTGCGGCCTCGGGTGGGAGCATGCCTCCCGGGCGCTGGCTTTTGCAGGCCCGGGGTCGGAGCGCCGGATGATCGAAGGACGGGTCAGCGAGGAGCCTCTCCCCGGGACGGGGATCAAGCGACGCGTCCTCGGCACGGTGCTGGTCCTCGGCGCGACCGCCCTCATCCTGGCGGGAATCTTCGCTCCCGCGCTGCCGGCGGTGGTCGTCGGCGGTGTCGTCGGAGCCGCCGGGTCCCTCTCCTTCTACTGGGGATGGACGGGGCAGCAGGCGAGGCGGAAGGCGATCATGCAGGGACTGCAGCGGAGCATCCTCCGCCTGGCCACCGCGAAGGGGGGAACGCTGACGGTGACGGAAGTCGCCGCGGAGCTGAACCTTTCGCTCCCTGCCGCCGAGAAGATCCTGACGTCCATGGACGACGGGTTCCGGGTTCGCTCCGAGATCACCAAGGAGGGAATCCTCTACTACGAGTTTCCCGAGGTACGCCACCGCAAGGAGCTCGGTCCAGGGGCCTGATGGGATCAGGAAGGGCCCACCCCCCGGGGGCGCTCTGGTAGCTCGTTCCTCCAGGCTCTATCTTCCCGAGCATTGGCGCCGACGCGGCGACGGCTTTGCGGAAGTGTCGGCAGGGTTGAGCTTTCGGTGGCCCGACCACGAATCATCCACGAGCAGGAATACGACACGGCATGCGCGAGTTCACGGATCAGGACGGACGCTCCTGGAAGGCATTGGTCCGCGAGACCCCGGGCCCGGATTACAAGGGACGGTACTTCTTTGTCATGGCGCCTGTGGAGGATCCCGGGTCCGAGGTGGCCCTTCGGGACGTGCGGTGGAACACCGAGCGTACGGCGCAGCGGACCCTCGACACGATGTCACACGTCGAGCTGCGCAGGCGCCTCCGGTCGGCGCTCGGTCGTGCCTCGGTGCCCGTGGCTGGCTGAGGCTTCGGTATCGGATCTCGGGCGTGACCGACGACATCGTCGCGCGGGTAGGTCAGCGGGAGTATCCGGAGAAGTCCGACGGTATCTTCATGAACGCGGCGAGCTGGGGCCTCGTGCCCAGGAGCGCCGCTGAGGAGGCCGCCAGCCTCACGCTCCGGAAGGGCCGCATCGGAGCTTTCCGGGAAGAGGAGCTGGGCGGGATCCAACGGCGATGCCGTGCCGCCATCGCGCTCCTGCTCGGCGTGGACGCCAGCGAAATCGCCCTCGCCCCGAACACCTCCTTCGGTGTGAACCTCGCCGTCGCCCTCGTGAGTCGGGGTCCAAAGGGTCGGATCCTCGTGAGCCAGGGAGAATTTCCTGCCAACGTCCTGCCCTGGATGACGCTGGAATCGAAGGGTTTCACCGTCGACATCGTCCCGACCGGCAAGGATGGATTGCCCGACGAGCCGGAGATCCTTCGCCGTCTCGACGGGGAGGACGTACGGGCCTTCGCCGTCTCCGCGGTGCAGTATGCGTCGGGGCACAAAGCAGATCTCTCGACCTTGGGCCGAGCGTGCCGGGAACGGGGGGTGCTCTTCTGCATCGACGCCATCCAGGCGTTGGGAGCGACGGCCCTGGATGCGCGGGCCGTCCACGCGGACGTGGTGGCGGCGGGGGGGCAGAAGTGGCTTTGCGCGCCCTGGGGCTCAGGCTTCGTCCACGTCCGGAAGGAGCTCCAAACGCACTTCGACCCTCCCATGGTGAGCTGGCTGTCCCTGGAAGGAGCGATGCGCCTCGGACACGGTGAGCGTTATGCGCTGAATTGGCATGACGACGCACGCAAGTTCGAGTTGGCGACGCTGGGCCTGCAGGACTACCTGGGGCTGGCACGCTCCGTGGAGGTGCTGCTCGAAGTGGGCGTCGAGCGGATCCGCAAACACATCCAGACCATCCACGAGCCCCTCCTGGACTGGATCGACGCCCACCCCGAGGTGAAGCTCGTCACCCCCCGGGATCCCGTTCGGCGGGCCGGAATCGTCTCCTTCGCGACCCCGTCCACCGAACGGTCCGCGAACGCGCTGGCGCAAGCGGGGGTCGTGTGCAGCGTGCGAGCCGGCGCCCTACGACTGTCGCCACACTTCTACAACACGCCGGACGAGATGGCCGAGGTCGTGTCCGTTCTCGAGCGCACGGTGTGAAGCCCGCGTCGCTCCACTCCTTCTAGGGCGTCCTGCTTCCGGCATCCGGCGCCGCGGGGATCAGGATTCTGGAGCCTACGCGCAGGCGGAGGGGATCGACGTAGGGGTTGGCCTGTCGAAGCTCGTCCAGAGTCAGGCCGTAGCGCCTGGCGATGGTGGAGAAGCTCTCACCCGACGTCACGATGTGGCGCGAGGGCCCAGCGGAGTCGACGGGCACCGGCGGTGGCGGCAGCCGCACGATGCTCTCGGGGAGGACCGCGTCTGGGCCACGCGTGAACGACGCGAGGCGCGCCCCGACGCCATTCTCCAGGCGTTTGGCTCGGCTCGTGGACGGCGTGCCGTTCACCACCATCGAGAAGGCCAGGCGCTCACCGTCCCTGGATTGGACCACACCGCTCAGGGCCGAGACTCCGTCGATGGTTCCCGTCTTCGCTCGCAGGTTCCCGGCGGCGGGCGTGCGAAACATGCGGGCCAGCTCACGTCGATTTCCCGCCTCCGGAAGCGTGGCCCAGTACTCCCCCCAGAGAGGGGAATTCTCCATTCTCGAGATGACGTCCACGAGGGTGCCCGTGGTGACCCGATTCCCGGCGGAGAGTCCCGAGCCGTCGAGCTGGACCACCGGGCCCATGTCGACCCCGAGGTCGGTCAGCGACCGATCCACCTGGCGAGCCGACTGGACCGGCGCACCCTCGCCCGTCTCCACACGGCCGATGGTACGGAAGATCAACTCGGCGAACAGGTTGTTGCTCCGTTTGTTCACCACCGCCAGGTACTCTCGCAGGGGCGGAGAAACGAGGTGCGCGAGGATGCGCGTGCGCCGTCGCGTGCCGGAGGAGGGTGCGCTGATCTCGGAAGATCCCACAAGGGAAGCTGTGGGATCACGCACGACCCGGTCGGTGCCTCTGATCTCGATGCCCCGATCCTCCAGCACGGTCCGGAAGACCGAGATGGCGAACGCGGCCGGGTCTGAGACCGTGAGCTCGCGCCACGCGTCTCTTCCGCCGCGAGCGATGGTGCCTCCGACGAGGATTGGGTCCGTGGGGTTCCGACGATCGATCCAGAGGCGTGCTCTGGACGATCTCGTCACGGTGACCGCCTCGTTGTCGACGTCCAGGCTCGCGTGATCCGGAATGCTCTCCACGGAGGGGTGCGCTCCCGCCTTCGCCGCCGGGTGCACGCGAACGGAGACGACGTTCTCGTTGAAGGAGAGCGCGGAGATCGCCGGCGCGAAGTGGTCGTTCAGATCCGCGGCGTCCCAGCCGGCGGGGCGTAGGGGTCCGGGGAGGTACGACGCATCGCCCACGAGATCCCCGGCGACCGTGCGAATTCCGGCGGCGAGGAGGTCGTCTGCCAGCTTCTCGAATGGGGTGGTCCGTGAGGGGAAGAACCGGTCGGAGAGACCGGGGTCACCGGTGCCGTAGAGGACGAGGTCACCGTGCAGGGTGCCCCCGTCCACGCTCCCGTCCGTCACCAGATAGGTCCGGAAGCGGAAATCCGGGCCCAGCTCCCTGAGGGCCGCCGCCGTGGTGAGCAGCTTCATGTTCGAGGCGGGGGCCACCGTGGAATCGGGGGCCTGGGCGAACAGGGTGTCGCCGTGGTCGAGGGAGACCACCAGGACGCTCCAGAGGGCGTGGCGCCAATGCGCGGTCCCGAGAAGGCCCTTGAGGTCCTGCCCCAGGCGCGCGACCTCCGGGTTCGACGGCCCGGATGGCGGCCCCGCGACGGCTCCGGTCACCACCAGACACGTCAGAACGGCGCCGCAGAAGGCGTATATCGCCCTTCGCCTCAAGGAGCCTCCCTCCTCCACGGCCCCAGGCCGTCGAGGGGGTCCTGTCCCGGAAGCGGCACGATGACGCCGGGGTTGAACAGCCCGGTCGGGTCCAGGGTGCGCTTCACTTCCCGGAAGGCTTCCGCCAGCGGCGGCTTCCACACGCGATCCAGGAAAGGAGCACGGATCCGGCCGTCCCCGTGCTCGCCGGAGAGCGTCCCGCCAAGCTCGGCGACCAGCGTGGCGGTCGCCTCCAGGATTCTCCTCACCCTCTCGCGCCAGTCGGGCGCACGCACGTCCACCAGCGGGTTCACGTGTGCGTTCGCATCTCCCGCGTGTCCGAATATCACCGCCTTCGTCCGCTCCTCGGCCAGAATGACCTCCAGCGAACGAAGGTAGTCGATGAACCGGTCCAGGGGCACCACCGAGTCTTCGATGAACTGCATGGAGACGAGGCCCTCCTCGGCGCGCGAGGCGATCACCGGACTCGCCGCGTGGCGCACGGACCAAAGGGCCTCGCGCTCCTCGGTGGTTCGCGGCTCGAGGGTAGGCACGCCCAGGCGCGCCGCCAGGGCGTGGAGCGCGGCGGCTCCGTCTCGCACGTGAGCCGGGTCTCCCGACATCTCGACCAACGCGACGGCCTCGGCGTCGCGGACGAGGTCTCCGAGCCGGGCATCCTCAGCCAGCCTTGCCAACTCGATGAAAGAGGCGCCGAAGAACTCGCACGCCTCGGCGTCGATGGCGTCCGCTTCTCCGACCACGGCGGGGAGGAGCTCGAGCTCGGGCAGGGGTACCACGACGAGCCCCCGGTCGACAGCATCCTTCTGGAGTCTGATCTCGATCCCCGTGAGGATCCCCAGGGTCCCTTCGCTCCCCACGAGGAGGGAGAGGGGGTCACCGGACGGGAGAAAGCGGTCGAGGGCATACCCGGAGGAGTTCTTGCGCAGGCGCGGCCACTCGCCGGGCTGGGCACCGAGGCGATCGAGAAGCCCTGAATGGAGGGCGTCGAACGGGGCAGGGGCCTTTTCGCCCCGCCGCAGCGTCTTCGGCTCGCCATCGGCGAGAACGATGTCCACGGCCTCCACCCACGCACGCGTGGCACCCCGGCGGAACGAACGGGGCCCCGCGGCGTTGTTCGCCACCATGCCCCCGATGGTGCAGCGATCCGCCGACGAGGGGAGCGCGGGGAAGATGTTACCCTGGGCTCGGCCGGCTTCGTCGGCGGTGGCTCCGATCACCCCGGGCCCGCAGCGCACCACCATGGGATCGGTGTCCACCACCGTCAGGGCATCCCAGGAGGTGAGATCGACCACCACGCCGTGCCCTACGTTCCCTGCGGGCATGCCGGTCCCCGCTCCCCTGGGGATCAAGGAGACGCCTTCCGACCTGGCCCAGGAGACGAGCAAAACGAGGTCGTCGACGTCGACGGGGCGCGCGACCGCGACAGGAGTGATGCGGACGGGTCCCGCGGATCGCGCAAACCGGTCCCGTTCGGGACGGTTCCGCATGAAATCGCCCCGGAACCGCGTCGGCGGCTCCGGGGCTTTGAGGGCCAGGGGGTCGCGGGTCAAGCCGTGGTCAGGCGCTCGCGCTGGCCTGCGGAGCACAATCCGGGCAGTATCCGGTCAGCTCGAGCCGGTACCCGGTGACCATGAAGTTCCCCGCGTGCTCGCGGAGCGTTTCCAGCTGGGGTCCCGGCAGGCTCCCTTCAATGTCGCTCACCTTGCCACAGGCGACACACCGGGCATGATGGTGGGGGTCGGTTCGCCCATCGTATCTGGCCGAACCGTCTCCGTACGTCAGCTTGAGGGCCAGGCCACACCCCACCAGGGTCTCGAGGCTCTTGTATACCGTCGCCAGCGAGATGCCCGGCAGGTGGTGGCGTACCGACAGGAAGACTTCGTCAGCCGTGGGATGCCGGTCGGTCCCCATGAGTACGTCGTAGACGGCGGCCCGCTGCTCGGTGAAGCGCTGACCGCTTGCCTCGAGGGCAAGCCTGAGAAGGCCTTCCTTGGATTCCGTTTGCATAGTCACTTTCTCGATATTTTCCTTCGCTCACGGCTCCTCGAGAGAGCCTGGAAACGCCTGCAAATTAGAACTGTTCCGCTTTTTGTGTCAACTTGGGAAAAACATGCGAAAGTCCGTTTTTACGTCCGTCGTGCGCAGGAGGGTCCCGTGACCGCGGGGAGGGGGGACGCCCTCCTCACCCTGGAGCCTTTGATCGACGCCGTCCGCGAGGGGGCGGTCTCCGCGGCGTGGGCGCTCTCCGGCTTGCAGAAGACCACCAGCCACGAGTTCGAAGGGAATTGGGCGGGTGATTCCACCCGATCGGCCTACCTCTTCTTTCACGTCCCAGCGGGATACGAATGGGCGAGCCTCGACGTCTACCTGGACGAGACATCGAGGGGGCTCGCGGGGAACCTCGCGTTGGCGCTGGATGGGCGGACGCTCGGGGAGATGGGTGACGTCGCCAGGACGATGGAACAGCTGGCGTCCATCGCAGCGGAGACACTTCCACAGGAGTTCCGGACGCCGGTGACGCTCCGCGTCAGACTCGAGCGTCCGAGCGCCGCCCCTGCGTCGGCCGGCACCGAGCTGCGCTTCAAGATCCGGATTCCCATGGAGACCATCGCTCGCGGGGGTGGCGCGGTCTCCTCCATGGCAGCCGTGGCTGCGACCGCGCTTCGTCGTCTTCTGGACCAACCCCGGCTGCAGCCGTTCCTCGCCCGGGAAGCGGACTCAAACGGCGGGGCCGGCTCCGACCGGTAGCGCACCCTCCGGGGCGGGAGTGCGGCGGAGGGTTCGACCGGGGCCGGGTGCCGGCCGGTCACGACCTACGGTCTGGCATCGAGTCCACAAGTTCCCACGAGAGTGTCAGGCTCCGCTTGCCTCTCCCGGGCTGCCGTGCAGATTGCGTTGTGTCTGTTCCAGCCTTGACGGACCGGCAGGCCTCAAGTTCCTCCCAAAAGGAAGCTGCCCATGAGTGGGGAGACCGGAGCGCTGAGCGCGCTCCTCACCGAGGATCGACGATTCCCTCCGCCGGAAGACTTCGCGGCGAATGCAGTGGTCAGCGATCCCGGCATCTATGAGCGGGCCAGGTCGGACCGCGAAGCGTACTGGGAGGAGTGGGCCAGGGAGCTTGACTGGTTCGAACCGTGGCACACGGTTCTGGAATGGAAGCCGCCCTTCGCGAAGTGGTTCCTCGGCGGCAAGATCAACGTCTCGCACAACTGCCTCGATCGTCATCTGAACGGGCCTCGTCGGGACAAGATCGCCCTTCTCTGGGAGGGGGAGCCTGGCGACACGCGGAGCTACACCTACGCGGAGCTTCACCTCGAGGTCGCCAAGTTCGCCAATGCGCTGAAGGCCCTGGGTGTGGGAAAGGGCGATCGGGTGACGATCTACCTGCCCATGATCCCGGAAGCGGCGGTTGCCATGCTCGCGTGCGCTCGCATCGGGGCGATCCACTCGGTGGTGTTCGGGGGCTTCAGCCCCGAGTCCCTGGCTGATCGGAACAACGACGCGCGATCCAAGGTGCTCGTCACCGCCGACGGGAGCTGGCGACGCGGTGGGATCCTGGCCCTCAAGGCCAACGCCGACGTCGCGCTGGAGCGCTCTCCCACCGTCGAGCACGTCGTCGTGGTGCGTCGCGGAGGCGAGCTTTCCGAAAAGGTCGACGCCTCAATGAAGCCCGGAAGGGATCACTGGTACCACGACCTCATGCAGGACGTCTCCGACGAGTGCGCCCCCGAGCACATGGATGCGGAGGACATCCTCTACATCCTCTACACCTCGGGTACCACCGGGAAGCCCAAAGGGGTGGTGCACACCACGGGAGGCTACCTCACCCAGGTCTACGCCACCACGAAGGCGGTCTTCGATCTGAAGGACGACGACGTCTACTGGTGCACCGCCGATGTCGGCTGGGTCACCGGGCATTCGTACATTGTCTACGGGCCGCTGGCCAACGGAGCCCAGGTGCTGATGTACGAGGGCGCTCCGGACGCTCCGGACCGCGGGCGCTTCTGGGAGATCTGCGAGAAGTACGGCGTGACGGTCTTCTACACGGCGCCCACCGCCATTCGTGCTTTCATGCGGTGGGGCGACTCGTGGCCGGGCCGCTACGACCTGTCCAAGCTCCGCCTCCTGGGAACCGTGGGGGAGCCCATCAATCCGGAAGCGTGGATGTGGTACCACCGGACCATCGGGGGTGAGCGGTGTCCTATCGTGGACACGTGGTGGCAGACCGAGACCGGCGCCATCATGATCACGCCTCTCCCGGGTGTGGTGGAGACCAAGCCCGGGACGGCGACCCGCCCCTTCCCGGGCGTCGAGGCGACGATCCTCGACGACGCCGGGGAAGAGACGGACGCGGGATATCTCGCCATCACGTCGCCGTGGCCGTCCATGCTGCGCACCGTCTGGGGTGACGACGACCGCTTCCGCGCCACGTACTGGTCGAGGTGGAACGGTACCTACTTCCCGGGGGACGGCGCCAAGCGGGACCAGGACGGATACTTCTGGATCCTGGGTCGGGTGGATGACGTCCTCAACGTCGCGGGCCACCGCATCGGGACCATGGAGGTGGAAAGCGCGCTGGTGGACCACCGGGCCGTGGCCGAGTCCGCGGTTGTGGGGAAGACCCACGACATCAAGGGCCAGGCCATCGCGGCGTTCGTCACCCTCAAGGAAGGCTATGAAGCCACGGACGCGCTCATGCATGAGATCCGGGACCACGTCGGTGAGAAGATCGGTGCCATCGCCAAGCCCGAGGTGGTGATCTTCACGGCGGACCTCCCGAAGACGCGATCCGGCAAGATCATGAGGCGCCTCCTACGTGACATCGCCGAAGGGCGAGCCGTCGGAGACACCACGACGCTGGCGGATCCGGCGGTGGTGGCCAGCCTGAAGGCCAAGTACGAGCACGAGGAGAGCTGAAGGAAGCCGAGGAGAGTCACGACGAAGGTCGCTCGCGGAGGCGTGGATGTCTCCGTCCCACCGGCCCGCGGCACTGGACGTGGATGAAGGCGGATCCCGGGTGGCGCGAGCCAGGCCGAGAGGCCGCGGCTAGCGACCCGAGAACGGGTCGTCCGTGGGGGCCGCCTTGTGCGCCCGCTCCTCAGCCGCCTTCTCCTTCACCGGCCTGGCGGGGATTCCCACGAAGACCCAATGCGGCCGGGTGTCCTTCGTGAGAATGGCTCCCGCGCCCACCATGGAATCGTCTGCGACGTGCATGCCGGCGAGGATGGTGGCGTGGTATGTGATGCGGACGCCGTTGCCGATGATCGTCTTCGGGGTGTGGACGATGCGCCCATCCACGATGTCGTGCGTGTGCGAGTAGACGTTGGCGAAGTCCGACACCGACGCGCCGTCCCCGACCTCGATACCTCCCCGGTCGTCCATCAGGACATGGCGGTGGATCACCACGTCGTCGCCCACCTCCATGTTGTACCCGAAGGAGAAGCGCACGAAGGTGAACGCCTTGAAGTTGCGTCCGCAGCGCTTGAAGATCCGGCGGGCGAGAATGCGCCGGAAACGGATCCCCAGCTCCACGTTCTCGCCGACGGGGCTCCTGTCGAACATCTCCCAGAGCCACAAGAGGGGCTTGACCGTGGCGTACCGCTCGACGTCGGTCTCCTGGTAGTACTCGGGCTCCAGGGTGACGTTGCGCGGGTCGAGATGAGCCAGCGCCAGGCGCATGGCCATGGGAAGCTCCGCGGGGTCCGACTCCGCGAATTGCGGATAGTAGAGCCCGGTGAGAATCGTTCGGCAGAGCTCGTTGCGGTCGCAGTCGGGCCGGTTCAACTCGCCGTCCACCCAGGCGAGCCACTCATCGTAGAGGGCCTCGGCCGTGGGGGCGACGGGGACAGGGCGGAGGGGCAGGAAGGGCATCAGTGCTTGCGATAATGGAGGGTATTGCACAGCGCGACGTTCATCTAAACCCCGACGCCCGCGTGTGGTTTCCGCAACGGGTGCCGGACCTCGGGTGGCGGTGGCGGGTGGGAGTGGTAGACTAGAGAGCATCCTTCCGGCCGACGGCCGCCCGTGTTCCAAGGACCCGACGATGCACGACGTCCTACGCCAGCGCCTCCTGCGCAAGATCGAGAGTCTGCCCGACGAGCAGATTTATCAGGTGCTCGACTTCATCGAGTTCCTCGAGGCGAAGTACTCCGAAGCTGCCTCCGTCGAGGCGTCGGGGCTGCAGAAGTTTGCCGAGGGACTGGAGGACAAGCTCCGGAAGCGCGCCGTCAGCCCGGCCACCATCCGTGAGGCCTTCCAGCTCATCTCCAGCGCAGATCGAGTCCTCTCGGGTGTCTCGTCCGCGGGGAAGCGCATTCTCGCCGAGCTCAACGAGGCGCTGGAGGGGCCGGCCGAGGGGTCGCGGAAGCCGGAGCTGGGACCCGCGGAGGACGGGCCACATCCGGGCGGCAAGAGCGAAACGGAGGGGGAGCCCGACCCGGACTGACCCACCGGACGGAGAGCGGTGGAAGACGTTGACGCTCCGACGCCCATCGAATATCCTCACCCATGGTACGACTCACCGCTCCCACGAGCGAAACCGCGCCCGACCTTGGACGCCCTTCGGGGTGGCATCCCAGGCGGGCGCTCGGCGTTTCAGGGCAGGTGAGCGACGAGACTCCACCGAAAGGCCACTGATGGGCGAGGCTTCCAGCCGTTACGGCAGCATCATCAAGGAAGGGCTCACCTTCGACGACGTCCTCCTGGTTCCGGCGCACTCGCTCGTGCACCCGAAGGACACGGACGTGTCTTCCAGGGTCACGAGGAACATCAGACTTCAGATCCCGCTGCTCTCAGCCGCCATGGACACGGTTACCGAGGCGCGGATGGCCATCCAGATGGCGCGCGAGGGTGGGATGGGGATCATCCACAAGAACCTGAGCCCCCAGAGTCAGGCCGAGGAGGTGGATCGGGTCAAGCGATCCGAGAGCGGGATGATCCTGGACCCCATCACTCTGACGGCCGATGCGACGCTCAGGGATGCGCACCGTCTAATGGCCCGCTTCTCCATCAGCGGGGTCCCCATCGTGGAAGAGGGCGGCCGGCTGGTGGGTATCATCACCAATCGGGACCTGCAGTTCGAGACGGAGCTGGATCAGCCCATTCGGGGAGTCATGACCTCCGAGGGCCTGGTGACGGTTCCGGTGGGCACCACGCTGGACGGTGCTCGTCAGCTGCTGCATCGCCACCGTATCGAGAAGCTCCCCGTGGTGGATGCCGATGGAAACCTCAGGGGCTTGATCACCGTCAAGGACATCTTCAAGCGGCAGCAGTACCCGAACGCATGCAAGGACGAGCACGGGCGTCTTCGTGTCGGTGCCGCCCTGGGGGCCTCTCACAAGGATGTAGAGCGCGCTGCGCTCCTGGTGGAAGCCGGCGTCGACGTGCTCGTGGTAGACACAGCCCACGGTCATTCTCAGGGTGTGCTCGACGCCGTCGACCGCGTGCGGGAGCGATTCCCCGACGTCGACCTCGTCGGTGGAAACGTGGGGACGGCGGACGCGGCGAAGGCACTGGTGGAGCGGGGTGCCGATGCGGTGAAGGTCGGCGTCGGGCCGGGCTCCATCTGCACCACGCGAGTGGTGACGGGTGTCGGCTTGCCTCAGCTCACCGCGATCATGGATGCCGTGGACGGGGTCGAGGGCGCCGTCCCCATCATTGCCGATGGAGGGGTCCGGTACTCCGGTGACATCGTGAAGGCACTGGCGGCGGGAGCGGAGTCGGTGATGATGGGATCGATGTTCGCAGGCACCGACGAGTCTCCAGGTGAGAGCTTCCTCCTCGAAGGACGGCGCTTCAAGACGGTGCGCGGCATGGGCTCTCTCTCCGCGATGGAGGAGGGCTCCGCGGATCGGTATTTCCAGGAAGGCGAGCGGGACGCCCGTAAGCTCGTGCCCGAGGGAATCGAGGCACGCGTACCGTACAAAGGACCCGTTTCCGATACGCTCTACCAGCTCGTGGGTGGACTTCGCAGCGGCATGGGGTATTGTGGATCCGAGTCCCTGCAAGCGCTTCGCGAACGCGCACAGTTCATACGCGTGACGATGGGTGGCCTGCGGGAGTCGCATCCCCACGACGTGACCATCACTCGGGAAGCACCCAACTACCGCATGTAGACAGGGGGGCATGGTGCCCCCTTCGGACGAGAGGACCTGATGAGCGCTCCGTTCCCGATCCGGCCCCGACTTCTGCTCGGCCCAGGCCCATCCCCTGTACACGATCGGATCCTGCAGGCGCTGGCGCGCCCCACCGTAGGGCACCTGGATCCGCAATTCCTGGCGGTGATGGACGATGTGAACGCGAAGCTCCGGCACGTGTTCGGGACGTCGAACTCGCTGACGTTTCCCGTCTCCGGGACGGGCTCCGCCTCGCAGGAGGCCGCGCTCGCCAACATCCTGGAGCCCGGCGACACAGCCATCATCGGGGTCAATGGCGTCTTTGGCGGTCGGCTGGCGGAGATGGCGCGCCGCATGGGGGCGAAGGTGGTGGACGTCGAAGAGGAATGGGGTCGCATCCTGGACCCGGAGCGCCTGATCCAGGCCCACCGGGAATATCCCGCCGCCAGGCTTCTGGCGGTCGTGCACGCCGAGACGTCCACGGGGGTGCGCCAGCCCCTCGAGGACATCGGATCCTACCTTGCGGGCACGGATACCCTGTTTCTCGTGGACACGGTGACCTCCCTGGGGGGGATTCCCGTGGAAGTGGACCCGAATCACATCGACGTGTGCTACTCGGGCACACAGAAGTGTCTCGGTGTGCCGCCGGGGCTGGCACCCATCACCTTCTCACCCCGAGCACTGGAGCGCATACGCTCCCGGAAGCGACCGTGCCAGAGTTGGTACCTGGACGCTTCGCTGCTGTCGGACTACGTGGGCGAGGGCTCGGAGAGGAAGTACCACCACACCGCGCCCATCAACATGATGTACGCGCTGCACGAGGGACTGGTGATGGTGGAGGAGGAGGGGCTCGAGGCGCGATTCGCCCGCCACGCGGAGGTCGGGAAGCGTCTGCAGGACGAGCTGCAGGAGAGAGGCTTCACGCTCTTCGCCGAAGAAGGGCATCGCCTTCCCCAGCTCACGTCGGCCGCGCTTCCGGGGGGCGCTGACGAAGCCCCGCTACGCAAGGTGCTCTTGGACAGGTACGACATCGAGGTCGGTGGTGGGCTCGGCCCGGCCAAGGGCAAGATCTGGCGGATCGGGCTGATGGGAGCGGGTGCCACAAACGAGAGCGTCGATAGGCTTCTCGCAGCCGTCGACGCGCTGTCGGACTAGCGGCTCGATACGGCGGTGGGAGAGGTCGACGTGCCGAGGTTCACCGGCGGCGAGGACCATCGCATGCGGAGGTGGTTTGTCGGGGTTGGACTGGCCGTATTGTGCGGGGGCTCCGCTGCGTGCGGCGTGCCCGTCCCGGCCGTCCCGCCGGTCCCGGCGGTTCCGGCACCGCTTCCCGCTCCGAACCTGGAGGTCGGGGTACCGGCCCACGTGGGAGGGGAGCTGTGGGAAGCCCATTTGATCCCGCCCCGTCCCGTGGTGCGGGACGAGATCCTGTCTTCTCCGATGGCGCGGAATCCGGACTTCCAGGCCCGTGTGGCCCACTGGATCGAGTTCTGGCAGACGACGGGGTCAAGCTGGTTTCCCGGATACCTCGAACGCATGGAGCGCTTTGGTCCCGTCGTGGACTCCGCGCTCTCCAATCGCGGTCTGCCGCCGTCCCTGCGGTACCTCCCCATCGTGGAGAGCGGGTACAGTCCTCGTGCCGTGAGCAGTGCGAGCGCTGCCGGGCTCTGGCAGCTGATGTCGGGCACCGCGCAGGGGTACGGCATGTGGGTAGGGCCACTGCTGGACGAACGGCGTAACCCGTTCAAGGCGACGGCGGCGGCGGCGGATTTCCTGCAGCGTCTCAAGGACCAGTTCGGGTCGTGGTTCCTGGCTCTCGCGGCCTACAACGCCGGCCCCTATCGGATGGAGCGGATCCTCGATCGCTACGCTCCGCTGATGCCACGCACCGACTCTCTCTACTGGGCAATTCGGACGCGCCTTCCCGCGGAGACCAGGGACTTCGTTCCGAAGTTCTTCGCGGCCGTGGAGCTGGGACGAAATCCGGAGGTCTACGGCTTTCAGGCCGCGGCCGACTCAATGGGCTTCGACTACGACGAGGTGGTGATACCCGACGCGACCACCATGGACGTCGTTGCCCAGGCTGCGGAGGTCCCGCAGGAGGAGATCGAGCGCCTCAACCCGGAGGTCGTGCGCGGCATCACTCCGCCGGGCAAGAAGACCGTGCTACGGGTGCCGGCGGGTCGGGGGGAGACCTTCGTCGAGAACTACGCGAAGATCCCCCCGAGCGAGCGTGTCACGTTCGTCGAGCACCGCGTCCAACGGGGCGAGACGCTCTCGCACATCGCTCTGCGGTACCACGTGCCGGTGAAGGAGATCGAGGCGGCCAATCCGGGTCTTCGTCCCCGCAGGCTTCAGATCGGACAGCGGATCACGGTCCCGGTAGCCCCCAGCGCACGTCGCTCCCGAGCCGCCTCGGTGCGCCACTGATCGGTTCGCTCCCGGGCCGCCTCCCACAGGCCGCGGAGCGCACCCGCACCCCGCGGGCCCCTTCCAGGGTCCGGACCGCCGGCTTTCAGCCCTTCGCGATCCAGGTTCCCGAGCGCCCTCCCTCCTTCTGCAGCAGACGGACGCCCTCGATGCGCATGCCCCGGTCGACGGCCTTGAGCATGTCGTAGACCGTGAGCAGCGCCACCGAGACGGCGGTGAGGGCTTCCATCTCGACACCGGTGGGACCGGACACGCGCGCCTCGGCTCGAGCCACGACGCCGGGAAGCTCCTCGTCAAGCTCCAGGCCCACCGAGACCGTGGCGCCGGGGAGGGCGTGGCAGAGAGGAATGAGGTCGGCAGTTCGCTTGCCCCCCATGATACCGGCCACCTCGGCCACCAGGAGTGGGTCCCCCTTCGCGGTCTCTCGCCCTTGTATCCGGGCGAGCGTGTCCGGTGACATCACGATCCTGCCCTCGGCGACCGCCACTCGATTCGTGGATTCCTTGGCGGTGACGTCCACCATGCGTGGACGCCCCTTCTCGTCATAGTGGGTCAGGTCGTCTGCCATGGGGTCCTATGCGCTGGCGGTGGAGGCTGCGGGGGCACGGAGCGAGCGTCGGATCCGCGTGAGCATCCGCGTCATGATGAGTTGGGGATTCACGTTTCCCCGGGCGAGCTCCCTGGCCTCCTCGAGCGCGGGATAGGCCGAGGTCACGGCGGCCGGGGACAGGGAGAGCCGGGCCACGGTCTCTCGCAGCCGGGTGCGGGCGTCTCGGCTGATGAGGCGGTCCTCGGCACCGGCGGCCACGGCCGCGAGGTCACGCAGCCAATCCTCGAGGAAGGCGAAGAGGTCGATGAGCCTACGCGCTCCCGAGGACCGCTGCTCGAGCGCGGCCGCGAAGGCGGCACCCCGCCCGTCGGACAACGCCGCCTCCAGGAGCGCGAAGGCGTCCCGGCGAACGGACTCCAGAGGACCGAGGTCGTCGCCGTCGGGGAGGAAGCCAAGGGCGCGCCCGATGGCCCCCTGTCCCAACGAGGCTGCCCACCTCGCCGTCGTGTCGTCGACGCCACAACGTGTCGCCAGAAACGACTCCACGTCGTCCCGCGACAGCGGTGCGAGGTGAAGGGGCACCGCGCGGGACCGGATGGTGGGGAGCAGACGTCCCGGCTCGCTGGAGGTGAGAATGATGCGCGTGGCGGCCGGCGGCTCCTCCAGGAGCTTGAGGATGGCGTTGGCCGCCTCCGGGCTCGACTCCTGAGGAACCAGTAGCTCGGCGTCGGCGATGATGAAGACCTGGACGTCGGACATGGTCGGGCGGGATTGCGCGCGGCGTCGGAGGCTTTGCATCAGGCCGAGATACAGACCCTGCATTTCGTCTGCGAGGCTCGCCTTCAAGGGCTCCTCGCGGATCTCGGCGAGGGCGTCGGCACGGGCTGCTTCCAGGGCTTCCGCGAGGCGGTCACCTGCCACGCCCTTGGGCCGGGGCAGGGGGAAGTACCAGTGCAGGTCGGGGTGCTCCAGGCCCAACGCAAGGCGGCAGGGCCGACAGGAGCCGCACGGTCCCTCATCCGTGGGGGCCTCGCACAGCTGGAGCTGAGCCAGCCAGAGCGCGAGGCGCTGCTTTCCCACACCTCGCATTCCCCGGACGAGGAGGGCCGACGGGAGCTTGCCGGCGGCGCGGGCCCTGATGAGGGCATCTCGGGCGTCCTGATGCCCGACGAGCGGGTGGAGCTCGATCATCCACCGGCCCCCGATACCTTGAGCCACTTCAGGGGGTCCTGGGCCTGCGGGGCTCCACCATCCACGGGCGCCCGGATCTGGAACTCCAGGTGGGGGCCCTCGGGGGTGTCGCGTCCACCGACGGTGCCGACGACCTGGCCGGTCTGCACGACCCTGCCTTCCACGACCCCGATGTCCTCAAGGTAGAGGTAGAGCGT
>JAJDNI010000292.1 GCA_022340755.1 Gemmatimonadota bacterium
GCGTCCTCCGCCGCCTGCGGGATCTCCTCTGCAGGACCGGAGAGCCCAGGACCAGCCGGCGTTCTCGTGTGCAGCGACGAATCCGGAGACGGTGACCCCCGGATCGTCTCGACCAGGGCACTGGTCTCTTGGGAGGGCTCCAATTCCAGCGCTTCCCAGAGCACCTGCGCGAACCGTTCGTAGAACTGGACCGCAGCAGCCCGGTCTCCCGCTCTCGCCAGGGCTCCGATGAACCGACGGGCCTCGCTCTCGTCCGTGCAGACGTGGGAAAGGGCTCGTTGGCCCATCCGCTCCCCGTCGACGATCTGTCCCGCCGCGAGGTATTGGTGGGCCAGCCCCCAGGCAGCACCGGCCGCCATCTCCCGGAAGCGCGTGCGCTCCCCGTCCATCCACTGTTCGAGGTCAGGGCACCCCGACAGGAAGAACCCTTCCAGGAAGTCCCCGCGGTAGATCTCCAGGGCGCCCGCCCTGTCCTGTTCGTCCAGGGCATCCCGGAACCTGACCGCATCGCAGCTGAAGTGTCCCCAGTCCAGGCCGATCTCCTCATCGCCGCGGTTGATGACCAGACCCTCGCCCAGCGCCCGCCTCAGGTGGTGCACGGCTTTTCGGAGCGAAGCCCGGGCGTGGTCCTGGTCTCCCTCGGGCCAGAACAGACCCGCGATGGTGTCCCGGCGGTGAAAGCCACGGGGGGAGGCGACGGCGAGATAGGCAAGGATGGCCGTGCGCTTGGGTTGGGCAAGAACGGAGAGAATCTCTTCCCCGTCGGGCTCCCGAAGGCCCAGAGATCCAAGAACCTGGAACTCGATCATGGACGGTAGGTCCTGATCCTGCCTGCAAGACTCAACACCTGCAAGCTACTCGGGGTCCCACCGCTCTGGCAACGGATTTCAACGTGTGACCGGAGGGTCTCTTGGCGGGCCATCTGGAACCATGGCTGAGCGTTCCCCTGCCGGAACGGCTGCTTCACGGTGGCGGAACGGGCACAGGCCAACATTGTCCTCGCGTACCGGAAGACAGTGATCGGCCGATGGGTGTGGATCGATGCGGCACAACGATCCGCCCAGGGAGGTGTGCCATGCAAACTCGTTTCCCTGCCCTGGCGACCCTGCTCACTCTTCCCCCGGGTGCTCATCTCCCCGTTCGCCTACGTCTTTCCGCCGTCGCCCTTCTGACTCTTCCCTTCTTGCTCCTCTCGTGCGGGGACGGAGGCAGTACCGGGCCGGAAGTGAAACCGGTGGCCGGGGTCGTGGTGACCCCAGCCGCCGGAATGGTGAATGTCGGCCTGACCCTTCCGTTGTCTGCAGAGGCAAAGGATGGCTCCGGAAACGTGTTGAGCGGGCGGCCGATTACCTGGTCCTCCAGCAACGACCTCGTGGCGACGGTGAGCGAGGCGGGTCTGGTGACGGGAGCGGACGTGGGTGTCGCCACGATCAGCGCGGCATGCGAAGGAGCGTCAGGCACCGCGAACATCACCGTGGCCCCGGACCTGGGCATCGTCTTCGGCGCCGAACAGTTCGTCGAGATCCCCGCCGGAACCTTCCAGATGGGAGACCTCACAGGGAACGGTAGTCCCAACGAGCTTCCCGTTCACACCGTCAACATCACGCGGTCGTTCTCTATGCTAAAGACCGAGGTCACCCAGGATCAGTGGTGGGCGGTGGTGGGGAACCGTCCGAGCCACTTCTCCTCGTGCGGGGGCACCTGTCCGGTGGAGAACGTGAGCTGGTCCGACGTCCAGCGCTTCCTCGACACCCTCAACGCGAGAGACCCAGGCAAGGACTACCGGTTGCCGACGGAGGCGGAGTGGGAGTACGCGGCCCGGGCCGGGACCACCAGCGACTTCGCCGGCACGGGCGTGCTGAACGACATGGGGTGGCATGCGAGTAACTCCGGCTCCACGACGCACCCGGCAGGCCAGAAACAACCTAACGCCTGGGGCCTCTACGACATGCACGGGAACGTCTGGGAGTGGGTCCAGGACCGGTACGGAGAGGACTACTATTCCGTGAGCCCGACCAACGACCCCCAGGGTCCCGACACGGGTGCGGCCAGGCTGTTGCGTGGCGGTGGCTGGGGGAGCTGGTGGATGTTCGCCAGTTGCGCCCATCGCTCCAACGCCGACCTCCCGCAGAACCGCAACCCCGACAACGGATTTCGTTTGGTGAGGAACGCCTCGGCGCCCTAGGCATCCGCCAGCGACTCGGCGAGGCGATTCGCCGGGAGGAGGCGCACGATGAACACCAGGGATCTTCTCGAGCCCACACGGCCCACGGAAGACGCAGTATTGCATCTCCACCAATGGAGGCATGTAACCATGAAACGGCTCCTCACGTTCTTCACCCTTTCCCTCCTCGTGGTCGCCTGCGATACGCAGCCCGCGGCCGTGGACACGGTTGATGCGCAGTTCGCGAAGACAGGGAAACCCGACAACCCCAATAAGCCCCAAACACCATCGAGCTGCGAATCGATAGCCTTCACGGGCCACTTGCAGGGTTCTGCTGACGTTGAAGGTTGTTGTCCCAACGCGGGGCCGTTTCCGGCATACACGATGACTCTGTCGGAAGAAGCCTTCCCGGCCGGACTATCCGGGGAACATGAGGGCAACATCTTCATGAACAGCCTCGGCCGAAGAGTCCCGGGGGATTACATCGTCCAGTTCTGGTGGGGGGAGTCTCCGGATGACTACTTCCTCGAGATCAGAGGCGGTGAGGTGACCTACGACAAGAGGGCCAGGCTTCTCACTGTGAGATTCGAAAACGAGAGCATGACGATCTATCATGCTGACGACGAGCCAACATCAGTGAACGTCACCTTCACCCTCACAAGAGAGCCAGCAGGGTAATCCAGGTGAGATGAAAAGCGGGAGGAATTTCCAGGAATTCCTCCCGCTTGTGAGAATGAAGGACGTCAAGCGCGCGCTTATCTGCTGACGGCCTCCGGGTTGCTCGCCGTCCACCCCGCCATCGGCTCGGCCGAGACGAGCACCCTCAGCGGGTCGGCCTCATGGTCAATGCAACTCCACCCAGGCCGAGCGGGCCAGCCCTCCCTTGTCCGAGCGTGCCGTCACCTGCACGCGGCCTGCCCCCCCGGCCGGCCTCACGATCCACTCCACCGTCTCCGCCGCCACGCCCACATCGGTGAGGAAGGGGCCGGTTCCCCGGAGGTGCCTCAGCTGGACCCGGAGGGATCCCTCCACGAGCTCGGCACCGTCCAATCCGAGAAGGAGGGTCGGAGGACGCACCACCCGACTCCTCAGCTCCCCGCCCTGCCCCTCGGCCCCCACCGCTCCTCTTCCGGTGAGGCTGGTGGGGAGGAATCCCTGGTTGGTGAGGGTCGCCCGTACCCGGAAGCGGCCATCCCCGAGGGGAGTCACGGAGGGGCCGTCCAACGCCAGGCGGGGCGCCTGCTCGATGAGCGAGAAGATCCAGGGAAGCTGCACCCGGCACTCCTCCTCGAGGTACTCGGCCGGCGGGTTCTGCCCCCAGAACTTCGTGTGCCACCCACCGATCTCGACCTCCCCCAGATCGGGGTGGACGAAGGACTTCCAGGGAGAGAAATAGCGACCGCCCAGCACCTCGTCGTCGAAACGCATCTCCTCCAGCGGGTCGATGGTCCCGTTTCCGTCGTAGTCGCGCACCCAGGCCTCGGGGCCCGGCGAGTACTCGGGCACCCACCCCACGATCCCCTGGTCCCAGTAGGCCCAGCTGAGGAGGGTCCCGTAGCGGTGGTCGGTGGGATGAGTGGAGCTGGGCTCGACCGGCCGGCCCGTGGTTTCCGTGTACGGAGCGCCCAGGTGCTCGATCAGGGCCAGGTCGTTCTTGGGGAAGAGGGAGGGAGCGGAAGCCGAGGGGAGACGGTAGACGAACCCTCCGGACGTGTGGCCGTGCACGATGGAGGTGATGTTGGGGTGGCCGTAGATGAATCGAACCGTGGCGTAGGTCTCGGGCTCCGAGAGGGGAAAGGGCCCCGCCCCCGACTGGAGGTGCTCCCTTTCCCAGTTGCGGGGGAAGTTCCGGTTCATGTCGATGCCCCCGATCCCGTCCTCGTTGATGCGCCCGTCCCCGTCGTTGTCCACGCCCTCGCTCACCACCCGGTAGCGCCGGGCCCCCTCCGGGACCTCGACTCCCTGTCGGATCCGGACCATCACCCGGGGGTCCCGGGGGTCGGCGTACCACCCACCTTCGGGATCCGGGGTCCGCATGGAGGTGATCCAGCCGTCCCCGTTCAGGTCCTCGGGAGGATCCTCATCCGCCACCCCGTCCTCGTCGTCATCCCAGGGGCGTACCGTGCTCCGCAGCGGCTGATCGTAGATGAGGGCGAGGTCCGACCCGTCGGGGTTGAACTTGGGGCGGATGTAGAAGGCGTATCGCTTCAGGAGCTCGGTGATCTCCGGATCCCGGCCGTAGCGGGTCAGGAGCTGTCCCAGCGCGTAGAGCGCGACCTGGGACCCCGTGAACTCCGCGGAGTGGATCCCGCCGTCCAGATACAGGGCGGGCTTGTCCGATGCCGGGCCGGTGGTCTCCGCCGTCACCTCCATCACCCAGAGGTCCCTCCCCTGGAGGCTTTTCCCGATGCTGTAGAGCTCGGTGAGCTCGGGATAGAGACCGTGAAGCTCCGCCAGGATCTCCCCAACCTCCGAGGACGTGTAGTACCGATTCCAGTCCACCGCCCCGTCGGGAGCCACCAGGCTGTGGCCCTGGGCCCTCAGGGGCGTCACCGCCGCTGCCATCGCCGATCCCAGCACGGCCAGGGTGAGAAGCGAGCGGACGAAGCGTGCCGAGGCGAGCATGCGGGGCCTCCTGGGGAGAACGGATCCGGTCCTTTCTGCCGGGAAGTACTGAAGGTACGGTCCGCTGCGCGCCGCCGCCTCAAGGCGAGCTCCTGCGCCCCGTTCCAGCGCAGATCAGGTCGCGGGGGGGAGCCGAGCCGCTCTACATTACCGGGACTTGATCCGCCGCCGAACGGCTATCGCACCGCCACGCTCAGGGGGGAGGACCACGATGCACTACATGCCGATCACGCTGCCCTTTCTGGTGATGCTGTTCTTCCTGTTCGCGCTACTGGTCGTCGTGGTCGAGCTCCGCATCATGAGGTACGCGTACGAGAACATCGGGGTGGGGCAGCGACACATGTTCGCGCTGCTGTTGTTCTCCTTCCTGGGGAGCTATGTGAACATCCCCATCGCTCATCTGCCGTCGGAACCCGTGGTCTCCAATCAGGTCATCAGCTACTTCGGCATGGCGTACGTCGTTCCCCTGGTCGAGCAGTGGCCGGGCACCGTCCTTGCGGTCAACATCGGCGGAGCCGTCATCCCGACCCTCCTTTCCATCTACCTCGTCTTCAAGAACAAGCTGTTCGCCAAGGCTTTGCTCGGCGTGGCGCTCGTGACGGTCGTCGTCCACTGGATGGCCCATCCCGTGCCGGGCGTCGGGATCGCCGAACCCGTCTTCGTGCCGCCCCTCGTAACCGTCATCGTCGCCTTGGTGATCTCACGCCGCCATGCCCCGGCCTTGGCCTACGTGGCCGGCAGCCTGGGCACCCTGATCGGGGCGGATCTCTTGAATCTGGGCGAGGTTCAAGGCCTGGGGGCGCCGGTCGCCTCCATCGGGGGAGCGGGGAAATTCGACGGCATCTTCCTGACGGGCCTGATCGCAGTGCTCTTGGCGAGCGTGCTCACTCGACGCCGGGCAGCGACCCGCGTGGCCGAGGCGCTGTGATCCGGGGTAGGCAGGAGATCGTCATGGACTGCGGCCTCGGAGTGCGCGCCGACGAGGTAGACGTTGATCGCGCTGGGCATGGCCATCCCGTCCCGCAATCACAGAATCCGGTACACACTGCGCGGGCTGGATGCTTCTCTCCTTACCTGCCCGGGACCGGGACCTCCTGCGGCGTGGCCTGGAAGGCGCTCGGGTCGAATCCCTGCCGCCGCAGGCCCTCGTAGATCCCTTCGAGGACGTCGGCCGACAGGCGCGGCTCCCGGGCGAGGATCCACCCGTACTTGCGGTCGGGGGAGCACACCACGGCGTAGCTGTAGTCGCCGGCCAGGTCGATAATCCAGTAATCGCCCCAGACCGGACGCCACCCGAGGATGCTGAAGAACGAGACCTTCAGCAGGGAGTTGCTCTCCGTGTCCTCCACCCGGGCCAATCCCTTGGCCTCGTCCAGGCTACCGTCCTTCCTGTAGCAGCGGTTGATCACGTCGATGCGGCCGTCCGGCCGGAGCGTGTATTCCGCCGTCACCCCCCAGACGCACTGGTTCTGGAACCGGTTGGGGAGGCGGGCGATCTCGTGCCACAGCCCGATGTAGCGGTGGAGGTCCACGTGGGCGACGCGCGTGGGCGGGCCCGCCTCCTGCGGATGGAGGATGCCCAGTGCCAGTGGGACGACGAAGGCGAGTACCGTTTGGTGCAGCATCGTGGGTCGGGAAGAGGGGGGAACAGGGTGATATCAAACCTGTTTGTCAGGGGCGGTGAGGTCCAGGCAGGGTGGCCGGTGCTGCGGGCCGATAAGGGGGCCCGGTGAACCAGCGCGACCACTGGTTGTCATGGCTCGGCGGGTGTCTATTGCCCCATGCCCGTTCTACTACACGTCGTCGCGCCCGTCTTCGGTATCGCCGCGCTGGGCTTTCTCGCCGCCCGTATGGGAATCATCAAGCCCGCCGGGGTGGAGGGGATGGTGGCCTTCGTTTTCAACCTCGCCATCCCCGCCCTCCTCCTGCGGAGCATGGCCGGGCTCGAGATTCCGCAGAACATCCAGTGGTCCTTCCTGGTGGCGTTCTACGTGGGTTCCTTCACCGTGTGGGCCCTGGGGATCGCCACGGCGCGCCTGGTGTTCGACCGGCCCCTGGACGAAGGCGCGATCTTCGGCATGGGCGCCGCATTCTCCAACACGGTCATGGTGGGGGTCCCGGTGATCCTCACGGCATTCGGGCCTGAAGCCTCCCTGCCGCT
>JAJDNI010000310.1 GCA_022340755.1 Gemmatimonadota bacterium
GGTGCTGCATCGTAACCCCCCGCCGGCTCCCCCATGTCGATCAGGGTGAGGTCGAGCGGCAGGTCGTCGTCGGCCGTGACCCTGGGCTCGGGCTCCGGAGCGAGGTCGCCTCCTTCCGCCGCCGCTTCGTCGGCCGGGACCTCTTCCCCGCCTGGAGCCCAGAACTCGTCCGAAATGTCGAAGACGGGCTCGGCGTCCCCGGGCGTGGTGGCTTCCTCCGGCCTCGTCACGTCCCCTTCCGGCGAGCCGGGATCTTCCGATTCCAGGTCACCGATGGGCGTCCCGGACGTGGGCGCCACAAGCGGAGGAACATTGTAGCTCTCCTCCGAAATGCCCCGGGACAGGGTGTGGAAGATCTCGTGCGAGGAGGCCGGTCCCCAACGATCCGCCTGACCATCGTAGAGCTGGGTATCCGGCCCAATGGCCCCCAACTCGATCCGGAGTCCCAGGGCTTCAACGCTGGGAATCGCAACCTGGTTCCCCTGGGAGTCGATATAAGCGAATCGCATCGCCGTGGCCGCTCGCCTGAGATGGGGTCGGAATTGGACTTTGAAGTCTAAGCCGAACCCCGGGAGGCGGCCACCTGATCCGGCGTACCACGGGCGCCGTATCCCTTCGGCGTCCCAGGAGAAAACCCCGGCCAGTCGTGGGCCGCCTCGGGAACGCCCATCGATCCTGCCGGCCCGCGACCAGAGCTGGCATGCGGCCGAACGAGGTCCGGGTGCCCGAGGTCCCCGCCTGCCCGCGATGAAGCGTGAGGGACGGGCGTTGTGGCCCGTCCCTCACGTATCCCGTGGGGTCAGCGATCTCCGGACTTGGTCCCCTCGGGATAGTACACGCGCTGGAACTCCCTCCCCCCTCGTCCACCACCACCCATGGACGCGTTCACGTCCACGACGAGTCGTTTGGCGTCCAGCCCGGGCTCGAAGATCTCCTGGATGCTGCCGCCCCCCGACACGGAGCGGGTGACCATGAGCCTCTCGTTGTCCCATTCGGCCTTGGCCTGAAGGGTCACGTTCTTGTCGATCTTCCGCTTCACGGCTTTGCCGAAGAAGAGCACCCACGGCTCTTCGCCAGGGTAGGTCACCGTCGCCGTGGAGTCCGTGAGCACGACGTCGAGGACCGCTTCCTGACCCATCACCAACCGACGGCTCTCCTGCATGACGGCCGGATCCGATCGGACGCCGCTGGGTCGTCCACCACGCATGCCGCCGGCTCCACCGAACCCACCCCGGCCACCCATCCCGCCGCCGAAGCCGCCGCGACCCCCGAAGCCGCCACGGCCACCGAAGCCACCGCGACCCCCGAAGCCGCCATCACCGCCCGCTCCGGGCTCGCCCGGCTCTCCGCCTCGAGCCCCACCCCGCTCGCCCCCTTCGGGGCGCCGGAAGGCGCTGTCCGGACTCATGCTCTCCTTCTCGTTCAGGACCCAATGGCCCGTGAGGCGCTGCTGACGGACAGGCGTGATCTCGGACAGGTGCTTGACACCCCCACCACAACCCGTGAGCGCCGCAGCGGCTCCGAGAGCCAGTGCGGCGGGCAGGAACTTCATGTTCACGGAATGCTCCTCGTGCGACAGTTGGACCCGACATTGTTGACGCGACGCCTGTCCGATTTGTTAACACCGGATGGCCGGCGGCGTTCGCGAGGGGGCCGGTGGCCACTTCGGCCTACGCGTCGAACCCCATGAGCGCCACGAGCGTGGCGAGATCGGGCACTTCGAGATCGGGCTCGGCGGAAGCGGCTGCCGTGGCGCCCCCACGGGCCTTGCCCATCCGTCGGTTCACCCACACGCACGAGAATCCGAGCGCCTTTGCCGGCGCGATGTCGTGGAAGAGGCTCTGCGCCACGTGGAGGACGCGGTCCCTGGGGAGCCCCAGGCGGCGGAGGGCTTCGTCGAAGTGTGCGGTCGCCGGCTTGTAGCTCTTCAGCTGCTGGGCGGTGACGACGTGGTCGAAGGTCATGCCGAGCTGTCGGGCGGTGCCGGCGAACAGGTCGTCATCCACGTTGGATACCACCGCCAGGCGGTACCGGAGGGCGAGGGCCCGGAGCGCGTCTACCGTGTCCGCGAAGGGGGGCCATGACGGTACGGATCCGGCGAACCCGGCCACCTCCTCCGCCGAGGGGCGGAAGCCCAACTCGGCACCAAAGCCGCGGGCCACGCCGGCCAGGACCTCTCGGTAGCTGAGAAAGGACCCTGCCTGGATGGTGGATTCCAGACGCGCGAATCGCTCGAGCACGCCGTCCGCCTGGCCCCCGACCACGCCGTGGGCGGCGAGCATGGGCCCGAGGGCCTCCAGGATCCCCCGCTCCCAATCGATGAGCGTGCCGTAGCAGTCGAATGTGAGCGCCTCGAACGCGTCGAAGTCCGTCATGGGTCCGGCGCCTCCTCGCGGATCGCCTCGCCGATGCCCGCCAGCGCGTCCAGAGCCGCCTCCACCACCCGGACCATGGTCACGAGTCGGTCGACGGCATCCACGACGCCAGTGGTCAGGCAGATCACCTCCGCGAGATCCTCGCCGTGACGCTTCCGCAGGCGCCGCGAGGCCGGTTTCACGCGCAGCGAAACCGCCTTCGCCTCGAGGATCGCGTCCGTGAGGCCGGCCGCCAGGAGCAGTGACGGAAGCCTGGCTGCCGGCTTACCTTTCACGACGTGCTTCTCCAGGAGGGCCCGGCTGATTCCCGGCTTGGGGCCACCGGTGAGCTTCCTCCACAGGCGGTCGAAGAGGTTGGCGCTTCGGACCGTGACCTGAATCTCCCTCCATCCTCGGAAGTACGCCCGTGCTCGGGTGTACTGCACCGTGACCTGGCCGGTGCTCACCGTGTACGTGTCCAGCCAGATTCTCCACGGTCCGTGGCCTACCAGCACCTTGTCCTGGCCGGGGCGCTTCCCCTCGACGAGCTCACCTTCCAGAAGAACGGCCGCCTCCCGCCAGGACGTGCGTCGGTCGACCTTCGGCGGGGCCTTCCTGCGTTTCTTCCTGACGACGGGGATCATCGCCTCCTCCTGGATTTCACGCCCATCTCCAGCTTGTTCGTAACCTCCCTACGCACCAACGCCTTCACGTCGTCACGGTGGACTTCCAGGAATCCGCGCACGGCTGCCGGGGCGATCGGAGCCAGCGCCCTCAGTGCCCACGACAGTCCCTTGGCCACCATGACGTCGCGATCCGCCGCCAACGCCTCGCAGATGTTGAGCGTCCGGACGGGATCCCCGGCACCGCCTCGCGACTTGACGTTCAACGCCACCGTCGACACCAGAGCCGTCCTCCGCCACCAGCGATCGCCGCGAGCGGCCCAGCGTAGGACGTCCGCGTCCCCGACGTTCCCGTCCCGCCACGCCGGCCCCGCGACCGAGACCCCGAAGCAATCCACCGAAGCCCAGTTGTCGTTGCCTCGACCGAGTCGCTCCGCAGCCCTCGCGTTCAGAGAGGCGACCACATCCCCACGTGCCCCTACGAGCTCGAAGGCCACCTGTCGAGCCTCGTGGAGCCCTGTGGCGATGAGGTCGTGTGCAGCGGAGAGCACCGCCGACGGAGGTTCCCCGGCGAGGATCCGGACCAATGGACGGAGCGCCCCCCGCATGTCCGCGGCACATACTCCGAGGATCTCCATCGAGGTCGGGAAGTAGCCTTCCGAATGGGCCCTCCGCTCTGGATCTGCAGCCGCGCGGAGGCGGGTGACTACCTCGCCCACAGGGTCGACGGATCCGGCCCTTCCCACCTGGAGCTGTCCAGGGCCGCGGGAGATGTCTAGCTCGCCCATCCGGGGGCACTCCTCAAGGTGGCCGGGGCCCGGGGCACCGTCCCGAGCCAGGTGTGCACAGAGTGACCCCCCGGCCTTCGGCCAGCAACCCCGACCCGAATCGCCTCTCACCCCCGACCCCGCCAACAGCCGCCGGAGCCTGGACCCCCGGGTGCGGTGTCGGCCCGTCACACCCGCGGCGTTTCGATCGTTCCCCTTGCGACGACAGCCAGGGGGCCGCTCCGTGGGTAGAAACCTCCTCGGATCCCCATGCGTCCGGGTGACTGCTGAGGATCGATGGGCTCTCACCACGACGACCACGTGGAATTCGACACCACCTTCGACGAGATCTACCCGGCGCTGGTGCGGTACTGCCATCGCCTGACGGGAGATCGGGACGTCGCGGAGGACGCGGCGCAGGAGGCCATGGTCCGCTTGTTCACACACGAGGTGGAGGGCCCCATCCCCGCGCTTCGCGCGTGGGCGTTCAAGACGGCCACGCATCTCGTCAGGGATCGGTACCGGGTCGAGGAGAACCGACGGCGCCTCCTCCAGGTCCACCCGGTACATCCGGGACAGGGGGAAGGACCCGAGCGCCGCGTCGAGCGTCGGGAATCCGAGGAGCGGGCGCGCGCCGCGTTGGCGGAGCTGGCCCCACGGGACCGGGAGATGCTGCTGATGCGCTACGAGGGCTTCAGCTATCGGGAGATCGCCGACGCCGTGGACGTGGCGGCAACATCGGTCGGGACGCTCCTGGCCAGGGCGGAGCGACGCTTCCAGGAGGTATTTACCGGAGTGGAGAGGACCGCATGACCCACCTGCAAGAATCCCTCCTGATCGCCGTCCGCGACGGGGCGGTCGATCCGCCGACCGAGGCGCTGGCCCGCGCCCACCTGGCGACATGCCCGTCCTGCGCCGGAGATCTCGCCGCCCTTGAGAAGCGGGGCTCGGACGTCGCCGCAGCGTTGGAGACCCTGGACGGCTTCTTCGACGCCGCATCGGCTCGCGCTTCGGTGAGGGTCCGCGTCGCTCGGGCCGCGGCGGACGCCGTTGGCTCGTTGGCCCTCGAAGCGGACGGACGGCTTGCGTCGGGAAAGCTCTCCGTGCGGTCGGTCTCGCGCCGATTCCGTGCCCGCTGGATCCGCGCCGCCGGGGCTGTGCTCTTCCTGGCGGCGGCGTCGGCTGCCGCCGCGCTGCCCGGCTCGCCCTTGCGTCGGTGGGCGGGCGACCTCATCGAGGGAGTCACTCCCGGCCCCGCTGCCGTTGAGCGTCCTTCCCCGGCCGCGGCCTCGCCAGAGGAGACGACAGGCGTCCGCATCGGGGTCTCCGAGGGACCGCTTCAGGTCCTGCTGCGTGGTGTCCCCGCCGACGGGGAGGTCGAGGTCCGATGGGTGTCCGGTACCGAGGCCGCGGTCTTCGGGCCGCTCGGGAGTCGGTTCACGTCGGCTAGGGGACGCATCGAGGCCATTCTCACCCCGGGCCGCGTCCGCGTGGAGCTCCCACGGAGCGTGGTGCCGACATCGCTGGTGGTGGACGGCCGTATCTACCTATCCAGGACCCCGGAAGGGCTGACGGTCCCCGGGCCGGCGATCCGGGAGGACGAGTCCGGCATCGTGTTCCGGGGTGGAGACCGCTGAGGACCATCGCGATGCGTCGACCCGCGCCCTTCCTCCTCGCTCTTGCCGCCGCCTTTGCCGCGGGCCTGGCGGTGCTTCCGGGACCGCTCGCCGCCCAGTCCGGCGCGTCAGTGTCGGGAACGGTGCTGGGGATCTTTCAGGGACGCCTCCGCCCGCTGCCGTACGCCACCGTCGAGGTGTGGGGCCCGGGCCTGAGCAGGAGCACCCAGGCCGACAGCCTCGGTCGGTATCGACTCTCTGACCTGCCGGCCGGTGCCCTGCGCGTGCGCGCCAGCCATCCCGGGCACGATCCCGTCACCGTCGACGTCATCGTACCGGCGGGGGAGCCCGTCCTCGTCGACCTGGAGCTCGAGGCCCATCCCGTCCAACTCCCGGAAGTGAACGTCACGACGGACGTGCGCGTCCCCGATCCCGACGCGGCCCGCATCGACCCGGCACGGGAAGGTCGGGTAGAGGCGGTGGCGCTGGAGACTGGAAGCGGGTTGGTGGATGCGGGGCTGGCCGACGCCGTGCGTGCTCTCGGCGGGAACGACCCGGCCCAGCCCACGGACGTCCTCTTCATGCGCGGCTCCACCACGGATCTCAAGCTGGTCCTCCTGGATGGGGCACCGGTGTACACGCCTTTCCACGTCGCCGGCCTGCTGCGCAGCTTCGACCCCGACGTGCTCGGGACGGCGGATCTCCTGGTCGGGGGTGCGCCCGCGCGGTACGACGGTGGCCTCACCTACATTCTCGACCTTCAGACCCGCAGGCCCCGACGCGACCGGGTCCACTCGTCCGGTTCCCTCGACCTCCTGGCCGGCACCCTCGCCGCCGACGGTCCCCTGGGCGACGGGGCGGGCTTCCTGCTGTCGGCGCGGACGCTGCACGATCTCGGCCGGGCGCCTCTGGGCACCTCCCCCTACGGGTACGCGGACGTGCTGGCCGGAGTCGAGGTCGAGCCCGCCAGAAACCACGAGGTTCGCGCCACCGGCTTCTGGAACCGGGAATCCGTCCGGCTCGACCTCCCCGGCACCCTCGACCTTCCATCGGATCAGGTCCCGGAGGCCGCGTGGTGGGCCAACCGGGCCGCCTCCGTCACTTATCAGGCTCACACATCTTCCGCGGTCATCGATGCGCTGGTGGCGGGAGGCGGATACGAAGCGACGCTTCCCCTGCAGCCCACGGCCCCGGCCGGCGAGCCCGTACCCGACCCCCTGCTGGCGACGGCCCACAACGACCGCGTGCGGGGGAGCCTGCAGATCGCGCGCCCCACGGAGCGTGGCGTCGCCCGCGTCGGTGTCTCCTTCGAGAGCCTGCGCACCTCGTATGACGCGTTCGTTCTCGCGCGTGGAGGCCCGGTCGACCGGGCGGAGCAAGCCCGCGCGCAGGCGTCCGCGCACACCGTGGGCGCGTACGTCGACGTCTCGCGGTCCCTCGGTGAATCGGTGGTCTTGCGGGCCGGCCTGAGGGGTGACGTGTTCGATGACGGCAAGGGCCTGCGCCTCGCCCCTCGCGCCGCGCTCACGTGGATGGTCGCGCCCCAGGCCTTCGTGACCGTGGCGGCGGGACGCTACCACCAGAATGCCCGTGTCGCGGATGTGCAGGTGGGGGACGCGCTCGCGTCGACCGTCTCTCCCTCAGAGACTCCCTCGGAGCTTCTCCCGGTAGCGACGGCCGACCACGTCGTGGTCTCCCTGGATCAGACCGTAGGGGAGAAGGTGCGCCTGGGGCTCGCCGGATACTGGAAGGCGTACGAGGGGCTGCGGCCGGGCCAGGACGGTCGCGTCCTGAGCTCGGGCGTGGATCTCAGGGTCCAGCGTCCGGGGGAGCGCGCCACGGTGTGGCTGGGATACGGCCTTTCGTGGTACTGGTCCGCGCAGGACCTCGCCGGCTCCACCTCGGGTTTCTCGGGACGGCAGCTCTTGAGCGCGGGAGTGACCGGCGCGTTCAGTGAGCTTCTAGGAGGCGATCTGCGCGTCGCCTATGGGTCGGGGCTTCCCTACACCAGCATCCCCTTCCACACACCCGGCACCACCGCGCTGGCGTCCGACGTGCCCACGCTCCAGAACGGCGGGGCCGAGCAGACGCCACCCTTCGCCGGTGGCCTGGACGAGGACTTCCTCCGTGTCGACGTGGAGCTTCACGCGGTCCTGCACCCGGAGTGGCTCGGTCGCCGCTGGGAGGTACGCCCGTACCTGAGGGTGCTCAACGCCCTGGACCGGCGGGACGCGCTCTTCTACGCGTTCCAGCCGTGGCGCACGCCGGGTCTGACGCCACTCGCGGAGCGGCCACTGGTGCCGGTATTGGGATTCGAGTGGCGCTTCTAGCAATCGTCACTCCCACCCCGCTTCGATCGTTTCTCTCCTGGTAGACGGCCGGCACCTCTCCGGAGCCGCCGGCGAGGTCCTCGGCCTTCCAGGAGACACCTATGACTCGCTTCCTCGTCCGCCTCGCCGTGCTGTCGTGGGTCGCGTTCGCGGTTCCTGCCGTCACCCACGCTCAGATCATCCCGGTGCGAACCGTTCCCCTCGCAACCGGGGACCAGTTCCTGTTCCTTCCCTCCGTCTCGTCGGCCATGGGTGGCGTCGGCTTCGCACTGGACGACTCCCTCGCCGACCCATGGTCCAACCCGGCCAAGGGCGTATTCGTGAGCGAGGCGGCCCTTCTCTCGTCCCCGACCTTCTTCGCCGTCAGCCGGCACGGTGGGAGCGGTCGCACGGTCCCCGTGGCCGGCCTCCTCACCGGAGGGGGTTGGAGCGGAGGCGCGGCCCTCGCCATGCAGCAGCTCGAGGGCTCCCGCGACCGCACACCCTGGATCGAGCCGCTGTCGATGTGGTCGCAGTTTCGCACGGAGCTCCTCTCCGACGAAAGTGCGCGCAACCTGTACGCTCAACTCTTCGCTGCGCGGCGCCTGGCAGGAGGGCCGTGGTCCATCGGCGTGGGCGCCTCGGTATCCAGCCTGGACGCCCTCGGCGGCGTGGATGTGCTGTATCCGAACGCCACCCGTATCGTCCAGTCGGGCGGCACGGACGACGTCCGCGTCGGCCTGTACCATCGGGGAGCCGGGGAACGGCTATCCCTGGTGGTGGCTCGCAGTCACATCTCCATGACCCACGACGTCACCTACGTTGAAATGCGGTGGCCGCCACCGCTCCCCTCGGGGGAGGTGGGCAGCCCGACGTGGGAGACGCGCGTGGAGCACAACCTCGACGAGACGCGAACGTGGGCCTTCCAGGCCGCGTGGGACCGTGACCTGAACGCCCCCGGCTGGCGCGCCGGCGTCTCGGCGACGCTGAACCGGAAGTCCCACCCCGGGATTCCCAACTACGACCTGCAGAACATCCCCAGGGATCCGGGGACCACGTGGGCGTACGAGCTGGGGGCGGGGGTCTCCCGTACCCGCGGCGCCACGGCCCTCGGGGTCGACGTCGCATTCCAGCCGATCTGGAGCGACACGTGGCAGGTGGCCGACACCGCCATCGTCGGCGCGTCGGGCAGCATGATCCAGGTGGGAGCGCGGACCATCGAGAACGACTTCTCCT
>JAJDNI010000029.1 GCA_022340755.1 Gemmatimonadota bacterium
GGATGACTGAGCCCGAGTAGCGACAGGCCGATGCCCGCCTCACCAACCATCAGGGTGGGATCGGCGACCTGATTCAGCCTCCCGCTCCGCCACCGGTCCGTTCCGGAGACAACCGCGGACGTCACAGTCTCTATGCGGTCAATTGTCCAGTCCTGCAGGTCGGCCAGCGACAGCCGCGCCGCGATGCCCAGCAGGCATTCCGCGTTGCCCATGAAGCCATGACAGATCGAGTGACCCGCATGCGTCCAGCTCAGGCTCGCACGGAGGAGGGGAATGGCGGCGGCGGCCTGGTCCCGGTACCGCCTATGGCCCAGCAGCTCGAAGCCTCTGGCTCGGGTGAGCGCAATGCCCGGCGCTCCGTGACACCAGGCGGTCATGTACTTCGCCTCGGAAAGGGGGAGCGGGCCGCCCGACCGCACCAGACCTTTGAGCTGATCAAGGCGGTTCTCTGTTCTGTACAAATCGAGGGCTGCGTTCCGCAGATCTGCCCAGTTGCGCTGCTCTTCGTCGAACCAGTGCGCTTCGTAGGCAAATGCTTCTTGTGCGGCGGAGAGGAAGAGGTCCCGGCCGGTGCGCGCGTGCAGTTCGAGCAGAGCCAGACCCATGCCCGCCGCCCCGTGCGCCAGGCCGCAGAGGTTCGCAAGGCGCGGCACGCCGCTGGGCCACGAGATGCCCCAGGGCTCGGCGTCTGCCGCCTCGATGAGCCGGCGGCCCAGCGATATGCACGTAGCGTCGATGCCGTCCGGGTCGAAAACGTCCGCGACCGAAAGCAGTCCGAGGATGCTCCCGGCCGCCCCACTGATCACATCCACATTGCCTACGTCATTCTCGTGAGTGGCCACGACGCGAAGGAGATCCTCGGCCCGCGTTCGTAGATCCACCTCCTCCCAGTGGCGAAGATGCGCCGCCACGGCGAAGACGACACCGGCCATCCCACCGTGAAACCCATGGATCATGGCCGGCCCGTCCCGGCCATGGTTCAAAGCGTGCTCCAGGGCCAAGCGTGCCAAGCTCCGGAAGTCGTGCCTTCGAGTGATGGCCGCGAGCTCGGTAAGGAACAACGCGATTCCGGCGGTACCGCCGTATAGGGACCCCCTGGCCAGGCGTCGTTCGGTCTTGGAGGGGAAGACCCCTTCCACGGCCTCTTGAACCCACCAGGTGGCAGTCGGGCCATCGATCACCGCGTCGGCCAAGAGGCGTTCGCCAATGTCGACGGCGGCGTTGTCGGCCCAGGTCAGGTCGCGCATGCCGCCCCCTCTCCGACCGCCCGGGCTGCGATCGTGCAAACGACCGACTCGCTCCACGGCGGGATTCCCATGCGGTTGAGGTGCATGTGGAGATAGCTGCCGGCGAGGCGACGCAAGGCATCTTCCGGGCTCTCGGTCACGACGCCGTAGACCCGAAGAGGCTTGACTCGCCAGGCCGCAACCAACGCTTCACGCACGTTCTCGAACGCGGTTGTCGCGCCAGCCAGAGGATCTGGGAGGTCGGTCGGCCGAGCTCCTAGGACCGACGTGAGCGACGCGTAGAGCTCGTCCTGATGCGCCGCTGTCTCCTCCAATCGCATCGCCACCTCCGCGCGACGCGCTTCATCCACCTGCAGCAGTCGACCCAAGCTGTGCTGGGACAGGAAGGACGCGATGTCGCCCAGGTTCTCGTAACCGAAGAGACTCCGCATCAGAAGCACGGCACTCATGACTGCCAATCCCAACCTCAAGCCGGCGTCCTGCTCCGCACACACCAGCGGCAGCAGTTCCAGCGTCAGTGAGGAGGAAGCAGCGAAGAGCCGTTCGGCGATTGCGACACCCACCCTGCCGCCATAGCGGTCGAGCTCCGGCTCGTAGACCGTCTCCTCAGGGAGGAGCGAGTAGATTCCCCCCGCAGTGGGAAAGTCGAAGCCCACACAGGCGCCTTCGACCGCCGGGAGAACTGATGACCGGTTCCCGGGCCGCACGAGAAAACGCACGCGGAGGTGTGGACCTTCCCACCCGTATCGGACGAAGAACATCGCGGCCACGTGCCCTTCGGCGCGAAGCCGCGCTGTCACTGGTGCCACGAGCCCCGTCAGGACAGAGTCGCTCGTCAACCCGTAGAGATCGTCTGCCGGCGCAACCGACCCCCGGACATTCAAGTGGACGCTCATCCAGCGCCGGGACGTCTCAGGCATGGACCACCTCACTCGCCATTCGGCGCTCCGTACGCAGACTGGCCCGACTGTCGGTTCCGCGGTCCAGGTCGATCTGGATGATAGACTCCGACACCCAGTGCCGGTCCGGAGCGGTGGCGGCGAGGTCCGAGGAATCGGGAAGCCACTCTTCGAACACCAGGAACAAGTTGCCCCGGAGGGTCCCGTAGCGGCCCAGAAGTCGGACGAGCAGCGGAGATCGGAAGTCGAGATACTGCGGCTTGCGAAGGTCGCCCCACCAAGGCGGGGCCTTCCGGGCCTTGCCCTTCTCCCCGGCGCTTCGGGCATGGGCATTCTCGACATCCCCAGGTCGCTCATCGTCGATCCCGTCCTCAGAAAGAGCGCCGTCCGCCCCGTTCTCGGTGGCCCGCGCGGTAGCTTCTCTGACCTCGGCACCGGGGGAATAGACAACCCTGACATACACGACATCCGGAAGCGCGACGGCCGCCTGCCACCCTCGCACGCGTACGAAGAAGGAAGCGTCCGATTCATCCGGCTCCTGGGTGGGCAATCGGCCGGGCGGCAGGAACCAGGTCTCCCGGGCAAGGATGACGTGTCTCTCGTACGTGATCCGAGGCCGACGCAAGGTCCCCCCTTCCTGAGCCTCGTTGGGCGTCTCACCGGCTAGGAAGGGGCGACCAGGAAGAGGAACGGACGACGACGAGGGCGGTGAGAAGGAACGGAGGAGTTGATACAACGGTGGTCGGAGGAGCGGATTCATGAAGCCCAGATCGAGCGGCACCACGCGCTGGCCACTCACCTGGTCGAACAAGTCCAGCCGGTCGCCACTCTCGCTTGGTCCCACTGCAAGCCGGCTGATGTCGATTGCCTCGGCGCACCCCGCTCGATCTCCGTTGGGATAGACGATCTCCGCGCGCTGGATGGGCGGGCGAAGGTTGGCGTTGAATGCCTGGTCTCCCGCGATCTCCGCCAGCACAGTGTCGGCACCCGCCCCTACTTGCCCCAACGCCTCCAGGATCTCTGAAGGGAAGAGGTACAGAAACCGCGAAAAGAACTTGCCGAAGCCGAGCATCGAGAGTGCTCTGGGCACCAGCACCTGCCCGCCGGCAGGATCGCCCGGCCGGGGCACCCAATTCACGAAGATCGACGCCGACAGCGGGCCGTCATGTCGCTCCGGAAGCCCGGACAGGGCCGCCTCCAAGTCAGTACGATTCAGGGCGATCTCGCGGCTCTGTGGGTTCTCGGACCACTTTCGTGCGGTCGATTCGAGGAGGGCTCGGGAAGCCTCAGCGATGCGGTCGTCCAGACGGGGGCCTCGGCCCGACGCAGCGTGTGCCAAAGCTGCAGGTGCGCCGCCGTCGAGGTTCGGCCTCGCAGCGGCCTCGCCACCAGCCTCACTCCTCTCCTCCGTGCTCCCAGCTCGGTCCCGCTCGTGCTGGACGTGTGCCTCGTAGAAATCGAGGAGCGGTACGCGGTCGGCCGCGAAGTGAGCGTCGAAGAACCGCAAGAGCCCGGCTTGTCGCGCGCGGTCGCCGCCCAGGGGGATCAGTACCTCCACCAAATCGCGAAGGCCACGCAGAGCAGCCGAAAAGTGATCGGAGTCGACCCGGGCCCACCCCGCGGCGCTGGCGTCCTCGTACACACACGGCCCTTGGAGGGTGTGCTCCGCTCCGGCCCACGTGCTCAACGTGCGTCTGATGCCATCCTCGAGTCCCGTCACCACTTCGTCGCCCGACTTCACACCGTCCTCGCGTATGGCGGCGACCCCGGCATCCACTTCGCTCAACAGCGCCGTTGCCTCGGAGGCCCGGTCCCCGCGCATTGTCGCCGTGAGACGCCTGAGCCGCTTGGGCCACTCGGGGTCATTCGCGAGACCGGGCAGGTCCAGTTGGAGCAGCCCGATCTCGAACAGGCGATCGACATACGCTTCGGCCTCTTCTTGGCCCGCGTCGAGTTCCGGCATGGCCGTCAACGCCGAGGCGAGGGTCTCGACATTCCCGGCTCCGCACCTTCGGAGTTCCATGAGCACAACATCGACGGCCGCGTTGCGGGACACAGTCTGGAAGATCTCGGTCCGGTCGAAGGAGGACAGGAAGCGCAACGACCCCTGTTCCATCGTTAGCGTGGGGTTGAGCCGGACCGGCAGCTGCCTCCGCGCCTCCAATTCTCCGAGGAGGTGCCTCAGGGTCAGCTGCATGAGTCGCTTGTTCGCGCGGATGCAACTCCACTTTCGACCTGGATCCTCATCGAAGGTCAGCGGAGCGTCGGCTGGTTCAACCACGCCCGGAAGGACGGCGCAAAAGCGGCCGAAGGGAGTGGCCTTGGCAGCCGCGCGAGTCAGGTAGCGCAGCAGCCCCTTCTCAGCCTTCGTGTCCAACTCCGCAGCGGTGTTGGCCTTTCCTGGCCTCAGGTGCGCAGAGAGAGACCGACTGGACAGCCGCACTCCTGCCTGGAAGTCCGGATCGCGGAAACTGTCGCACATGAGGGTCCGGGCTTCCGCAATCTCGGCGTCGTAGGTGGCGCAGAATGCCTCTCGGCGCGCGGTCCAACGATCCAGTTCCTTGGCAAACCGGACGATCCGCTGGGCGAGCTCCATCGAGGGACATGCTGCCATGTCCCGCGAGCGTGGGCACCTGAGGTTGTGAAGGTCGCGGCGCAGCCGAAGGAGCTTTCTTCGAACGGCCTTTGACTGTCCGGGGATCACCTCGTGCAGGAGATCTGATAGCTTGGACGCATCAGAGACCAGGGCCGATCGGTCACGTAGAAGGGCGTCGGCTTCCTCAAGCGTCCGCGGAGCCCGTAACCGTGTGAGGTGCTCGATGGGCAGGCCGCCCACTCGTACGACACCGTACCGGAAGAGTCCTGGAACCCGAGTGTCCGTAGCTCCCTCGCCCCTGTGCACCTACTCCCCCCGTAAAGGCACATCGGCGCCGTCAATGATGCCGTCTAACCCACGCGGTTTAGACTACTGGAGCAGGTCCACGAAGCGAAATGACAGTCCTTCCGGAATCCGGGACAGTTCTTCCGGAATGTTGGTGATGTCCGGCAAGGGAGTCACCGATGGGACAGTTCCCTCACGCCGTCCGGCGACGCTCCATGGCGCGTCGCAGGACCTCGCCGGCACAGGCCGAGAGTTCCGTCACGAACCGGGCCACCCCAGCGGCATCGAGCGTCGAACTCATCGGCTGACCCAGGCATCGGACCCACATGCGGTCGTAGCTGCGCGGATGTACCCCAAGAAAACGCGCAGCGGCTTGCGCGGATCGGGTGTGTTGGCGCGCCTTGGCGATGGCGATCCAGTCCGCGACTCGCTTCGGCGAGCAGTGTGGAAAGTCCAACGGCCACGCCTCATAGAACGCTGAGGTCGATGCGGCCGCGATGCGGGGCAGGGACGCAACCTCCACGATTGGTTTCCGGGTCGGGTGGCACATCGCGCGAAGCGCAGCGGCGCACGGCCGGCCGAGCACCCGGGCACCGACGTACAACTGGTGGAGTACGCGCGCGATGTCGGGGCGCCTCAAGCGTGCCACGCGCTCTTCCAGCATTCGGTCAGCGTGGTCGATGGATACGATCGCCGCGCAACTCACCCGGGCTAGCGGCGCCAACCACTCCTCATCGAACCGAGTGAGACACACGATCGCTGCCGCAGGCATCGACACCGTTAGTGCCAGGAGCCATGCATAGATCTCTGGAGCCTCGTCAGGCGGTGGACAGACGACCACCCCGAGAAGCGTGCCCGCGACGATCTGCTCGAACTCAACCGGACGCGGTGTGAAGCGGGCGCCCGGCAAGGCAAGAGCACCACCTGCTTCGGCGCGCGTTTGAGCGAAGATCGGGACAACTGGACCCACGTCGAGCGACCTCCCGGCACCCCGTCACGACGGAGTGGGGCTGAACCGGAGACTCGAGGGGCACACGCAACATATGGTGGGATGCCAGGTGGAGAGCAAGGAACTCGTATCGGGAGTACCGAGGCATCCGGGGGGAGCGCGACGACGCCCGGCTCGCGTGGACCGGTCGGAGGGTCGTCGTCGGGACTGTTGCCACGCGGCAGAAGTCAGTTCGACGCGGGTGTCATCTCACTCGAACAGCCCTTACTCTGCGAACCCGGCAGATCGGGCTGCAATTCGCCGTGCTGAAGGGTGACGCAGCCTAGCGGCCTGGGGTGCGTGATCACCTCGTCCAACTCAGGCTGCCGAATCGCCCGATCGTCGGAGGCGTCGCCATTAATGGGCTCTCGTCCACCGGCTCCATACGGGTGGAGCCGATCACTTGCGTGTCAGAGCGTGATCCACCGTAGATCCCCGCCCGCGTCCGGTTGGAGGCCAATCGGCGGGACGAGGAGGCTGTCAGTGCCACTTCGAAGTGGCACCGCTACCCTTTACGTCGGTCAGGAATTCGCGGTCTCCGGAACGTACAACTCTCCGCCCGACTCCCGGAATTCCCGCGCCTTCTCTTGCATTCCGGCCGCCGCAAACTCCTGGATGTCCGCAGAAATTTTCATAGAACAAAAGCGAGGCCCGCACATGGAGCAGGTGCGATCGCGCCGGTTCACAAGCCACTTCCAGCCACGCGCCAGGCCCTCCTTTTGCGGGCTCTCGGCAGTCACCGTCCGCCATGACTGCTACGAAGGCAGCCCGCGTCGAGGCAGCGTTCCACAGAGTACCATTCCTGAGGCGAATTGGCGCCTTGGACAAGGTCGGCGGTCTTGGGCTTGGTCTTCCCGCCTGTGGGCGTCTCCCAGTCCAAACGCGCGCACTACGAACCCTCGCCCATGTCCGGCTCTATCTCATATCGCACGATGTAGTTCACTCCGAGGGGGTCAGCAACCACCCCCCAGACGTGGTCCCTTCCGGCCCAGAGGATGCGCAGGTTCCCGGAGGGCACCACCCAGCGCCACGGACGACCCTCCGTATCGATCAACCACCACGCTTGCCGCTGGTCCACAGGGTCGAACCGCATCAGCCAGACAGAGCCGTCCGCCCCCAACAGGAATCTGCGGACGGGCGGGAGCGAGGGCGGAACGAACAGTCTGTCCGCGACGTCTTTCTCGAACTGGGATTCGGTCTGGCCCCAACGTGCGATCTGCTGCGCGTCGTAGGCCTGACGGGCCATCGTCGCCGTCACGGACCTCACCCACTGCCGGGTTGGGCCGAGTGGCTGATATGGATAGGAGACGTGCAGGATGGTGTCGCCGCGCTCGTCGACTCGTGTGACTGAGAAGTGAGCGTTTGGCCCGGCACCACTTTTCGCGACACGCCTCCCCACCACCAACAGCATCCCATCCGCGTCGATGCCGGTGAGGGGCCGGTCGCCGAACGGCTGGCTCACGTAGGCGTAGTGCTGCGGGGGCTCCACCGGAACGACGAGCACATCGTACGGCTTGTAGTGCTGCACCCACATGGTGTCCAGAAGCGCGCCGGTAGAGTCCATGCTGACAAAGGGCACGCTCGAGAGCCGTCCGCTGGCGAGATCCACGGCTCGTCCAGAGCCCCGACCGAACCAACGCCCGTCCCGAAGGGGCCGCTCGGGGTGCGGCACAAGTGCCGCTGGGTTCGTCGGTGATGGGGCCACCGCTACGCGGGGCTCTGCGGAATGAAGGAACGTGCCGTCGGCACCGAAGTAGCTTGCCCGTTGCGCGGCCACGTCCATCACCCAGAGGGTATCTCCGAAGAAGCCCAGACCCGACGGCAAGAGGAACTCTCCCGGCCCTCTGCCACGCCGGCCGATGGTCCCCATGGCCTTCCCGTCGGGCGTCCATCGGTGCACCGCGGGCTCGTTTCGGTGGATGCTGAAGAGATCTCCGTTGGGTCCCTCCGTGACGGCCACGACCGTCCCGAACGCATACGCTGAGTCGCCGACGGAACCGATACGGACCGTGGGGCCTCGAAGATGGAACGTGGGGATCGAGTCTGAATCGCCGTGCCAAGTCTGGAGGCGAGGGGGCGTGCTGAACGCGAGTCCGAAACCGAACACGGGAATCATCAAGACGGCGGTCGCGGCGACTGTCATCGAGATCTCAACCCACTTCCGCCCCCTCCCGCCATGGGTGGATGTGGCATGGGCGAGGCAAGAGTGCGAAGACGTGCTCGGATGGAGTCCAGATCGCCCGATCCGCCCTGAACGAGCCGCGCTACGATGCCCGACATCGTTGCCGCCGCGACACTGCTGCCGGCACGGGGGCGTGTGCGTCCATCCGTCAGCAGAATCGGGACAGCGGAGCCCGCGGCCGTGCACTCGACGGGGCCGTCCGGATCAAAGGTGAAGTCCAGCAGGTCATGCTGACGACCTTCTCCCACTGAGAGCACCGGCTCCAGGTATGCCGGAACGGCGGGCACATGTTGGTTGTGGGCCGAAGCCACGACGATGATCCCATCGCGACGCGCCCGTTCACAGAGCTCGTACAGCGGCCTGATGGCATCCTCAAGCTGCGTTGCGAGACTGAGATTGATGACGTCCACCTCAAACTCGCACGCGACTGCAATACCCCGACACAGCGTCTGAACGGAAGTCTCCAGGCGTCTCGAGAACACCTTGATCGGGATGATGCGAGCCTGGGGCGCCACCTGGAGGACGCGCGCTCCGCAGAGAGTTCCGTGCCCAACGATGTCGACGGTGGAATCGCCCTCTGCCGCCAACACCGACCGTCCGGGTAGGACACGGGCGTCGGGTTTTTCGGAGCACCACCCGCTGTCCACCACAGCGACCGTCACGCCACGGCCCTGTAGCCTTCCGAGCTCCGTACGCGCGTCAGTGGACACGACCATGTCTACCGAGCTTCCTGCGAAGCCACTCGTCAACCAGACTGAGGCCCTTAGCGCGTGCGGTGACGATATCAGCCCTGGTTGGCAGGCCGGATCGGAGTGCGTCTGCCACCCGCGGCGAAGGACGCACGAGCGCGGCGATCACCTCGAAACGCCCTTGACTGCCTTCGCGGGTCGTGGGGCGCACAGCCACATGTTGCACCGTCGCGGTAGTGGGACCGTCCATGAGATCGGCAAGCGGATCGAGGGTGATTCTCACCGTGTCTCCAACCCGAATCCGACTGACGTCCGCGGCCGACACGAAGAGTCGCGCAACCCAGGACGAAAGCTCGGCGACATCCAGAAGAGCTTCGCCTGGGCTCAGCTGCCGCCCTATCATTGTCGCGAGATCTGGAGTCTGGACTACTCCACCGATGGGAGACCGGACAGTCGATTCCCTGATCTGCCGCTCCAGGTCGCGGCTCCTCGCCTCCAGCTGGAGGATCTTCTCCACAGTCTGGAGACTATCGAGGCTCTCGGCGTCGAGACTCCGCTGCTGAAGATCAAGGGACTCCATTCGATTCCGGACGCGCATGACTCCGTTCACCGCGGCATCCATGCCGACGTTCGTTCCCGGAACATAGTTCGCGAGGACCGAATCCACGTCCACGATGCGCCCGAGGAACAACAGCGACTGCTGGCTTAGACGACCGCGCGCGTCGACCAGGTCCAACCGAGCCGTGTGCCGATCAAGGGCCGTCTTTCTGCGATCCACCACACGACTCGCCTCGTCACGGCGCTGCTGCAAGCGGAGGCCAGCGATCTGGTGGTGGAGATCCGCCAGCTGGCTCCGAAGAGACCGATCGTCCAACCGGGCAAGTACCTGACCAGACAAAACCGTATCGCCGGCATTCACCACGATGTCCGAAATCCGACCCGCCAGAGTGGACCGTACGGTGCGGATGGTCACGGGCTCTACGAATCCAGCGGCGGAAACGGTGGTCGCCACTGGTAGGGCCAGCAGCCTGTACCCGAGCCACGACAGGAGTGCGACGATCAAGACGGAGAGGCCGGCCAACCACCTGGTCCAGGTGCGTCGCCTCGACGCGCCCAACGGCTCCAGCGGGATGATCCGTGGCTCATAGTTGCGTTCGAAGTCGTGGGCGGAGGCCGTCATGAGTGCGGATACTCCCCCGAACAGACACTCCCCTGTCCGTGGATGCTCATCTCACCACGAAGGCTCGATTCGTCTCCACAGCCTCCTGCCCGGGCCACGATGTCTTCACCACGAGTGTGTAGTCGCCCGGATCCACTTCCGACAGGTCCAGCGCGAGCGCACGCCGAAACACAGGCCCCGGTGACGTCTCCGTCCAGCGCGGCCGGCCACTCCTGTCCCTGCCCAGGCCCGGCACCAAGTCCTTGAGCTGACTCAGCAGTCCGCCACCTTCTCGCTGGATCTCCAACTCCACACTCACTGGCACGCCCTTCCGAGCTCCGTACGTCTCCCAGTAGATCCCGAGCTGGTCGCCCTTCGCTACCGTCGTGTCCCCAAGCATCATCCCGGCCGCGATCCGGAGGGAGTCCGGCAGGTCCAATCCCACGGGACTGTAGAGAAGCACATCCGAGACGCCCGGGCCCTGGACCTGGAGCGGCTCCAACATCACCCGGCGACGGCCGATGCCGTCCTCGCTGAGCACCTCGAAACTCGTCACCCAGCGCTTCGCTGTTGCTCGCCCGAGGAACACGGCTCGCCCATCCGTCAACGCGGAGGAGAGCCTGAGGGGGAAGCTGTTGGGCGCGTCGCTCAGGATCAGGTGAGCCGTGGGCGCGGCAGCGTCCGCCATGGGCGTGCCCGACACCGTCCCGGCGACCGCCACCACCATGGAATCGCCGTGGCGGAATCGCGCGACCTGAGCGGGCACCTCGTAGAAGGCAGTCGTCGGTGGCGTGTACCCCTCCTCGTGGATGCTGCCACTCAGGTGCCACACGGGGTGCGAAAGACCGGCACCCTGAAAGTCAGGGATGAAGTGATAGCGCGCGGCCTTCCGGCTGGTCCA
>JAJDNI010000052.1 GCA_022340755.1 Gemmatimonadota bacterium
GTGCGAGCGCAGGACGACCTGTGCGGCCGTGTACACGGTCGCCGGATCGTGGGGCGAGAGCACGATGGGCGTCGTCCAGGTGTAGCGATACCGGGGCTGGCCTTCGGGGCGGGGCGGAGGCTGGATGCCCGTCATCGTCGCCTCCTTCTGGTCCACGCGCACGTGCCCGCCGAACTGGAGCGTGTTGTAGACCCAGCGACTGTCGGTCGGATCGACCGCCTGGTACATCCCGTCGCCCGTTCCCACGGTGACCCAGCTCTCGATGCCGCTCACGATGCCCGAGAAGCCGTTGATGGGCCCCTTCCAAGACTCGTGGTCCTGCTCTCCCACGTAGATGTGGTACGGGTCCTCGTTGTCCAACGCCATGTCGTAGACCTCACCGATGGGCAGGTTCGGGAGGTAGTCGACCGTCTTGCCGCCGTCGTACGTGATATTCACGCCACCGTCGGACCCGACGAAGATCCGATTCCCGTCCTGCGGATCGACCCACACCTGACGGACGTCACCGAACATGCTCTCCGGCGGGAAGAGCGGACTGTGCTGGTAGTCGCTCCAGGTCTTGCCACCGTCCAGGCTCGTGAGGAGCGCGTCGCTCGTCACGTAGAGGCGCTGGTCGTTCTTCGGGTCGACGCGGATGATGTCGAAGGAGTAAGGAGCCTTCCCACCCACGTTGATCGATGGATCGTGCGTCATGTGCCACGTGGCACCCGCGTCGTCCGTGCGATAGACCTCGCCCCTGCCGCCGCTCACGCGCATCTGTCCGGGACGGTCGCCGGGACGTGGATTGCCGTTCTCGACGATGGCGTAGACGACCTTCGGGTTCGCCCGGAACACGTCGATCCCGATCCGGCCGATGCGCCCGGTCGGGAGCCCCCCCGCAAGCCGGGTCCAGTGACTCCCTCCGTCGGTGGTCTTGTAGATGCCGCTTCCTGGACCTCCGAGCTCGAACGTCCAGGGCAGGCGCTTCATCTGGTACGTGGCCGCGTAGAGCACGTCGGGGTTGGACGGGTCCATGGCGAGATCGACCACACCGACCGAGTCACTGACGAAGAGTACCTTCTCCCACGTGCGCCCCCCGTCGCGGGTCCGGTAGACCCCCCGCTCGGGATGCATGCTCTGCAGGTGACCCACCGCGGCCACGTAGACGGTGTTCGGGTCGTTCGGGCTCACCACGATACGAGCGATGTGCTGGGTGCCCTCCAACCCCACGTGTTGCCACGTGCTGCCCGCATCCGTCGACTTGTAGACGCCGTTTCCAGACGTGGAGTAGCGGGTCCCGAGCGCCTCGCCCGTTCCCACCCACACCTGGTCGGCATCGGATGGAGCGACCGCGAGCGCGCCGATGCTGAGCGGCCCCGCCCCGTCGAAGACCGGCTCGAACGTCGTGCCGTTGTTCACGGTCTTCCAGACGCCGCCGTTGCGGACCCCGACGTAGAACGTCCTGAGGTGCGCCTCCTCCGGGGTCGCGGGCACGCCGAACGCCGTGACCATGGCACCGGTCCGGAACGGCCCCACGTTTCTGAACTGGAACCCGTCCAGGAGCGACGTCGAGAGCTGCTGGGCTCCCGTGGGGAGCGCGGAGGCGGCGACGACCGAGAGCACGCCTACGGCGCGCCAGAAGAGAATGCGGGGACGCATGGATGGCTCCTTCATTCACCGGAATGCAAGAACGTCGCAGGCCCGGCGAGCCCACCGGGGGCAGGAAGTTCTCGCGCGGCGTGCCGGGTGTAGCGCCGAATGTACGGGTCGCCGGCCCGCCTGTACACAAGGGATGCACGCATTCGTCCCGCCCGGGCACGGGCGGCCATCGGGGTGCCGGTTCAGTGCACCAGCAGGAGCCCCAATCCCACGAGACCGAGCCCGATGAAGACCGGCCTCCAACGGAACGTGTGCGGGGGTCCGGGCACCGCCGGGCGCGTCCATATCACCACCGCCCCGCACGAGGTCGGACCGAACTGGATCGGCACGTTGCCGGAGCCTCGGTAGACCTCGATCGCCTCCACCTGCTCGGCCGGAACGAGGTCGTCGATGCCGTAGGGCGTGCCGTTCCACGAAGGGTCGAACACACGATTCCCGTCCACCCAGATCACGGGACGGCAGTCGCTCTCGAACCTCATGATGTAGCTGCCTGTCGGGCCGATCCTTTCGAATCTGGCGCCCGGTACGCTACGCAGGATGTCCGACACGCGAAGGGGATTGCGCTGCTCGATCTCGTCACGCGTGATGAACGTGCCCTGGTTGTGGAGGCGGCGCTCGTCGTATCCGTGCATCGGATCGCGACGAGCCCGATGGACCGTGACGACGATTGGCTCCAGATCGAGCGGAGAGACCGCCAGCGTGATCGCCACCCGCACGTCCGCGTCGGGCTCGATCCGGAGCGTGTCCACTCGGGTCAGACGACCGACGAAGCTCGCGCGCAACACGTACGTGCCCGGAGGGAGACCCGGAAACGCGAAGTGACCTCCCTCGTCGGTGAGACGGGTCCTGCCTTCGACTTCGATGCCCGCCCTCGTGCCCTCGAGGGTGACCTGCACGTCGGCGAGCGCCTCGCCCGTCTCGTGGTCGAAGATCGAGCCGATCACGACCGATCCACGGAGCGGGGCCGCTGAGCGCCGTTGCTGCGTATGCCCTGGCTCCGCGAAGGCGGCGAGGGCCGTGAGGGCGACGAGGATTCGGGAGGGCAGACGCGACAAGTGAACGGTCCGGCTCAGCGAGGGAACCCGGCGATCGGCTTCAGCCTATCTGTAATACTGTACGCTCGGCAAGGCAGGATCATACGGCGGCGGCTCCCGACCGAACCAGCGACCGGGCCCGGGAGCTCTGAAAGGACCCTCTCCGCAGATCGTTCTCCAGTCCGCCGGGTGAGACGACGTTGCGCCCCTCGCACCAGCCGAGGCGCACAGAGAAAGTCCATCCAGGAGGTTCCCGTGATCGTATCTCGACGCACCGCCCTGAAGCTCGGCCTGGGAGCCGGCGCGGTACCGCTTCTCATCGTATCCCTCTGCAGGCAGCCGAGATCGGGAAGAACCCGGGAGAGGACCCCCGGGAGGATCCTCGGGTGCGGGCCGTCGAGGATCTGATGCTCCAGGCCCGGCGCCTGCCGCTCGACGCCGTCCGCCTCCGACCGGGAGGGCCGCTCGAGCACGCCCAGCAGCTCGACCGGAAGTACCTCCTCGAGCTCGAGCCC
>JAJDNI010000057.1 GCA_022340755.1 Gemmatimonadota bacterium
GCCTGTGGTCCGCCCCGCCCCGACTCAGGCGCTCCCGGGCCACCGCGCCGGTGGCGAATGCCAGGAAGAGCGCCCCCGTGGACGCGAAGTAGAGCACATCCCTCAAGTCGATGACGCCTCGTGCGACATTCTGGAAGTGGCTCACGACGGAGAGGTGCGCGAAGGCGCCGGACACGAGGGGCGGCAGTCCGATCTGCACCACCTGCAGACCGATGAGGAAGAGCACGAAGCTCGACGCCGCCGCCACGATGAACGCGGTGATCTGATTGCGGGTGATGCTGGACGCCCAGAGACCCAACGCCACCAGCTGCCCCGCGAGGAGCGCGCCGCCGATGTACTGGGCCCATACGATGCCGGGATCGGCATCCGAAGCCATGAGCACGCCGATGGCCGTGGGCAGCGTGCCGGCCAGTGCCAGAAGCACGAACGCCCAATCGCCGAGGAACTTGCCTACCACGACCTCGAGCTCGCTCACCGGGTGCGCCAGGAGCCACTCCAGGGTTCCGCCGCGGCGCTCCTCCGCCAGGCTGCGCATGGTGGCGGCCGGCACGAACACCGCGAACAGCACCGGCAGCAGGTCGAAGAGCGGACGCATGGACGCCACGTTGCCGGCGTACATATTCCGGAAGGTGAGGAACAGGGAGATGGAGAGAAACGCCACCACCAGCACGTACGCGGTGGGATAGTCGAAGTAGCCTCGCAGCTCCCGCTTGGCGATCGTGAGCACGGACCGGATCATCGGGCCACCTCCTCTCCGGCCGGGGCATCTCCACCGCCCTCGCGCCGGCTTGGACGATCCGCGTCCGCGCTCTCAGCCTCCTCGGACGTCAGCTCGCGGAAAAGCTGCTCCAGCGTGGCCTTCTCCCGGTGCAGCTCCCACAACGTCCAGTCCTTCTCGCGGGCCATCCGGAAGATCACCGGCCGGAGCTCTTCGTCGCCCGCCGTTTGGAGGCTCACGCGCACCCGGCCGTCCATCGGCTCGGTGGTGTGGGAGGTCACGCCGCTCAAGCCGGACAGGGCGTCGGCGACTCCCTCGCCCTGCGCCTCCACCACGTAGCGTCCGGCGCCGCTCCTGTTGGCCAGCAAGTCCTGGACGTTGCCCTCGGCCGCCAGTCGTCCGCGTCGCAGGATGAGCAGGCGCGAACAAGTCGCCTCCACCTCCTGCATCACGTGCGTGCTCAGGAGCACCGTGCGCTCTCGACCCAAGTCGCCCACGAGCCTCCGGATCTCGACGCGCTGGTTGGGATCGAGCCCCTCGGTGGGCTCGTCGAGGATGAGGATCTCGGGTCGGTGCAGGATCGCGGCGGCGAGCCCGATCCGCTGCCGGAAGCCCTTGGAGCATTCGCCCACGGGACGGTAGAAGACGCTTGAGATGTCGGTCTCGTCCACGGCGTCGGCCACCGCCGACCGAGCCGCCTGCCCGTTCAACTCCCTGAGGTCCGCTACGTATTCGAGGTACTCCGCGACGAGCATCTCGTCGTAGAGGGGGTTCGCCTCCGGCAGGTAGCCCACTCTGCGCTTTGCCGCCGTGAGGTCCGCCGCGATGGAGGCTCCTTCGAAGAGCACCTGCCCCTCGTCGGGCTGGAGCGTACCGGTGAGCATCTTCATGGTGGTGCTCTTGCCTGCTCCGTTGGGACCCAGGAAGCCAACCACCTCCCCCCGGTCGACCTGGAACGAGAGCCCGTCCACCGCGACGATGCTCCCGTATCGCTTCGTCACCCCCTCGACTGCGATCATTCCGCATCTCCCGCCGAAAAGAAAGAAAAGCCGTGTCGGGCTTGCCCGACACGGATAGTCGCCACCAGACGAGGGCGCCTCGCGCCCCCGTGCGTCGCGCAAGCCTTCAAGGATCCATGATGCCTCCCCGCCGCCCGTGGAAGCCGGTCCTCATGCGGGCAGCTTCCGGTCCTTCCACCGCGGATTTCGACGCGGCCCGTTCCTCGATGGTTGCCCGCCCTTACTACTTCTTTTTGGCGGACTTGTTGCCTCGCTTTGGCTTCTTGGGCCGCGTCTTCCCATGGGTCCCACGATACCGTTTGCCCTGCGTCGTACGCTTGTCACCCTTGCCCATCCTCTCACTCCTTGTGGTTTGCGCATCCCCTACGGATGTGGCTGACGAATCGGTGGATTCAACTTCCTGCGATCTCGACGAATCGGCGCGCCATATGTGGAGCCGCACGTGCTTCTTCCGACGCCGGTCGAGGTCCGGAAGAGTCCATCCACAAGGGTATGCGCGCCGCCGGCGGGCGCCAGAGTCTTGTTTCACTCCCCGATCGGGCGAAACTTCGGCGCGTTGCCGTGCGTCGTGAGGTAAAGAGTCGGGCACCGCGGAGCCCGGCGCCTCCGGAGGACAGGGAGCCCATGGGACCTGAGTTCTGGGTGGGCCTGGCCGCCGTCTTCGTTTGTGGCGGTGCGGTCGGGACGGCTGGCACACTGCTCTCGCAGTGGGTGGTGCGCCATCTCACGGGCCCCGAACGAAGCCCGACGACGCCCCTCTTCCAACGGGATATGGAGCTGCTTCGCTCGGAGGTGGCCGACCTGAGTCGCATGGTGGACAATCTGGACGCCCGCCTGGAGTTCCAGGAGCAACTCCTGGGAGGTGGCCTCCCCACGACCCAGGGACCGGCCCGCCTCTCCGAACAAGCACAGGACGAACCCGCCGACCCGGCGAATCCACGAACGTAGAGAAGCTCCAGCGCAATCGCCGAGTCACCGACGGACGCGTTCGTCGGTGACCTGTAAGGCACGAGAGAAAGGGGCGGCGGGCCTGCGTGGCCCGCCGCCCCGTGCGCTCCAGGAGCCGGACGCCTCAGTTGCGCGTAGTCAGCGACGCGACGGTGGGATGCACCAGACGCTCGAAGTCCACGTAGGAGAGCCGAACCAATTCGGTATGGCTTCCGGCGTTGAACATGATGACCTCGTCCTCCCGGAGGTGCTCGTCCGCGAATACGTCTATCCCCCATAGGTTGCCGAAGGGCGGCATCGCACCTACCTCACAGCAGGGGAAGAGATCCGCGAACTCCTTCTCCGATGCGAGCTCCACGTTCGTCGCTCCGGTAGCCTCCCTGAGGCGGTTCGCGCTCACCTTGTCCGGGGCAGGGAGCACGGCCATGGCCATTTTGCCGTCCAGCTTCACGATGACGGTTTTGGCCAGTTCCTTGCCGGGCACGTGTGCCGAGGCAGCGATCTCCTGAGCGGTGAAGGCCGGCGAGTGGGAGATGGTCACGAACTTCACGTGATTCTCCTCGAGGAAACTGCGAAGGCGATCGACCGGCATAGGCACCTCCCGCTGAGGGTGGCTGCATTCTTATGCTGCCGGCCCGCCGATTGCACGACCATAGGGAATCGGCTGATCCCACTGTGGGGCAAAGCCCTGAGGTCGGCTCGACCATGCGCTGCCGCCGGGTGCGCGAAACAGCGCGGGCAGCGTCACGGGGCGCGCCCCGACGCTCACATCACGGAACCGGGCCGCGACTCACCCATCTGCTGGAGCGCCCCGGCGCTCCGCTGGAGCCCCGGGGCGCAAGACTTCCCGACCTGCATGGCGCCGGCGGGATCGCCTCAACGCGAAGCGTGCCGCTACTTCCTTTTCCGACTCCGCTTCCGACGCTTGCGGCCCTGATTCGGGTGCTCCAAGTGCTGCCAGGTCTCACCCCTGCGCAACATGTAGATCGTGGACGGGGAGACCTTGAGCCTCCTGGCCCACTCCGCGCCGGGTGTACCCCAACGTCCCACTTCCTCGTCCCAATCGTCGAGGACCTTTCGGGCCTGGACTTCGGTGAGCTCCGCGTGAGGGGAATTGGAGCCGCGGAGCCAGACGTTCGACCCGTACCAGCGATCGACGCGCTGGATGGGCCCGGGCAGGTGCCGACCAGTGTGGCCTAGACAGTAGTGGCGAATCTGATCGACGGAGTACTCCGGGTACATCCGCGAGATCTCAGCATAGAGGTATCCCTCTTCAGCCAGATCTCGCCACTTCACGACAAGGGTGCCGGGGGGCTTCGGCATAATTCCCCTCCCATGGTTGGATGGTGGCATGGTATGCGCCGTTATACCGCGGAAGGCGGGGAAGTTCCACTAACCGTTACGGATATAACCTAACGTGATCGCCCCAAAATCGACACGTGTAGAAATTACGCGAGGAACCCGGTCCGAATAGGGTCGGAACAACGGCTCACCGGAGGGGCATTTCTGCAGCGGCGCGACCAGGTATTCAGCCTCATGGAGCAGATAGGCGCATGCCCTGGAGGAGGCACGCGGCGAGGAGGCGTCAGCCGTCCGCGCGCAGCCTGTGGGCAAAGCGCTGGCGGAACTTCGCCACCTTGGGCGCCACCACCACCTGGCAATACGGTTGGGTGAGATTCCGGCGAAAGTAATCGCGGTGATAGTCTTCCGCCGGCCAGAACGCCTCCAGCGGCTCGACCTCCGTGACGATGGGCGCGTCCCAGATTCCTTCCTCGTCCAACTGCCCAATCATGCCGTGTGCCGCGTCCCTCTGCTCTTCAGTCTCGTAGAAGACAGTTGAGCGATATTGCGTGCCCACGTCCGCCCCCTGGCGGTCGAGCGTCGTGGGATCGTGGATGGCGAAGAAGATCTCCAGGATGTCCCGGTACCCGATCACCGAGGGATCGAATCGCACCTGCACGACTTCGGCGTGCCCGGTAGCCCCCGAGCAGACCTGCTCGTAGGTCGGGTTCGGCCGTTTGCCGCCGGCGTAGCCCGAGCTCACCGTGAGCACGCCTTCCACTCGCTCGAACACGGCCTCGAGGCACCAGAAGCACCCACCCCCAAGGGTCGCCACGTCCACTTGCTTCCCGTCGCTCATGATCCTCTCGCCGTCCTGGATGAGGTCGTCCCCCTCAGAACGCCCCGGGCACAGCCGGCGTTCCCGAGCCGCCCCTTCAGGGCCGGCGGCGAAGGAGAACGACGAAGAGCATGACGACCAGCAGGCCGACGATGGCGATGCCGATCCAGGGAACCTGACCCTGGAAGCTGATACCACTGGCGCTCGCGAAGGCGACCACGCCGCCGACGAGCGCCGCGACGAGGCCCGCCGCCACAGCGGTCGCGCGCCGGGCGTCCGCGCTCCCGCTCTTCTGCTGTGTCAGCGTGAGGGCCTCGCGGATCTCCTTGGGCGTGACCGACGAATGCGTCCGCTCGTAGTCCCTGATCACGCGATCGAGGAGCTCGGACAGCTCCCGCGCTTGACGTGACGGCACCTGGGGCGGGACGACGACCGGCACGTACAGGATGCTCATGTGTCCCCCTGTTGAGAAGCTTGCTCCGCCATCGCGCACAACATAACTAGCCTCCCATGGATACGATCCGCTACTGGTTTGCCGTCATACTCGTGGTGTGGCTGCCCCCGGCTGTCGTGTGGTGGTACATCGTCCACCCGTTCATCGGCTTCTGGCGGCGCTTCGGGGCCAGGCGTGCCCTTTGGGCCAACGTCGTCATCGCTCTGGCGATGGCCGGAGGCCTCTGGGTCCTCCGTCGCCCCCTCGTGGGGCGCGATCTCGGGCCGCACTGGGCCCTCGCCGTCCTCGGGATCGCCCTCGTGGCCCTCGCCATCGTCATGGGCTCCTTCCGACGGAGGCAGCTCCCCACGAAGATCCTTTCCGGCCTGCCCGAGCTACAGGAGGACGGCAAGGGCGGGCGGCTCCTCACCGAGGGGATGTATGCGCGGGTCCGTCACCCCAGGTACCTGGAGGTCGTCGCAGCGGTCTTCGGATATGCGGCTCTGGCCAACTACACGGGCGGGTGGATCATGGCCCTGGCCGTCCTCCCGGCCCTCCACCTGGTGGTGCTCCTCGAGGAGCGGGAGCTCGAGCGCCGCTTCGGTGCGGAGTACCTCGCGTACCGGGCACGGGTACCCCGGTACGTGCCGCGCCGACGGGCCAATTGAGTGTATATGCTGCTCTCGAGGCACGGCGAGTCCCATACCGTCTCGCGCCAAACCCGACCGTCAGCCACCCGACGCGTCAAACACCATATCGGTGACGTCCAGCACTGGACGGTATCCGATCCGCTGATAGATAGCGTTCGAGGTCGGGTTGGTGAGGTCGGTGTACAGGACGCAGAAGGCACGGCCCGAATCGAGCATGAGTTGGCTCACCGACGCCACGCACGCCGAGGCGTATCCCCGGCGCCGGGCCCCCGGCGGCGTGTACACGTAGCCGACGCGAACGCCTCGCGTCGTGTGGCCCACGGTCACCGCCATGCACACCGGAACCCCATCTTCCCATAAATGGAGCAGGCCGTCTCGGACGAAGCCCGCCCGCCGCTCCGGCGTCGTCCGGAACGTGCTGCCCAACTCCTCGGCGAAGGCAGAGCCCCACCGATGCACGAGCGCCAGGTCCGCGTCCCCGGCCACCCGCAGCTTCCCGGGAACACCCTTGGGCGACTGCACGGCATCCAGACGATAGATCCGTTGGGGCATTCCCCTGTACCAGGCCACACGCCTTCGGGCGGACCACTCTCTCGCCACGGCCGCGGCGACATCTTCCGGACCCAGCACCGCAGGCAGCTCATGGAAGCGTGAGGCGAGAGCCTCCACGAGGGGCCCCGCCGCGGCGCGGGGCATGCGAGTCAGGAGCGGCTTGTGCGGCGGCGTACGCAGCGCGCACCCGACAACCGAGTTGCGGCGCTCCACCGTGGCGAAGAACAGCTCCTCGCCGGTAGAGGCCGGAGGTGCGTCGAGGAGGGACGCGGGAATCGCCAGGAAGATGTTGTTCTCGTCCTCCCTATCCTCGAGCCAAGCCTGGGCCCGGTCCAGAAAGGACCGGGCGTCCGGGTGGACGACGACGCGCAGCGGCTCGTTCACGGGCCTTCGTCAGCGCCCAACACGTCGCGGATCACTCCCAGAGCCGTGTCCACATCGGCGCGCTCCACGCCCAGGTGCATGACGGCGCGGACGCCGTGATGTCCCCCGGGAAGCATGTGCACGCCCCGGTCGCGGCAGCGGTCCACGAAGTCGCCGGCGGTCATCGGGGTCACCTCGAAGCGAACGATGTTGCTCTGAACGGTGGCCAGGTCGACCGCCACGCCATCCATGCCCGCGAGCGCCTCCGCGAACAGCCGGGCATGGGTCACGTCCTCCCCCAGGCGGTCACGGTGGTGGTCCAGCGCGTGGAGCGCGCCGGCTGCGAGGATCCCGGCCTGCCGGAATCCGCCCCCATACATCTGCTTGAAGCGTCGTGCGCGGGTGATGAGCGCACGGCTCCCCGACAGCGCCGAGCCCACCGGCGCCCCCAGGCCCTTGCTGAAGCACACGCTCACGGTGTCGAAGAACTCCGCGAACGTGCGCTCCGGGACGCCGGAGGCCGCGGAGGCGTGCCAGAGCCGGGCACCGTCCATGTGCAGCGCCAGACCGTTCCGTCTGGCGGTCTCGGCGACGGCGGTGAGCGTCGCCAACGGCCAGATGGTCCCTCCACCGGAGTTGTGCGTGTTCTCCACGCACACGATACGGGCCCGCGGGGCGTGGTTGGGGGGATTGAAGGGATGCGGTACCTCCAGCGCCGCCTCGACGTCCGCAGCCCCGTAGATCCCGGCGCGTCCCGACATGCGGACGATGGTGACTCCGGACAGCGCCGCGGCGCCCCCTCCTTCGTTGATGACCATGTGTGCCGAAGCATCCATGATGGCCATGTCCCCGGGCTCGGTGTGCGTCCGCAGAGCGATCTGGTTCGACATCGTCCCGGAGGGCACGTATACCGCGTCCTCCTTGCCCAGGAGCTCGGCGACGCGGGCTTCCAGCTCCAGCACAGTGGGATCCTCGTGGTACACGTCGTCTCCCACAGGAGCGCGGGCCATCGCTTCCCGCATGGCGGGTGTCGGCAGGGTCACCGTATCACTGCGCAGATCGATCACGTCCGTTTTCTCCGAAAGGAGCGGTTGGGCTGAGGCGCGTCGGGTTCGTTGGCTCGCCTGAGACTGCCTCTCGCGATGGATTACGGCAACCGTCCACAACTGTCGAAAGTCTTGCCAATGGCGCACGGAAAGAGCATCGTGGAAATCCATCGAGATCACGTGGCGAGGGGCCACGGACCCGGCGCAGGGGGTTAGCGCCTGCGCGACAGTCAGGTAGTCGGCAGGCACGGGACCGTCCGGACTCCGACGACGACGAACACACAGGAGAACGGATGCGTACCGTAGGCACCGTGAAGTGGTTCAACGACCAGAAGGGCTTCGGGTTCATCACCCCGGACGACGGCGGCAAGGATTGCTTCGTCCATCACAGCGCCATTCAGGCGGAGGGCTTCCGCACGTTGGCGGAGGGCGACCGGGTGGAGTTCGAGGTCGTGCAGGGCACCAAGGGTCCTGCAGCCGAGGGCGTGACCAAGATCTGAAGCACGCAAAACCTCTACTTCAGCAACACTGATCCAGTCGGGCCGTCTTCCTCGGGGGACGGCCCGATTCGCTGGGAGACTCCATGTTCCGCCCCATCCGCCTCGCCCTGCCCCTCCTTGTCGTCTTCGGCTGCGCAGAGCCTCCCGCGAAGAAGGCCGACGGCCCGGACCTCTCCAATCCCCTTCTCTACCCGGCGCGATTCACAGAGGCCGCGCCGGATAGCTTCCGGGTTCGATTCACCACCTCCAAGGGCGACTTCGTGGTAGCGGTCGATCGCGCGTGGGCCCCCCTCGGCGCCGACCGGTTCTACAACCTGGCGAAGGCGGGATTCTACGACGGCGATCGCATCTACCGCGTGCTCGATGGCTTCATGGTCCAGTTCGGACTCAACGGGGACCCGCTGGTCAACGCGCAGTGGAAGAACAAGGTCCTGGTGGACGACCCCGTCAAGCAGTCCAACAAGCGCGGGCGCATGAGCTTCGCCATGGGTGGGCCCACCTCGCGCACCACGGAAGTGTTCATCAACTACCGGGACAATCCCTCCCTGGACGGACGTGGCTTCGCCCCGTTCGGCGAGGTGGTGGAGGGCATGGACGTCGTGGACTCGTTCTACTCCGGGTACGGCGACGGGCCGCCGCGGGGAGACGGGCCGTATCAAGCGCGAGTCCAGGCTCGGGGCAACGCCTATCTGGACGCGCAATTCCCCAAGCTCGACCGGATCGAGAAGGCGGTCATCGAGCCGTGAGCCGCGCGGGGCGGCAAGGACTCACGGGAGATAGTACTTGGTGATCCGGATGGCCGCGTAGAGTCCGAACCCCATGAAGATCGTGGACACGACGAACGCCGTGAAGATCGAGATCTTCGCGCCGATCACCCACCCGATCATCGACGCGATGAACGTCAGGGCGGTGTTGAGAATCCCCTTCACTGTGGGCAGCCTTGAACAAGGAAGCGTGACTAGCCTGCACTTCCACCGTATGCCCGGTGAAGCCCCGGGATCAAGGACTTCGTTCGGGCCCTTGGACCGTCAGCCGCCGCTGCGCGACGCGAGCAGCTTCGCCATCTGCGCTACCCGAGCACCCAGGTTGAAGCCCTTGGTCAGGAAGATGGAGTCGACCGAGGCTACGCTCGCGGTGTCCAGGAACGGCGCTTCGCCGGTGACGGCGGATGCGCCGAACGCCTGCGTCCAGGAGGGCCCTCCGACGACAATCATGTTGTAGACCAGCATGGCGCGGAGAATGGACAGCTGAACCTCCTCCTCCCCCGCGGACATGCCGCCCGCCGTGACGAACGCGGCGCCGACCTTGTTACGCATGCTCCCGTCGAAGGGCATGGAGCTCAGGAATTTGACGACTGGAGCAGAGATGTTCGCGGAATGGACGGGGCTTCCGACGACCAGGGCATCTGCCCACTTGACGTCCGCCGTCGAGACGCTGTCCACCGGGAGGACCCTGACCTCGCTGCCGGACACGCTGCGCGCCCCCTTCCCCACCTCATCGGCCATGAGGGCCGTGTGACCCGTCGCGCTGTAGTACGCCACCAGGACCTTCTGCGCCGCCGACGCTTGCGGGAGCATCGTAGCGAGAAGCGCGAGAGTGGCAAGCGCCTTCTTCGACGTCCAGGTGATCATCCAGGACCCTCCGTTCGGCACATGACGACCTCTGAATCCGTGGCATACACGTCGTCGCCAACCTACGGCGGCCGCTTCCTTCACGCACCATGGTCCGCGCTCCGGCAGGGACCGCAGTCGGCCCGATGAACGCCGTCAGAACGTCAGAGTCGTGGCGAGGTCCTCGAGGACGCGCCTGAGGGCGCGCTCCGACGTGAAGGCTGTCGCCAGGCTCAGCCATGGTCGTCGGCGGCCGTGGACGTGTAGCACACCCCAGACCAGAAGGAGCGGAAGGACCACGCGCTCGTACGCCGGATCCGGCGTTACGGATACCTCGTACCAGAAGCCACGCCTCATCCGGCCCCGGGTCCGACACACCCCCACCCCCCTCGCGTCGTCGATGCCGGACCAGGGGCCTTCCCTGAGGCTCACCTGTGAGTACCACGAGAAGCCTTCGCCCTCGCGCGTCCGGATCAATCCACGCCCGACGCTTCCGGCGCATACGAGCTGGACCGAGTCTCCGGGGGTCGTGAGCATGCCACGAAGCAGTGGTCCCCGCGAGAAGGCGACTCGCCAGACCTCGTCAGCGACCTCGATCCGATAGGCTCTTTCGTCGCCGCTCCATGCCACGTCGGCGACGAGCTCCTCGTTCAACGTGTACGCCCACCCTCCGGGCGGAACCGACACCCGGTGCCAGATCAACGTTCGCCCCGTGAGCGAGGGTCCGAACATGGGCCTATCTCTTGGCCGGCGACCTCAGTCTCTCGTTCGCCTCGACCTGCACCTGGCCCCTCCCCCACCGCCGAAGAAGGTCATCACGCCGAGCATGAAGCCGAGATTGTACCAGGTACCGTTGTTGTGGACCTCGTACACGCCGACGTTGTCCTTGAACAAGGACACGACGAAGGCGAAGAACGCGATGAAGCCCTGCCAGAGCCCCCGCCAGAAGCCGGCCAGGGTTCCATCGGGGCCCGGCGACCCCATGAGCTCGTTCGGACCCGCGGCGCAGGCCGCGAGCAGGACCAGCGTGGACACCGCTACGATCATCCGAGTCGATCGTCTGGACATGGAGACTCCTGGCAAGGGGCGTGCTTTTTCACACACGGCACCGATCCGCTGCACCCCGCCGTACGGCGCGACGGTCGTCTTCATTCACTCCCGTCTGCCCCACACGATGGATGACAGTCCAGCGTGTCGCCATCGCCGCGGCCCGGGTCCATCGGAGAACACCCGCAGCCTTTCGGCCGCATGGCAAATAAGGAACGCCGGAGCCCGCGCAAGGCAACCTCGACCGGTACGGGAAGCACCCAACCTAGGTGCAGGGTAGGTCGCCGGCCACGTGGAAGGGGTCTCGGTACCGTGCACCCATTGGACACGCCAGCGAAACGCGTAAGCGCAGCGGATAGATCGCTGGTTCGACGCCGTCATGCATATCGGCGTGCTCTGCCTGTCGCGCTGGTCGCCTCCGCGCTCATCCACGCCGTGTTGCTGACCGTGCCGCTGCATCGCGACGTCCCGGCGACGGTGGATGCTCGTGCTCCCCAGCGAGGGGTCCCTGTTCCGGAACGCAGCATTCGCCTGATCGACATCCGACCGTTTCCGAGCACTGAGGCGCCGCCACCCGCCGACGTCTATCACCCGCACACGCCCTCGAGGGTGGCTCCGGTTCGCGCCGTCAGCCCGCCCACCCATGCAACGCTCCCCGAGCCTTCCGCGCGTCGGGGCGCGGCCGCCGCGCTCCGACCGCGACTGTCCGACCCTCGCATCTGGAGCAGGCCCGCCGCCGTGCGCACGGAGCGCGCAGGGGCTGAGCGCCAACGTCTGATCGAACGCGCCGAGGAGGTTGCGGAACGAACCGCGGGCGTCAGGATCCCCACCGCGGGCGACATGAGCGCGTGGACAGGGAGGGACGAGAGCGGCGATCGCTGGGGACTGTCCCCCGGAGCTCTGCACCTGGGAGGCATCACCGTACCCCTCTGTTCCGGGGACTTCGACGCCTCGAACTGCGGATTCGGCGTTCCACCGGCATTCAGGGAACGCTACCGCAACGACGTTCGCACCCTCGTCGCCCTTGGACTCCAGGGAGACCAAGCGGCCCTGGAGTCGCGCGCCGGGGCCATCCGGGCCAGGCTCGATTCACTTCGCGACCCGATCGCGTCGCAGAACCGGTAGGCGCCGCGAACAGCCGTCAACGTACGCCGAGCAGCGGCAGCAGCTCGGCGAGCCTTCGGATCATCGGAACGTCTGCCGGAGGCGGCCCAGGATCCGTCTGAAGCAGGACGACCTGCAGGCCGGCGGCCTTACCCCCCCGGTAGTCTTCGGCGAAGCTGTCGCCGACGTGGAGGACCCTCCCGGGCCGCGTCGCCAATCTGGCACAGGCCTCCAGGAAGATGCCCGGCCCCGGCTTCGCCATGCCGACGTCACCCGATGCGACGACGTGGTTCAGGTGGTCGGACAGCCGCAGCTCGGTGCAATAGTGCCGAAGGCCGCGCTGCCAGTTCGACACGATCGCGATGGGGTACCCGTGAGCCCGCAGAGCCGAGAGCGTCCCGCGGACGTCAGTGAAGACGTCGAAAGCGTCGGGACCGAGAATGCGCCAGAGGCCCGCGGCATGCCGCCTCGCGTCTCCGTCCGACCTCGGGATCTCCAGCCGTTCGAAAACACGGTCGGCCAGGTAGGCGTAGTACGCATCGCGATCGCCTGGAGACCCGTGTGGAGAGTATTTGGCATCGTGCTGGTCGAAGACGTCGTACAGCACCTGGTGCTCCCAGGGTGCGTGCGCGAATCCATGGGCCTCCAGATACTCGATGAGCGCGCGACCACGACCGATCCCCTCACGGTGAAAGACCAGCGTGTTGTAGAAGTCCACGCAGACGGCGTCGATCTCGGTCAGCATCGTTGGCGGGTCTCCATCGCGGGGAGCCTACTCCCCGAAGTCTCGTCTGAGCCCTCGATCTGATGCGTGGGCAAGGACCGGATGGTGTTACACGCTGGGATGGCCGGAGCTTGCGTCCACCGAGCGTGAAGGTCGCAGCATCGGCACACCTCGTTGGTCGATGAGGGCCCGAACCCTCGCACGGTCCGACTGCTCCACATGGAGCTCTCCGGAATAGCGTGCGGAGAAGTGACTCTTGAAGAACCGGACCAGTGGCTTGGGCTCGTTCATCTTCTTGTAGTACTTGAACCCCGATCCTGTGGGAACCATGTGGCTCAGACCATCCCAGCGGAAGATCTCCTTGAATTCCCGCGGCTTCTTGTCCGCGAGCGGCCTCCTTGCGAGCCCGTCGGCGGTGAGCCGGTATTCCACCCTCCCGAGGATGCCGGGGGCCACGGACGCAACCGCACCAATCGCGGTCAGGAACAGCGCTTTCACGGCATCCGGCGAGTGGAATACGAAGTATGCCAGCGCCATGAACACGACGAACACCGCCGCGACATAGCCAGCGACGATCGGGCGTACGCTGCGGGCGATCCACGCGTGCTCCATCCCTGTCCTCCCTCGCGTTGGTCTTCCGCCCGGGGTATCGAGTGCGCTCGTCGGCAATGGCCACCAATAGCTCCACGATCCCGCGCCGGATTACATTGCCGACTTCGATCTCCGAGAGGCAACCCGAATCGATGCTACGCCGCCATCCCATCTCGGGTCGAAGCACGACGTGACGCAGGCGCGCGCGGGCCGCAACCTCACGCCGTGCTTCGCCATCTAACGATAGGGAGCGCACCGGGTGCAGGGACTCGGTCCGCATGCCCTTCGTTGCCCATCCGTTCACACGCGGCGGATCCCGTTCGGGAGATGTGGAGCCGGCCGCAGACATCGTGACGATACGTACAGGGGGTGTCCCCATGCAGCGGCATCGGCTGAAGCGATTCACCGCTCCCGCGTTCCTGTTGCTCTGTTCCGTCGTCGCCTGCAGCGATAACCCTCCGTGGGCCGGCTCGGTGGGGATTACGGACAGCGTCGAAGTCGTCCTCAACCCTGGAGAACCCCTGCTCCGCGGGACGGAGGGTCTCGCGTCCCGGCTTTGGGAAGCTCAGGGACCTGACTGGGTGGACCCCACTCATGTTCACGTGCGGTCGGGGCTCGTCGCGGTGGCCGATCCCAAGGGGAGCCAGATCCACGTGGTGAGCACTTCAGGCACCATCGAGGCCTCAATCGGTCAGCCTGGCGGTGGTCCGGGAGAGTTCCTCCAGCTGCTGGACGCCTTCCGAGTCGGCGACAGCCTCGTGGTTCTCGATGCCGGGAAGGGCAGCGCCGAGTACCTGGATCTGGAAGGCCGCTATCTGTCTGCGATGCACCTGGGGGGACAGGCGTGGGACGCCTTCCCGTTGCAGGACGGGACGCTGCTCGTGAAGGGTGAGTTCCTCTCCGACCCGACGGAGGGGACCCTCGGAGACTGGGTTCGAATAGGCGAGGACGGGGAGCTGGGCGCGTTCACCTCCCGCCCCCTCGACCCCCTGCCGGAGGAACAGGGCGTCCAGTGTTCCGACCTCTCATCCTGGGCTGAGGGCGCAGCGCGGCTGCGCTTCACCACGCCTCAGATCCAGATCTTCGATCAAACGGGTCGCCTGCTGAGGGAAGTCCGGATCGACATTCCCGTCCAGGCGGTCTCGTCCGTGGAACGCGACTCCGCTCTCTCGGATCTGCGACGGAGGTTGGCGGCGCGCGGGCTCCCACCTCCCTTCATCGAACAAAGCGTCGTCGTCATGGGGCAGCGGTGGCGGGTGAAATGCCGCTTCGGGCCGCTCCGGTTTGACCCTTCACGCCGGTACGCGGCGTTCCTCGAGCAGAACCCGGACGAGTTTGGCTCGGGACCCGCCACGCTCCACTTCTTGTCCGAGGATGGAGTCTATCTGGCCAAGGCGACGTTCCCTACTGCCTGGAGGGATTTCGCCATGGAGGACGGGGTCGTCTACGCTCTGACCCGGGATCCGACCACCGACGTGGTGTCCCTTGAGGCCTTCGGGATCGACCTCCCCCCCGAGCTTTTCGGGGATGCCACCAGGGCGCTCGATGAGGCACGCCAACGCGTCGCCCCGACCTGATCTCCGCTGAGGGCCGGAAGGCCGTAGGAGGTCAGGCTTCTCCGCCCACGAGGTCCCGCTCCAGCGCTGCGGCGTCGGCCGGGCTGATGCCGAGCGAATCCCGGAGACGGTGAAGCAGCGCCCGTTCCTTGTCGGTGATGCCTCCGTCCCGGGTCGCGTCCTGGAGGGCCGCCTGGTAGACCTGGAGCTTCCGGAAGGCGACGTACTCGGGCGTGTCCCGGGTGTTCGGCATCGCCGCGCCGGCCACCCTCTCGGCAAAGCGCTGCAAGGGAGCGAGGAAGAAGACCAGGGCGGCGGCAGCCAGCAGGCCGAGCACGGTGCCCAGCTCGGATGACAGCAGCTCCTGTGCGCCTTCGGTGACCACGTAGAAGAGGGCGACGAACAAACCGGCCAGCGTGGACTGCTGGAGGGTCCACCGGAGGCGCAGGTCGATGTCGAAGAGCTGCGTGCGCAGGATCCCGTAGGCGATGCCAGGGACTGCGAGGAACGTCCCCAATGTGTAGACGACATAGAAGGCGTCCGGCCACCCGGACGGATCCGAGGTGGCTCCTCCCAGGACCAGCTTGATGCCGAACGCATAGGATAAGCCCCAGCACAGGTCCCGGATGCCGAATGCCACTGCAAACGTGCCGGCGCGCTCTCTCTCCACCCCGGTGGGTGCCCTGCGCCACGCATGAAGCGAAGCCGCCATTGCGAAGGCGAACAATGACGCCATACCCACGTAGAGCGTCACGATGCCCAAGGTGGGTGGGGTCAAGTAGGCCAGCAGGACGAGGCCCGCTGCCGTGCCGACGATTGCCCGACGTGCGTTCCGCTGGGCGAAGGGCCTTACCAGAGGCGTGTCGAGAACGGCCGTGAGGAGCAGTGGATAGAGCGCCAGCATGCTCCCGTCCCCCGCCAGATGGACCCTCCAGGAGATCTCCGTCCAAAGGACGTACGCGCTTGAAGCGCGTACCTCGGGCGTCAGGAAGAAGTCCAGGGCCCCGCTCGACGCGAGGGTCACCCCTTCCACGGTCAGGAGGAGAGAGAGGCGTCGTGCAACGCTCCCCGCGGGGCCAGTCCGGAAGAGGACCACCGCCAGGAACCAGCACAGTGCGACCGCGACGAGGCCGAAGATGGCCCCGGCATCGAGTTGCAGCATTCAGAAGCTCCGGCGGCACACCCAATCCGTGCTCAGAGGTCGGGGCGGCGTCAGGATGGAAGCCTCGGCGTTGGGGAGGGTCCCCGCGAAGCCGACCACAGTGCAGCGTGGCGATGTGCGTCGCAAGACGAACGGAGCCCCGCGAGCGCCGGCGGGAGTTCCGGGATCGACGGTGCCGCCACGGACGGCCCGGTGCGGCCCGGGGGACCGATCGAGAAGGTCTGGCAGAGCCCTAGTAGATGCCCTCCGGCCGAAGCTGGAGCTTCTCGCGCCACAGCGCTTCGAGGGTCTCGAGATCCTCGGAAGGGTCATGATCCGCGCTGTCCGGTGTCGGCAGGAGGTCGACGACCTCGAAGAGAAAGGCATCCGCACCGTCGCGGTCCCAGTCCGCCTGGAGGGCGCGGTTCGGATGGCCCTTCATGCGCAGCTGTGCCCGGATTCGATTGAGCATGGCGGGAGCGTCGGGGCTCGACCCCAGAAGGGTCCGACCGCTGGGCACATGCTGAACCCGGTAGATGCCGGCGGGCCGCGGCGTCTCCTTGTACTTCCGAACCAGCTCTCTTCGATCCACGTCAGCCTCCGTGTTCGGCGGTCGTGGAGCCGCCGATCTCCCCACGGGCCCCGGCCAGCAGCCGCGCGACGGCTCGCCGTGCCTCTTCCGCCATCGCCGGGGCGTCGTCCTCCGTCAATCCGTCGACGGAAATCGGGGACCCGAACCGATAGGTCAGCATTCCCGCCCGTAGGCGCAAGGATCCCGGCCGCAGGATGCTCCGGCCGCCCCACACGGTCATCGGCACCACGGGTACCCCGGCACGTATGGCGACGAGGAACGCCCCGCGCTTGAAGTGCCCGACCTCGCCGCCCGGCGAAAGGCGCCCTTCGGCTGCCACGGATACGACGGAGCCTTCCGCCGCCCAACGGGCCAGTCGCCGCAGGGTTTCATCGGTCGCCTGCCGGTCGCCCCGCTTCATCAGGACGATGCCCACTCGCCTCGCCGCCGATCCGAAGAATGGAATGCGACCATACTCGGAGGCCAAGACACTGTAGTCGGCAAAGCGCCAGAGGACGTCCAGATTGCCGAGATCGTCGGCGATCGACGTCTGGTTGTAGACCAGCACGAAACCGCTTCCGGCGCGTTTCGGCACCGGCGCGACATCCAGCTCCACGCGAGCCCATCGCCTCACCGAGTTCACGTGGCTCAAGATGATCGCCCGGGCCGCGGTCCGGTCGAGTCCCGCGCGCGACGCGCGATACGCCACCATCGGGCCCGTCCCGAAGAGGCGGCTCAACACGGCGACGCCACGGATGGCTTCTACCAGGCTCACCGCCACCGCGGGGAGTCCGTCCGCTCTATCACCCGGACCTTCATTCTTCGCGTCGGTACTTCTGGTGATACTTCATCGTCTTCATGGCCGACTTGTGCTCCGCGAGGGCCGCTTTGCGCGCTACGGGGTCGCTCTTTCGCGCCTGATACTCCGCCTCCGCTCTCAGCTTTCGATAGCTGGCGACGCGATCCGCGTCGACCCGACCGGCAGCCTCCGCCTCGACGACTGCGCAGCCCGGCTCGGATTCGTGGCGACAGTCCCTGAACCGACAGCCCCGAGCGAGCTCCTCGATATCCGGAAAGGCCCGATCGAGACCCTCGTCGACCGACCAGAGTCGCAGCTCACGAATGCCCGGGGTGTCGAGCAGCAGTGCGCCCCCTTCCATCCGATAGATCTCCCGCCTGATTGTCGTGTGGCGCCCCTTGTGGTCCTTGCTCCGGACGGCGGCGGTTGCTGCGTTCGCGGCAGGAGCCAGAAGGTTCACGAGCGTGGACTTTCCGACTCCCGAGGGACCCACCAGCGCCACCGTCGTTCCCGCCCTCGTCGATTCTCGGAGCCTCACGACGGAGTCCGCGTCGACGCTGCTGACGGTGCGTACCCGCACACCGACAGCGACCCTCTCGGCTTCCGCCACCGCCTCATCCACGTCGGGGCTGAGATCGCTCTTGCTGAGCAACAGCTCGGGAACAGCGCCGCTCTCCCAGACCACCGCCAGATACCGCTCGATCCGGCGCTCGTTGATCGGGGCATCCAGGCCGTGCACGACCCACACCACATCCACGTTGGCCGCAAGGAGCTGCTCCTCCAGGCCCGTGCCGGCGGCACCCCGGACCAGCCGGGAGATCCTTGGGAGCAGGCCCGTCACGGTCCACGGGTCCGACGCCGAAGGCCCCGGAGTCACCAGGATCCAGTCTCCCACCACGGGAGCGGAGGGCACTTGTATGCCGGACACGATCCGCGCATATACCGGCCCCTCCGCGGTCTGCACAGACCATCGGTCCCTGTCCTGCGCCACCACCCGGCCGGGCTGCCCCCGAGCCCCATCCAGCTCAGCGGCGCGATCGGCCCAGGTGTCGTTCCATCCCCAATCCAGAAGTGACGTTGATCCGGTGGCTGTGGGCCCGGCCTGACTGCATGATCTCTTCATTCTTCGGCCCTCGACCTTCAACCGAGGTAGCCGTCTATGAAGGTGCGGAAGCCTTCGTCGTACCCGTCGCGATACTCCCGCCAGGCGGCTTTCATCGCCTGTCTGCGGCCGATCCGCTGGATCAGGAAGGTCAGCTCCGACCATTGATGATCGTCGAGGAGGCCTTTCTCGTGCATGTGGTAGTAGTGGTTCCACCCCGAGATCGCCCTCCACTCGAAGAAGATGAGCCGCCGCTGATCGACGGGGTCGAGCTCGGCGAAATCCTCACCGCCCTTCAGCCACAGCGCCGTCGTGTCTCGATCACCGATCACCGGCTCCAGCAGCTCGGTCCTCCAGTGCACGAACTCCTGCGATTGCGTGCTTCGCACCACCTGTGCACCCTGGCGAATCTGCACCGCGAGGTAGACGAGGGCGATGACGGTGGCAACCGCCGCCAGCACGTCGCCGAGACTGCCGAGGTCTTGAAGCGTCACGAGCGTCTCCGAGGTGTCGAGTCATTGGATGGGGTGATTCGAAGAGGACGCCTCACTTCCGACGATCCGCTGTCAGCGCTCCTCCACCTCACCGCGTGAGGTCATTCGTCATCGGCGATCTCCATGAGCTCCACCGGAGCGCCGTTGTGGACAATGAACGCCACCCGAATCCCTTCCGACGGTCTGTTGGGAGCGATCAGGACTTCTTGACCTTCCAGCTCACGCTCCAGGTCGTCGACCTCGAACGCTACGTGCGCCACCGTCTGAACCAGCTCGGGCAAAGGGCTGTCCGGATCGAAGCGCATCCACTCCACTCCGTAGGGGCTTTCCGCGAAGCCGGACACGTGCACCCCGTATCGAGGAAGGTGCTCTTCTCCCGGCCGCGGCTCGGAGGTCGGGATGCCGATGTGGTGGAATCGTCGCACTCGAGCTCCTGGAGGGGTTGGTGTGCCGTCGTGTCGACCTTGGGCCCCAGCACGGGGCAGAATGCTGCCGGGAAGCCGAGCGTCGCAAGACGAACAACCGTTCGCTTCCCCCGCGGCCGCGTGGGGCCAGGCCCCGGGCAGGGGCTGGTTGTATGATTGGACCATGGAAGTACGACGGCTTCGTCCCGACGAGGTGGGCCGCTTTCGCGCGGTTCGCTTGAGAGCGCTTCGTGATGCGCCTGCCTCATTCGGCACCACCTTCGAAGACGCCAGTGGATGGTCGCCGGAACGCTGGTCCGAGCTCTTCTCGAGCCTTCTCGCCTTCGTGGCCGTAGAAGGCGATCGGGACGTCGGCATGGTGCGAACATCACCCGAGCTGGACGTCGACGGGGCCGCAAGTTTGGGATCGTTGTGGGTCGCCCCGGAGGCTCGCTGCGCCGGCGTCGGATCGGCACTGGTGGGGGCCGTTGTCGAGTGGTCCCGCTCCGAGGGATTCGGGGAGCTCCTCCTGAACGTGGCCGACGACAACGACGCGGCGATCCGGCTCTACGAGGCCCTCGGCTTCAGACCGACGGGAAGAGCCAGCGCGTTTCCCGCTCCGCGAGCACACCTCGGGAAGCACCAGCGCAGGTTGAGCCTGTAGTCCAGTCGCCGCTCTCGAGACGGACCCGGATCAACGCCGCGACGCCCCAGGGTCGTGAGTCGCAAGACGAATAATTCCAGGGTTTTAGCGGATCCCATCGAATCTCGGTTTTCGGAAACCGAATAGGCTGCAATTACGTCTGTCAAAGGGTGGAGGATGGCCACACCCGGCGCGGTGCAGGAGGCCGGTGGTGGCAGGTTGGAAATCGACCTGAGGGGATGACGAACATGACGACGAAAACGATGCGGGCCGCGCTCGCAGCCGGTCTCCTGGCGATGGGCGCCGCCTCCGTGCAAGCCCAGACGCCGAGCCGGAGCGGGGCGACAATCGAGGTCCGCGTGGTCAACAATTACGCGTCGGCGGTACGCGTGTACGTTGAGGACAGGTTCGGCCAGACGGAGTCGCTCGGATGGGTGAACCGCGCCGACGCCCGGACCCTGACGGTACCGGCGTCCATAACGAAGCTGGGCCCGGTGCAGATCAGGGTGTTCTCGAACCAGCCGGTTTGGTCGCCTCGGACGGAGCCGGAAGGCATCCAGACGAGGGCGTTGAACCTGAGGCCCGGCGACGTGGTGAACTTCTGGCTTCAGGACGAGCTCGTGGATTCCTACATCCAGCTCGTCAGGACCTGACGTCGGGAGGCCGCCCCCCGAGTGGCTTCCGGCGGTCCGGTTGAGGGGCGTGACGGGGATCCGATCCCACGGGGTCGGGTCCCCGAGACTTCGCAGGCGCGGGCCGCCGCGGATTCAATCTCCCGGGACGCCGGCGTGCGTCACTAGGAAGCAAGGTCATAGAGCAGACGGTAGAATCGCACGCGATCCGCGTCCACGGTGACCCCATATTCCTCCAGGAAGAGCTCCTCGAAGCCCGGGCCCAGGTTCCAGGTCAGGCTCCATGTGGCGGTCGCGAGATCCCACCATCGATCCGCGACACCCAGCTCGCCTAGGTCGAGATACCCCGTCGCCTGCCCGGCTTCGATCAGGACGTTGGGCAGGCAGTAGTCGCCGTGACACACGACCAGATCCTCGGACTCAGGGCGGGTCGATTCCAGTAGCTGCACCGCCGTGGCCGGCGTGAGGTGAGCGAATTCGTCATGGAAGTCGCGAGCCTGGTCGATCTGGCCGGACGCCAGCCGCGCCCGGACATGTGCTAGAGACGCGTCCAGACGGAAGTCGAAAGGGCAGTCATCCACCGGGAGGGCGTCGTGAAACCTGCGAAGTCCCCGAGCGAGGACTCGGGTCAATGCGGCGGGATTCTCGACCACATCCGGATGGGTGGCGTCTCGACCTGGTCGAGGAGCCGTCACCAGCCACGCGGTCGAGCCGTCGCTTCCCTGTTGCACGACACCGGGAACCGGTACGGTCGCGCCGGCCCACCGCATCCTTTCGGCCTCGCCGGAAAGCGTGGGATAGTGCCCCTCTCGGGACAACTTCACGAAGAGCTCGGGGACATCGCCCCGGGACAGGCGGTAGACGACGGAGTGTTGCGCGTACTGATACGCGATAGACCACTCGAGGTCCGAGTACGTCGCCCTGAGGTGTGGAGGCGGGTCCAGCCAGGCCGTCTCGCCCACTCGCCCCCCTTTCGCTCAGGCCCGTCGAACTCATCACCGGAAGACACTCCAACGATTCCGGAGCATCCCCGGGCACGGCCCCAAAATAGGGCCAATGCGCTTGGACGCCACTTCTGTCTAGTGTACTTTGCGTAGCAAAGTCACGACCCCGCTGCCTCGTGCAGCAACGATCGTGTGGGGTTCACCCGGCGTGAGAGGGAGCGATGAAGACCTGGCTCAGACGGCTTCGGGGTGCTCTGGGGATGGGCCTGACCTGGGCACTCGCAGGGTTCCTTGCCGGGATGGGAATCGAGCTGATCCACAACATCTGGCCGAACCCGCTCGGAAGGGCTGTCGACATCTGGCCCGCCGCGCTGGCGTACCCCGGCTTCGTCGGGGGTGTGGCCTTCTCTGCGGTGCTCTCGATTGCGGGGCGCCGGCGCAGATTCGATGAGCTTTCCCTCCCGAGAGTCGCAGCGTGGGGAGCGGTGGGGGGCCTGTTGGTTAGCTTGATTCCGGCTGCCATGGTTGCCATCGGCTTCGCCACTCCCAACGTCCCTCTGTGGCAGATCACGATCGCGCTCGTGGGCCCCTTCACGGTTGGAGGCGCGATCGCCGCTTCCGCCTCTCTGGCCGTGGCGAGGATGGCGGAGGACCGAGAGCTTCTGGACGGCGGTAGGGAAGTGGCCGATGTGGGCCTGACGGAAGAAGAGGAAGGCGAACTGCTTGGCGGAGAGAGGTGATCCGGCTCGCGGGGCTCACCTCCTCGCCGTTGCGGCCCCGAAGGCGCGACCCCAGCTTCGCCCTTCAGGTGCAACGCTGGCCGCCCGGAATGCGGACACAGTCGTCTGTCTACGAGCGATCCTGCCCCTGGCGACGCGCTCGACCACGCTCATGTCACGCGTTCTCCGAACGGAGGTCGGCTCACGCGTATCAGGACCCTGGTGGCGGCTGCTGTCATGGTGACGGCATGCGCGCGCGCACCCGAGACACCCGAGCAGACCGCGGCGCGGCTGAAGGCGGAGACGGACGCCGCGCGGCCATCGCCTCCATGGTGCGTGCCGGCTTCGCCGCCGGCTCGTTCACGTATGCGCCGAAGATCACCTCGGTGGAGGCGAGCGACCCCATCGCCATTGAAAGGGGTCAGAACATCGTCACCCTCACTCCGGGGCCCGGGGCGCCAGCCGACGCCGTGGCATACGCCGACACGATCATGTACATCACCATCTGGCGGAAGCTCGACGGCCAGTGGCTGATCTCCAAAGACATCGGGACCAGTGACCGGCCAGCAACCTAGAGCCGCCGGTGGTGCGGAGCGCCGGCGGCCGACGTCGGCCGCACGAATTGACCTCGCGCCTTCCCGCGCTCGCCGCTCAGTTCCTCGATGCCAGCCAGAGCTGGCTTGATCGGTAGTCCACGCTGAGAACGAAGTTTCGCAGCACGTCGGACCCGATGCCGAGGGCGATCCTGGTGGGAAGACCCTTGCTGATCCCCGCGGTGTCGACGACGCGGGCCGATCCCACCGTCCAGCTCCAGGACCCCAGGCGGACGTTTCCGACCTCCGCTCCCCGCTCCGTGACGGGCAGACGCAGGGCTTCCACGAGCGAGCGGTCGATGGTGGTGCGGCTCTTTCCCGTGTCGATCTCGACGAGGACATCCCTCCCCTCGAGCTGGGCATACGTGAGGATGAGAAGCGGATCCCCCGGAGAGCGGACAAGAGGGAATGCCTCGAAGGGTGGGCCCACGTTACCCACCGTGTTGGAATCCGTCGCGATCAATCGTCTCCCGTAGTCGATGGTGAACCGGGTGCCGGGGAGCTGCGCGGGGCCCACGAGTCCGGGAAGCGATGGATCCGAGAACTCGAAGACGGAAAGAGAATCATAGTGCGCGCCGAACACCTCCACGCTGGCGCCGTGAGCCGTGCATCCGGTGGAGATCAACCGCCCGGCGGAGTCTCTTCGGTTCCACCGCTCGGAGCAGGGCAGACCCAGACGGTCGAAGATGGCGGAATCGACAGTGAGGCCGACCATGTCTCCGGTGTCGAAGGGCATCCAGACCGTGTCCGCCCCGAACCCGACCGGGACCCAGGGATATCCGAAGTCCCGGATCTCGAGCGCATGGAGATGCGCCTGGTCGTATCCGAAGAGTCCTTGCCACGGCGGCTCCTGGCCCTGTGCTTCGCACGCGAAGAGGAATGTGCCGACGATGCATAGCTTCCAGCCCACGATCCCCTCCCCTCACCTGACGGCAAGCGCGATCACGAATCTCATCGGACGAGACCACCGCCATGCCGCGAGCACCGGATAGCCCCTGAACAGGACGGTGGCGGCATCAAGCAGCCAGACCAGCTCGTCGAGTGTCTCGGCGTCTCGTCATCGTCTTCGGGCCCCACACCACACTCACCAATATTGCCACGGCAACGGTGATCAGGCCGACAACTCGCGGATCGTAGTGTGATCCTTGGTTCGGAAAAAGCTGCCAGCTGACGTTCACGCTGGCATGGCACAATGCCGCCGCCGTGACGCTGTGGCCGGCGTTGTTGTAGACCCAGACGAGCAGGACGCGAGCGGCGCCGATATTCAGTACCTGCCAGGCCGTCCAGCCGACGGATCGGCCGACCTCGAGAAGCGGCACGACATGCCACACGCCCGTGACTACGCCGATGAGTGCGGCAGCCTGGAGGGCGGTCATGTTCTTCTGTAGCCGATCCGTCGCGTATCCGGACCAGCCGAGCTCCTCGGCGAGCGCCGCAAGGATCACCATTGCCAGCATTCCCGGGACCGCCCCCCACGCGACCTGCGGACCGGGGAGCTCCATTCGTAGCAGACGCATCAGCCCATAGGCCGCGATCGCGATGCCGGGCATCAGCAGAAACGTGGGCACGTACCAGAGCCGCCGGTCGATTCGCGAGAGGTCCAGGGACCTTCTCAGGACGCGGACGACGCCGTCGCGCCCATCGTCCTTCCAGGAGAGCAGCACGGCGGCAGTCACCGGGCACACGACCATCAGGGAGCTCAACGGGACGCCGGGCAACAACTGGACGTGGAGAAGGCCGCCGACGATCCACAGCGGTAGCGACAATCCGAATACGAGCAGGAAGAACGTCATGCGTGGTCCACCAACCTGTCGGCCAGGGAAGCGATGTCCGCTCGCATGGCGAGCTTGCTCAGCCATCGGTCGGGAATGCCGTCCTCTCCGTAGTGCGCTCCAGCGAGTTGCCCGCACACGGCCGCGGTAGTATCGGCGTCGTCGCCGAGGTTCGCCGCGGCGAGAGTCGCGGACTCGAAGTCGTCGGTGCGAAGGAAGCACCAGAGGGCTGCTTCGAGTGAATCGACACAGTAGCCGGAGCCTTTGATCTCCCCGACGGATTTCGAGGCGTACGTACCTTCGGCGACCTCGCGAATGCGCTCCGACATCCAGCTCGCCGGGGGCACGCTCAGGACAGCTTCCGTCTTTGTCGCACCGGAGAGGAGTCTGTCCAGGATCCCACCGAGAACGCGGCATGCCGAAACCGCCTCCTCGGCTCCATGCGTGGTCAACGAGCTCGAGCCCGCGTACTCGTCGACGGCAGCCGCATCCGGATGGTAATAGAGCACTGCCGGTGCGAGCCGCATGATCGAACCGTTGCCCGCGGTCCACGCATCGGTGGAGCCGCTATTCGGGTCGCCCGTCTCCTCGAAGCGGTGGAGTGCCCCGCGTACGGTGTTCCCGATGTCGAAGCACCGACCGTTGGAGCTCAGGTAGCCCTCCCGATACCACCGCACATATCGCCGCAGCTGGTCCACCGGGTCGAAGCCCTGGCATTCGACAAGGCTGGTGCCGAGACAGAGAGCCATGGAAGTGTCGTCGGTCCATTCGCCGGCCTCGAGCCGGAACGGACCTCCGCCGACCATGTCCACGACGGGCGGGAAGGTCCCTCGGGAAGAGAACTCGACCGTCGTCCCGACGGCATCACCCGTGGCCAGGCCGAGCAGACAGCCCCGTCCTCGCTTCGACAAGCTCAGACTCATCCCCCTATCTCACATCGATTCCATGTCAGGATGTGCTCCCTTCAGCAAAGCAATTCTTCACCCAAGCGACGAGCGGAGCGACTTCTTCATCGTGCACGTATGCATGTCCAAGCCACATGAGAGGAAGGAGCCTCGCCATGAAGCCCAGACGATGTCTGAAGCCCTCATCGATCTCGAGGGGATAGTGCCTGAGGACGTCATCCACAAAGCCCCATCCGGCGAACGGTACCAGCGGTGCGAAATCACGGGCGGGATCTCCCAGGATGGCGTCCGTCCAGTCGAGGATTCCGACGAGGCGTCCCGTCTCGGGGTCGACCAGGAGGTGTTCCGGCGACACGTCGTGGTGGATCATTCGAAGCGGGGCATCGAGACGCCGTAGCGGGTCATCGACCTGGGACAACCATTCGACCGCCTCGTTCAGGGTACCGTCGCGGTCGTTGAGCGCACGCACCCCGGCCAAGCCGCGAGTGAACCAGTCAATGCGTCCGGGCTCGCTTCGGTCGAGCTCGGCAAGCCCGGCGGTGCGAGCCACCGCCTCCGGAACCGAGTGGATCGTCCCCAGGGCCTCGCCGAGGCTCTCGGCCAACGCAGAACGCAGGGCATCCGAGATATCGTCGGCGCGAACACCCGGAATCAACGGATGCGCCGCGATGGGATAGGGGAACTCCGGAACTGCGTGGCTCATCACCCTTACAAGCGGGACCGATACCGATCTAGGCAGAACCGAGCGCGCGAGCTCCAGAATCGGACCTTCCCGCTCGAACAGGGAAACCACGTCGGCCCGACGCGGAAAACGGAACAGCCAATCGTCCGAGCTTCGATACGCATCGAAGTCCCAGCCGGAACCGACCCACTCGAGAGAGTCGGCCGCAGCCTCGGGGAAGGCTGCGCGCACGACCGCACGTGCAGTGCCGAGGGTGAGCGGACGATCGGCGTGCCAGGGCGGGGGGCTCATTCAGGGGGATCTCACACTGCCACCGGAGCCAGGACCCGCCGGCCCACTCGGCACGCTCCTCTCACTCGGAGCTCGAGCCGGAGGGAAGCGAGCGCGTCGGTCCGGGATCGTCGGAAGGCGACGAAACATGTCTGACCTCGACCCTACCGAAGACTGACCAACCGGTGAGGACGACCACCCGGTCTGATCCTTGCTCCCGGGCGGTTGGGACTTCCACGGCCCGGTGGGCGAAGCGGCCGGCGAACGCCCGTCCGCGGCATTCCACCCGCAGATCCTCCGGCAAGAGCAGCTCGATATTGCCCATGATCGCGCGCACGCGAATCTCGGTGACCCCCTCCTGGAGCTGAGCCTGCCGGAGATCCAACACGATATTCCCCAGGGTCGACCGAAGCTGCAGCTCGGCGGGCACGACCAACCTGCCGCCGCGCTCAACGCTGCTCAGCACCGATGAAAGCTTGGCGGACACCGCCCGAGCCGGGCCGACCTGCTTCGATTCAGTCGCGGCGGGTAGGTCCGCAGTGACCGCTGCCACCGCGCTCTCGCTCGCGGCCTTGTACACTTCCGTCACCCGCCTCTCGAACTCCTCCGCCGACAGGTAGTCCTCCGCGAAGGCCGTCGACAGCAGTTGGATGGCAGCCTCCCGTACCTCCGGCGCCGGCAGCTTGGTCTGTTTCCCACTCACATCGGGCAGGCCTGCTGATGTCGGGCCCGTGGAAGCGGGCCGATCCTCGTCTTCCATCATCGTCGCTCGTTGGTGTCGACCACGACCTGGAGTGTCGTCGCCGGAGTCTGTCGTCTAGGAGGCCGCTCCATACGTCCGCCGAGCCCACTCGACAGTGCGGACGGCCCCCTCGTTCACTTCACGCACGACCGGCACAAGCAGGCCCAGCGTGTCCATCTGATTCCCCCTCCCTCCCTCTAATCGCGGACCTTGCTGAAGCAGAGGGCATCTCGAGGTTCGTCGCCGAGGTTGGGGTGACGTTCCCACCGCCGAAGCACACCCTCCAGCTCGAAGCCGGACTTCTGGAGGACTCGCGCTGATGCCCGGTTCTCCGGGTCGCATGTCGCCCACACGCGGTAGATCGCGGGCTGCGCCAGCCAGTATTCGATGAGCGGGCGAAGAGCTTCCACCATGTACCCCTCGCCCCATGAATCTCTCGCAAGCAGGTAGCCCAGGTTCACGCCGTGGTGGCCGGGGCGACACGCCAAGGCGCCGACGAGCGCCCCCGAGCCGAGGTTCTCGATGTGCCAGACGAACTCCGTCCCGTCTTCCCAGGAGGCGATGCAGCGCGCGATGTGTTGCTCGGCCTGCGCCAACGTCTCGTGAGGTCGCCACACGAGGTAGCGGCTGACCGCCGGGTCCTGGGTCCAGCGCTCGAAGATCTCCGCAGCGTCGGAGAGGACGGGGCGGCGCAGTCGCAGCCGCTCGGTCTCGAATTCCTCAGGTGGAGTGTTCGGCTCCATGGAACGCGTCCTCACCCCCTGGCGACTCAAAACAGAAAGGGCACGAATCGATGCGTGCGTTTCATGTACTCGAGGTACTCGGTCCCGAACCGCTTCAGGTTCTCGGCCTCCTCGCTCTTCGCCGTCACGATCAGTGACAAGGTGGCCACGGCACCGAGCGCGAGCGTGCCGATCGTAACACGCTTCAGGAGCGCTCCCCAGGCCAGAAAGAAGACCGAGCTGTACATGGGGTGACGGATGTACCGGTAGACGCCGGCGGTGACGAGTCGACCGGTTTCCTCCCATCCGTACTCAGGTGTCATCTCCGCTGAAGGTCGAAACCCTCCCAGGCGACGGAGCAGCACGAAACCCCAAGCGACGAAGAGCCCGGACACACACAGGAAGACCCAAGAGGCGAGTTGGGGCGCCCTGAAAGGCTCCCGGAGCCAATACGGGACGGTCAGGATGAGCAGGGCGAGTACGGCTTCGAACGCGAAGAAACGCGGGAAGCCATGCGACCTCGGGTGGGACAGGGACCGTCTCGAGACCCAGATGATCGGCACGGAAAGCGCGATGAATATGGCGAGGCGAGCCATGGTCCGCCTTGACCTCTCGCGGTCTGACGACTTTGGGGTTCTGGTGCAGGCGCATGATGCGAACCGGGACGCCCATGCTGCAAGACTCGAGCGCCACGGTCCGTTTGCCGGCCCGGCGGCAGGAGCCCCTGGACCGCCGGCACGGCAGACCTTGGCTGGGACGCGCGCCTTCGGACCGGGCCTCTACGCCTTGAACGCGGCTACGCGTTGGGCAGCGCGGTCGAGTACCCCGGCGAAGTCCTCACGTCCTCGAAGAGGTTCGTAAAACGGACTCAGCCGGGCGAGGTAGTCATGCGGATAGAAGCCCAGGGTCACGGCACGATCGAGCAACGCGACGGCGCGATCGTGCTCGCCGGCCATCGCGTAGGACTCGGCGAGATGGCCCGTGTGGTGCCCGTCCAGGGAGAGCTGGTCCACGTGGGACAACAGCTCCAGCGCTTCGTCCCGGCGGCCGGCCACGGCCGCCACGAGGGCCCGGAGCTGCGCCGTGTACGGGAGCTCCGCCGCGTGCCCGGCGAGCCAGGCACCCTCTCGCTCCGCGTCGGTGAATCGTCCGAGCAGCGCGTAGTGGTAGCCCAACCCCCAGTGGAAGATGAGCCCCATCGGCGCCAGTCTCACCGCTTCTTCCATCGCCGGCAGCCCTTCCAACGGACGGCCCCGGAACCAGCTGTTCGACCCGACGAGGACGTGGGCCAGCGGAGAGAGCGGATCGCGCGCGACCCATTCCAGGCCCGGCCGCGGATCCGTGTCCCCGGCAGCGTTGAGGGCGATCCCATGAAAGAAGTGCACGTCCCCGTCGGCGGGGTCCAGCTCCATGGCTCGCCGCAGGGAGCGCGCCGCCGTGACGAGATCGCCGCGCTCGTATCCGAGGAAGCCCAGGATCGCGTGGCCGAATGCCTGATCGGGCTCCGCCTCGATCAAGCCACGGGCCTCTCGCTCGATCTCGTCCATCAATGCGTCGTCACGCGATGCCCCCGTGCGCAGGAGCATAATCGACATCATGGCCCGCAGTGCCCGCAGCGCCGGAACCTCTCCTTCGAGCTCCACGGCGCGGTCGATGAGCGGCTTCGCGCGGGCGACGTCGTAACCGGCGAGGACCTCTCGGGCCTTCAGGTAGAGCTCGAACGCGCGCGCGTCCCGGATGGGCCTCTCGGCCAGTCGCGCGCTCTCGCTCGGGGAGAGCACCACGTCCAGTGCGCCGACGATGGATCGGGCGACACGCTCCTGGACGTCGAAGACGTCATCCATGGTACCGCTGAACGTCTCTGCCCAGGCCGGGTGGTCGGTACGCACATCGACGAGCTGTGCGCTGATGCGAAGCGCGCTCCCGGCCTTGCGCACGCTACCGGTCAATGCCGAGGCCACCCCTAGCTCTTCCCCGATCTCCCGCAGGCTCCTGCTCGTGCCTTTGTATTGCATCGCCGACGTTCGGGGAACGACCCGCAGGGCCTTCACCCGCGACAGAGCGGTGATGGTCTCCTCGGTGAGCCCGTCGCTGAAGTACTCATTCTCCGGGTCAGGGCTTAGATTCTCGAAGGGCAGCACGACCACCGAGCGGTCGGTATGGGGAGCGACCGTCGACCCGGCGGTCGAGGTCGAGCTCTCGGAGCGGAGCGCGGCCACCACGTGCCCGCCGGTCGCCGTACGCTCGTCGGCCGCCTTGGCCATCAGCTTCTCGAGGATTCGGGAGACCGCCTCCGGCACCCCGGGACGTAGCGACGAGACGGGCGGTGGCGTGTGCACGAAGCGACGTGCAATGGTCGCCTGGACCGTGGAGCCGGAGAACGCGGCCTCTCCGGTGAGCATCTCGAATCCCAGGCACCCCAGCGCGAAGAGGTCGCTCTTCCCGTCGATGGGCTCGCCCGCTGCCTGCTCGGGACTCATGTACGTGGGCGTGCCCACGGTGACGCCGATCTGGGTGAACGTGTTCGACTCGGACGAGGCCGCGTCCACCGCCTTGCCAATGCCGAAGTCGGCGACAATGGCGTGCCCCTCGTGCAGCAGGATGTTCTCCGGCTTGATGTCCCGGTGGACGATCCCGTGTCGATGCGCGTAGTCGAGCGCGTCGGCCACCTCACCGAGAATCCGGACCGCCTCGTCGACCGGCAGCCTCGGTTCGCGGTCCAGTCGGTCCCGCAGCGTGTCGCCCTGCATGAGCGGCATGGTGAACCAGAGCACCCCGTCGGCGTCCCCCGAGTCGTGAAGGGGAAGGATGTGCGGATGCGTCAGGCTGGCGGCCAGGTGGATCTCGCGGAGGAAGCGCTCGCGCCCGAGGGCTTCCGACAGCTCTGGCCGAAGCACCTTGAGGGCGACCTCCCGCCCGTGCCTCTGGTCGTCGGCACGGTACACCGTCGCCATGCCACCGGCGCCGATGGGCGCACCGATGGTGTAGCGACCCTCGAGGGCCGCGCTGAGGCGATTCGGAGCCGGATCCATGGGGCCACACTATACAGACCGTCCGAGAACGCGAACAGAGTTTCGTCCCATCTCGCGCACAAAGCGTGGCCCCGCCGCTGCCTCGGCGCTCCTGGGTCCACGCCGACTACGATTCCTCCCAGGAGTCGCTTCCTTCGACCAGTCCGCAGTGCTTGCAGGGACGATTGGGGAACAGGTCCCACAACGAGGCCATCTTCCATCTGCGCTGTGCAAACGGCTTGCCACAGCGAGGGCATCGCCACGCTCTGACACGGATGGAGACAACGGCCACGGCGAAGCAGTACGCGAGGATGAGAAGGCCGAGCGCCCGGCTGGGCACTTCGAGTAGCTCCGCCAAGACGAGTACGAAAGGAATGACGCCGATCCAGAGCGCGGCCCATGTCCTTCTGAGGGCTCGATATCCCCGCCACACTTCCGACTGGTTCCGGACTACCAGGGCCATGTGATTCCACTCATCTCGTGTTGTGGGACGTACGGCAGCTGCTCATGAGTCCCTCGGCCCACTTTGACCCCGGCGCTCCGCCTGAGCAAGATTGGCTTGAACCACGCGGGGGGACGCGACCATGAAGCTCACCGGCCTTCACATCCTGCTGACGTACGAGTGCAACTTCGAGTGCGACCATTGCTTCGTGTGGTCGGGTCCGTTCCGCACGGGGACCCTGACCGTACCGCAGGTGGACGATGTCCTGCGCCAGGCCTGGAACGCCGGGACCGTCGAGTGGATCTACTTCGAGGGCGGGGAGCCGTTCCTCTACCACGCGGTGCTCCGGTTCGGCGTACGACGCGCCGCGGAGATGGGCTTCAAAGTCGGGGTCGTCTCCAACGCTTACTGGGCGACCACGCCCGAGGACGCGGAGGAGTGGCTACGCGACTTCCGGGGATTGGTGGACGACCTCTCGCTGAGTTGCGACCGCTTTCACGGTGATGACGAGCAGGTGCGTCGCGTGCGTTGCGCGGAGCAGGCCGCCCGGAAGCTCGGCATTCCCTTCGGGACCATCGAAATCGCGGGGGAGGAAGCGGCCGAGCGCGCAATCGGTCAGCTCCCTGAGGGCGAGTCGGGAGTGATGTACCGCGGCCGCGCGGCGGTCAAGCTCGCCCCGGCGGCACGGAAGCGGCCCGCCTCGGAGATGACGGAGTGCCCGTATGAGGATCTCCGCGAGCCGGGGCGCGTCCACCTCGATCCTTTCGGCAACCTTCACATTTGTCAGGGGATCGTGATGGGGAACCTGTTCGACTCGCCGCTCCGGGCAATCTGCGAGGCGTGGGACCCGGACGCCCATCCCATCGCGGGACCGCTGCTGGTCGGTGGCCCGGTGGAGCTGGCACGGAGGCACGGAATCCCCATGGCGGACACGTACGCGGACGCCTGCCACCTCTGCTACGAGACCCGCGCCCTTCTCCGGTCCCGGTTCCCCGCGGCGCTGGGCCCGGCTCAGATGTATGGAGAGGTCGGGAACGCAGTGGGCGTAGACTAACAGCTCGAGTCGAGTCGCGTAGCCTGCGGCGCTGTCGGTTGCGTTCAGGAAGTGATCGGGTCACTCGACTCGTACCAGCGTGTACACGTCGTGTGCGCCTTCGGCCATAGCTGGAAGCGGGACTCCGTCCACGGATGCCACGCGCAGCAGCGTCATGGTCAGCGTGTCGCCGGATATAGAGAACTCGAAGTCTGCGCGACCGCCGATGTACGAGGGTACGATCGCGAACACAGGCGTCGTGGTGACGTTGGTCCCAGCCACTTCGTAGGTACCGGTATTCACGACGATCGCTGCAAGGCGAGCAACAGCCTCCTCGTCATTCGGGACCCACGTATCGGCAAACGGGGGACTCTTCGTCTCCCCTCGGCTGAAGGCCAGACTGTAATGGTGGCCGGTGAAGAGCAGCAGATTCTCGTAGACGGGCGTCTCGGTCACGTCACCGCTCGCCGATACCGTCTCGAGTCCGGAAAAGCGCCACGCTCCCTCGAGCGGTGAGCGCTCGGCCGCGGGTTGGGAAGCGCAAGCTGTGGCGCCGAGGATGGCGAAAATGCCCAGCATATTTCGGTGTCGCACGGTCATCCTCCCAGAGTGGAGAGTGCTCGGTTCTGCATCGGTGATGCAGGCTTCTCTGGGCAGGATTGTGCCGGTGCCGTCCAACGGTATGGGGGTCG
>JAJDNI010000081.1 GCA_022340755.1 Gemmatimonadota bacterium
GATTGCGGTCTGGGGGTTGGCCGTCGGTTCCTGGGATCACCCGTCGGTTGCGATCAGGAGTCCCCGACCGACGCGCCTATTCCCCTCCGCTGCGATACGCCGCAGGAGTCGTGCCGAACCGCGCCTTGAACCGGCGCGTGAAGTGGGGGACGGTCTTGAAGCCACACGCGTAGGCGACTTCGCTCACGGTGGCGTCGGTCTCCTGAAGCCAGTGTGCGGCGTGCTTGAGTCGGAACTCCCAGAGGAGCTCCATGGGCGACGTTCCCAGGGCGTCGTCGGCCTGCCGGTAGAGGGTCGACCGGCTCATGGCGAGGGCTTTGGCCATGTCGTCCACGTCGAGGTCCTCGTCCCCCATGCGCTCGCGCAGCACGGCGTCCAGGCGTGTGGCGAAGTCGTCGTGCGGTGAGGCGTCGGGTAGCTCGAGGGGGACGAAGGGCAACGACCTTCCTTCTTCTCGGAGACGCTCGGCCAACCGCCGGCGGGACGCCAGGAGGTTCCCGATCCTGAGCCGAAGCTCCTGGGGGTCGAAGGGCTTCACCAGGTAGTCGTCGGCTCCTCCCTCCAGGGACGAGAGGCGGCTTTGCCGGGATGCCCGGGCGGTGACCATGATCACGGGAAGGAAAGACAGCTCCGAGTCGGCCCGCACCGCCCGACACAGCTCCTCGCCGTCCATCTCGGGCATCATGATGTCGCACAGGATGAGGTCGGGGACGGCACGACGGGCTTGGGCGAGACCCTCGTGTCCATTCCTGGCCTCCACCACACGGTAGTGATCCTCCAGGTGACGGCGCAGGTACGCCCTCAGCTCGTCGTGATCTTCGACCACGAGCACCGTGGGGCGCTCGGTGTCGTCCGCCTGGGCGAAGGTGGTTCCGGCCGCCGTACGTGGGGGGGAGGGCTCGGCGGGTAGAGTCGTGGAAGCGAGCTTTTGGCCAGCGTCCGCCGGAACGGTCGGTGTCGGGCTCGACGCTGCCTTCTGACCCGTGCCCGCCGAGGCGACCCGCGCCGCCGGGCTCTCGGTCCTGGCCTGCGCCGGTGATGAGCCGGCGTGCCCCTCGACGTCGGCGCCCTCTGCTCCGACGCCGGTCGGCACCCGCACCGTGAACCGGCTCCCCCGGCCCGGCTGCGACCACACCTCCACGGTGCCCCCGTGGAGCTCGGCGATCTCCTTCACCAGGGCGAGCCCCAGACCGGCGCCGCCGTGGACGCGCCGGGAAGAGTCGTCCACTTGATGAAACCGCTCGAAGATCCGCTTCTGCTCCTCCTCGGGGATCCCCGGTCCGCTGTCCTCCACCGCCACAGCCAGCTGCTCCCCATCGCTCCCCTCGGTCAGCTCAACCGCGAAGCGCACCCGACCGCCTTCGGGTGTGAACTTGAAGGCGTTCACGAGCAGGTTCCCGTACACCTTCTCCATCTGATCCGCGTCCACGGTGGCGTGCACCGCGCCCTCGGGAAGACTCGCCTGAAATTCGATTTCCTGGCGGCGCGCGAGGGCGCCGAAAGAAGCCGCGAGGCGCTCCAGGAGGGGCTTCAGGTCCTGGCGCTGCACATGGAGACGCATCTCGCCGGACTCGAGGCGGGCCACGTCCAGGAGCTGCTCCACCAACTCGCCCAGACGGCTGCTGCTGGCCAGCACCGTCGCAACTTGCTCGCGAACGGCGTCGGGGGTGGGACCCAGCCGTCCGTCCATGACGTCCTGGAGCGGGCCCTGGACCAGGGTGAGAGGTGTGCGCAGCTCGTGGCTCACGTTGGCGAAGAAGCGCGACTTGGCTTCGTCCAGCGACCGGAGCTCCTTCGCCTGGGTCTCGACGGTGACCAGCGCCGTTTCCGTCTCCTCCTGCGCGCGAGCGAGATCGCGGGTGCGATCGTTCACGAGCCGCTGGAGCGTCGCTTCGCGGAGACGGAGCTGCCGTACGCGCAGGTGGTAGACGAGCCAGAGCGCTCCGGCCGCGAGCAGCGTCATGAGGAAGATGAAGCTCCCGGTCTCGTAGAAGTACGGGGGCACCGTAAGGGCCACGGAGGCGTCTTCACGGCTCTGCATGCCCGCGCCACTCACGGCTCGGACGCGGAACACGTGCCTCCCGGGGGGGAGGTTCCCGTACGTCACCTGCCGCTGGGCACCCTCGTCGACCCAGTCGTGGTCCACGCCGTCCAGGAGGGTCTCGTAGCGGACCCCTTCCTGACCTGAGAGGAGGATGGCGCCGTAGGCCACGTCGATGCGGCGCTGGCCACGTGGGAGCGTCAGCGCCGCGTCGCCCTCCAGGAGATCCGATCCCGCGCGAACACTTCGGATACGCACGCCGGGAGGCATCTGCTCCTGTGCCAGGGCCTCCTTGGGATCGATGACCGCGACGCCGCCGAAGGTGGGGAACCACATGCGTCCGTCGGGGCTCCGATACGCTTCCCATCCGCTGGCCTCGGCGTTCAGGAATCCCGCATCGGCGCCGTAGCCGCGGCCGTGCACCCGATCCACCTTTCCGTCGAGAAAGGCGTCCAGCTCCCGTCGTGCCACTCGGTGCACGCCCCGGTTGCTGCCCATCCACAGGTTGCCGTCGTCGTCTTCGAGGATCGATGAGACCCCATCGTCCCAGAGGCCGTTCGCGGCCCGCACGACCCCGAACTTCCCATCCCGATAGCGGACGATTCCCCCGGAGTAGCGACCGATCCAGATGGTGCCGTCGGCGCTTCGATGGATCGACCTCCCGTTGGTGGGGAAGCCGTCCTCGACCAGGAACTCCTTCACGCCGTCCGGGCCGATCCGCGCCAGACCCCAGGCCCCGACGGCCCACGCGACGCCTTCCGGATCGACCAGGAGATCCCTGATCTCTCCACTCGCCTTCAGGAAGGGCCCCTCGACCACGGGGCCCCCGGGGGCGTACGGCCGTACCCGGAGGATCGCGCCCGTCAACCAGAGGACGCCATCCTCGGCTGGTGACTCCACGATGCGCGTGGCGATTCCGGCTCGGATGTCGATGGTCCTTCCTGCGGCGGTCCGACCCACCAGGTGGTCCCCGTCACGTCGACGCTCGGAGATCCACGTCGTACCACGCCGGTCCGTCAACGCGGCGAAGGCCCGAAGGTCGGGGGGCGACGGGTCGAAGATGACGCGGGCTCCGTCGGGCCCGATGCGGTATACGCGCTCCTGCTGGTCCAGGGCGAGGACGCTCCCGCCGGGGCCGGCCGACACCCGCAGCACCTCGCCGTCGGTCAGACCCAGGGCGGCACCCACCACGCGCACGGGCCTCGGGTGGATCCGGTAAACGCCGTGGAGCATCGTGCCCAGCCAGACGTCACCTTCGGCGTCCTCCACCACGGAGCCCGCCCGCTCGCCGGGCGCGAGGGGAAGCGAGGCCACCAGATCGCCGGCGGGACCGACAGCATGGACCGCGCCCCGCGTCCAGCTCCACACGAGGCCTCTAGTGTCGAGGAGGAACGGCCAGTCGCCGGCATCCCGTGGGATGCTCGTGATGGGCGTGCCGTCCAGGTGGGTGACCTCGGTGCGGCCCCCCCCCGTCCGGGAGAGGAAGGTGCGGTCCGGGGGGTACGGGATCGGCCAGGCCTGGGGGAAGGGCAGGGGATCCACCACCCATTGAGCGTTGATGCGGCGAAGGGAGCCGGGCTCGGGGTCGTGCAGCCAGAGGTCGGTGCGCCCGGGGGGACGCACACCGTTGACCAGGCCCCGGGCTCCGCCGGGCGCCAGGCGGACGACCCGCTCGAACCCGTCGTCTCCGAGACGCAAAGCGCCCTTGTCGTCCCACGCCCAGATCCTGCCGGCATCGTCCTGCCAGACCTTACGGATCAAGCCGTCGTAGTGGGCCCTGGGCGAGGGCCGCCCCCCGACGTACGCGTACAGCTCCTGACCGAGGACGACCCACAAGGTGTCGCCGCGGCCCCCGGCGACCGCCCTGAGCGTCTTGTCCTCGCTCGGGAAACGGTCCAGGTCGTGGGTCTCGAACTCCAGGCCGTCGAAGGAGACCAGCTGGCCGCTGGCGTTGAGCCAGAGTCGGCCGTCGTCGGTCACGGACATGTCCGTGATGTACAGGCCGGGTAGCCCGGCCTCGAGGCCGAAGTGATCGATTCCCAGGTTGAAGTCGCCGGACGTCTGGGCGCGAACGGGCGCCACGCACGAGAGGTCGATGGCGATAACGCAGACCCAAACGACGGCGACCATCCTGTCGCCCGCCGCCACCGCCCGCATCATTCGCAC
>JAJDNI010000082.1 GCA_022340755.1 Gemmatimonadota bacterium
CGCTCCTTCTCCTGCTGGGTATCGTAGCCCTCGTGCCCTTGGTGGCCTGTGCGAATGTGGCGTCCCTGGCGCTGGTTCGGGCCACCGCACGGACCCACGAGCTGGCGACCCGACGCGCGCTGGGCGCCGGCAGAGCCCGGGTCGTCGGGCAGCTCATCGTGGAGAATGTCGTGCTGGCGCTCGTGGGTGGGGCGCTGGGCCTCGGGATCGCCGTCGTGGGCGGCCGGGTGCTACGGTCGGCGGGGCCGGCTTCCATCCCCCGGCTCAGCGAGATCGGCGTGGACCCCACAGTGCTCTCCTTCGCTCTCTTCGTATCGCTCCTGACCGTACCGCTATTCGGGGTCGTACCGGCCCTGCGCGGAGCCGGCTTCGACCTCGCCGACGCCCTTCGGTTCGGCTCGACCCGGGGAGGCGCGAGCCGCCGTGGATGGTCCCGATCGGCGCTGGTGGTAACGCAGGTGGCGCTGTCGATGACGCTGCTGGTCACCTCCGGGATGCTGGTGCGGAGCCTCACATCTCTGGGGCGGGTGGATCCCGGCTTCCAGGTCGGTTCCCTTCTCACCGCCCGGATCGAGCTGCCCGTGTACAAGTACGCGTCACGGCAGGAGTGGGGCGTGGCCTGGGACCAGACGATGCAGAGGATCGAGGCGATTCCGGGAGTGAAGGGCGTCGCCGTCGCGGACTGGCTCCCCGTCACCCCCGGAGCCGGGCCCTGGAACGGGCTCTCCCGGCCGGGAGCTGCGGGGGACGCGGACCAGGCTTCCGTGCCAGGACGACGGAAGTTCGTCAGCCGTGACTACTTCGAGGTTCTGGGCATCCCGATGCTGGCTGGCCGCGCGTTCCAGGCGGACGACATGCCCGGATCCGACCCCGTGATGATCCTGAGCGAGACGTTGGCTTCGACGCTCTTTCCCGGCGAGGATCCCATCGGGCAAGACGTCATGCTGTGGGGCCAACCGTTCCGGGTGGTGGGCGTATCGGCAAAGGTGGACGAAGCCGGCGTCGGAGAGGAAGGCCGGCCCGCGTTCTTCGTCTCCACCGACCAGTTTCCCCAATCCGGCATGAGGATGGCGATCCGCACCGCAGGGTCGGATCCCCTTTCTGTGGCGTCCGCTCTGCGTGGGGAGTTGCGGGAGGAAGACCCGGACATCACGCTCTCCGACGTGCAGGCCATGGATGCACGCATCGACGGGACGCTCTCCCAGCCGCGCTTCCGCACCGGGTTGGTGAGCGTCTTCGCCGTGGTCGGACTCATCCTGGCCGCCGTGGGGCTCTACGGAGTCCTGGCATACCTGGTCACTCTGCGACGCCAGGAGATCGGCATCCGGATGGCGGTAGGCGCCGATCGCGGAGCCGTGCTGCGTATGGTCATGCTCGAAGGCTTGAAGCTGGTGGGAGTCGGGATCGTCTTCGGTGTGGCCGGGGGAGTCATCGCGTCCACTACCCTGAGGGGGATGCTCTTCGGAGTCTCGCCCGCCGATCCCGTTGCCCTCGGCGGCTCGGCGATCGTGCTTCTGGGAGCGGCTACGGCGGCGGCTTTCCTGCCGGCCCTGCGTGCGGTGGGCGTGAGTCCGGTGGAGGCGTTGCGCGGCGAATAGAGGCGAAGAAGCGTAGCCGCGTTGCGGAACAGTCCCTGTTTGACGCTCGTTTGACGGCGCCCGAACAAGATGGCCGGATCCACGGTTCCATCATGTTCCTACGGAGGCCGTCATGTTCGGCAAGCGCTCCAGCCTCGGTGTCCTCGCCCTCGGCCTGCTCGTGGCGGCGGCCAGCTGCGGGGAGCGGAACAGCCCGGTCACGCCCCCGGATCCACAGATGGCGAAGGGAGGCGGACACACCAAGCCCAGCCCGTCGACGGAGCCGGAATTGCAGGAGTTCTGGGTCTACACGACGGGTGACGATCAGTGCGTTCACATCGTGATGTCGGGGACGTTCCAAAAGATGGGGGTCCTTCCCGCATACGACTACTTCTTCAACGGCCTTGTGGACCAAGACGAACACTTCGAGGTCAACTCCTGGACGTTTCAGGCTCCCGGTGATGTCGAATACCGGGATATCGAGAGACAGACCCTGGGGCACAGGGACATCTGTTACCACGGAGAGCGTGAGATCACCTTCGATGGCTCGGAATACTCTCGGGTCCATTTCAAGGACTTCCCGACCACCGACTTCGACGGGTCGGGGGGCGACCCCATCGCATTCATCCTCGGCGCGGTCATCGAATCCACGGACGGCACCCAGAGCCAGCGGCTGTTCACTCCCCACGGGGTGGTCGTGGGTGGGAATACCCTGGAGCGGACGGGCATGAACGTAACGAGCGTGTGGTATCACGACGGCAACGGCACGGAGGACACGTTCGACAACGTCAGCTCCTTCGCCATCTCCCATGGAGCCTCGAGCACCGAGAACCTCCATGTAGACCAGCTGTCCATCGACAACGTCAGCTGCGCGATGACGACCACCACCGTCGGGAGCGGCAAGGACAAGCGGCGAGTCGCCGTCGCGGGGTTCGATCTCGATGGCACTCTGCGCTTCGGGGCGGACGCCCCTGGCGCCTACGACTGGGCCGAGACCCACGTGCTGGTCTTCCCGGAGGTCGATGGCCAGAAGGGCTCCGAGCCCATCTTCGTGTCGTCTCGCAAGACCTTCAACGACACCAAGGGTGTCGCATTTACGGCGCCCTTCTCCACGAGCTACCAGGCCGACCTGGCCGGGCAGGCTGTCTACGTCGAGTTGGCGGTGGACTACCTCTTCGGAATGAACAGCGACTACGTGTACGACCCGGGGCAGAATCTCGTCGTCACCACGGCGGGCTTCGGCTACGGGACGAACGGCAACGCCTGGAGCGTGTCGACGGCGTTGGATGACGGGAAGTTCCCGGTGGCCCACTCCAACGCTGTCCGGGTGGTCTGCCGGTAGACCAGGAGAACCAGAGGGCTGGCGGCCCAGGCCCACCTCCCCCGGAGGGGCCCTGACAGGGGCTCCTCCGGGGGAGAGTCTCATCTGCTTCTATTCCTCGTTGTCCTACCTTGCCGCGGCGGCGCCGCAACGCTTGCTGCGCTCGCCGGATCTCCGGCTCAGCGCACTACGAGATCACCTTCTCCTTCGGGCGGGCGCGGTACTTCTCGTAGAGCGCCTTGTGCTTGTTGTCCGTGCTCACCTGCCGCCCGAGGATGAACAGGTCCAGGACCTGGGTCTGGATCTCCAGCGGATCGCCGTCGGTGACGATGAGGTTGGCGATCTTCCCGGGCTCGATGGTGCCCATGCGATCACCCAGTCCCAGCATCTCCGCCGCGTTCTTCATCACACCCTCCAGCGCGGCTTCCCGGGGGAGGCCGTAGGGAACGGTCATGGCCGCTTCGTAGGGAAGCGTGCGCACGTCCGAGGAGTTGAAGGTGGCGAAGGCGATCTTCACGCCGGCCGCGTAGAGCTTGCCCGCGTTGGCGTACGCCTCGTCGTACTCCTCGTCGGGTCCCGCCGGCATGGTCTGGGACGCTCCCAGGATGATCTGCACGTGATGCTCCGCCAGCCAATCGGCGATCTTCCACGCCTCGCTGCCGCCCGTGATGACGTAGCGGATGTTCTGTTTCTCGGCCCACTCCACGGCGTGGCGGATGTCGCGCTCTCCGTTGGCCGCGAGGAGCACGGGCATCTCCCGGTCCACAACCTTCGCCATGGCTTCCATCTCGAGGTTCGGACCTGCCTCGCCGGCGGCTCTGGCCTTGGCGTACATGCGGCCTCCTTCCATCCACTCGTCGAGGCTGGCCACCTGCTCCTGGTACCGCCTCTCCGTGTCGGCGAAGGATCTCTGGGAGGCGCCGCCGAAGCCACCGTACCCCCGCCCCCGCGCCCGCAGGCTGGGGAAGTTGATGACCATGGCGGCGCCGGGATCGATGTCCATCTCTTCCACGGTCCAGCCGTCCAGCCCGATGAGCGAGGCCTGGCCAGCGATGATGCCGCCCTGCGGCAGAGCCATGGTGTGCGTGATCCCGTTCGCCCGGGCCACCGGGATGTGCTCGGTAGCCGGATGGATGGCCGTTGCGGTCTGGAGGTGAGGCTTGAAGTCTCCCTGCTCCTGGGAGTCGTTGGTCACGTCCACCGCGCCGACCTCGGTGAGTCCGATCTCGCTCCCGGCGTCGAACATGCCGGGGTAGACGTGCTTGCCCGTCGCGTCCACGACCTCGGCTCCCGCCGGAGCCTGGACGTCGGGCCCCGCCTCCACGATGCGCCCGTCACGCACCACCACCGTTCCCACGAACGTTCGGCCGGCCAGGGTGTGGATGGTTCCGCCCGTGATGGCGTAGGTCTGTGCCTGAGCGACGGTCGCCAGGAGCAGGATGGCGAGAAGGACGCCCAGCGCCCCGACGGCCCCGCGGATCATGCTGCTCGTGCGCTTCATCGGATCACCTCCTTGCCTGCGCGAGGGGCAACACGGTCGGGAGCCGCGCGGCTATCGCCCCTCTGGCCACCGTACCGTTCGAGCAGCGCCGCCTTCTCCTTCTCCAACGCGGCCTGACGCTCCCGGTCCAGGTCCCGGTCGAAGTAGAGGACGCCGTCCACGTACGTCTGGAGCGGCTTGGAGAACATGCTCAGCGGGTTGCCATCCCAGACCACCACGTCCGCGTCCTTGCCCACGTCCAGGGAGCCGGTGCGGTCGTCGATGCCCAACTGCTTCGCGGGATTGATGGTGACGAGGTTCAGCGCGTTGTCCTCGGACATCCCTCCCCACTTCATGGCTTTCGCCGCCTCCTGATTCAGGTGGCGCATCTCCTCCTCCGAGTCGGAGTTGATGGACACCAACACGCCCCGCTCCTCCATCAACGCGGCGTTGTACGGGATGGCGTCGTAGGCCTCGACCTTGTAGGCCCACCAGTCGGAGAAGGTGGAGACGCCCGCCCCGTGGGCGGCCAGCTCGTCCGCGATCTTGTATCCCTCGAGACCGTGCTCGAAGGAGCGGACGTGTGCGTTGAACTCCTCGGACAGGCGCATGACCTGGAGCATCTCGTCGGCGCGATACGCATGCACGTGCATCCAGCGCTTGCCACGAAGGATATCCGCCAGCGGCTCCAGGGTGAGATCCCTGCGGGGCTCCACGCCCTTGTGGTCACCGGCGTTCCAGGCATCCCAGACCTGCCGATACGCGTCGGCCTGGAGGAACGCCTGACGGATGACGTCCTGCGCGCCCATGCGCGTGGCGGGGTAGCGGTCGGGGTTGCGGTCCCGCTTCACGTTCTCACCCAGGGCGAACTTGATGTCCTCCTGGGTTCCCGCCATGAGCATGTCGAACGCGTCCGACCCCCAACGGAGCTTCAACACGGCGTTGCCGCCGCCGATGGGGTTGGCCGAGCCGTGGTAGACGTTGGCGATGGTCACGCCACCGGCCAACGCCCGGTAGACACTGGGGTCGCCCGGGTTGATCACGTCGCGGATGGTGACCATGGAGGACACGTTCACCGAGCCCTCGTTGATGGCGTCCGCGGCGATGTGCGAGTGGGAGTCGATGATTCCCGGCGTCACGTACTTGCCGGTGCCGTCCACCACGTGGGCTCCGTTCGGCGCCTGCAGATCCGCGCCCACCGCGGCGATCTTTCCGTTCCGCATGAGCACGTCGGCGTTGGTTAGGTCGCCGTGTGACGCGGTCATGACCGTGGCATTCCGTATCAGGGTCACGGCATCGGAACGGTAGGGCCCGGTGTTGGCCGTCATCTCCACCGGAGTGGTTGCCGCCTTGGCGGAGTCTGCGCCCGCGCCTCGCTGACCACGGGGGCCACGCGTGGCGGCGGTCTCCTCCGGTACGTCGAACCGGTCACCGTCGACGAACACGGTCTCGATGCGGGTGCCCTCGTCGAAGAGGTCCCCGGTTGCCACCACCAGGTTGGCGATCTTGCCCACCTCTACGGAGCCCAACCGGTCGGATACGCCCATCATCCGCGCCGGCGTCATGGTGAACGCCTGCAGCGCTGCGTCCTTCGACAGCCCCAAAGCCACCGCCTTGCGGGCGTTGCCCAGGATGTCGGAAGCGGAGGTGATGCCCCCCGAGCTGAACGCGAAGACCACACCCGCCTTCTGGAGCTCGGCCGGCGTCGTAGGCGCCCGGTCCCAGAACCGCAGCGTCTCCAGGGCGGGCGTGGCCTCGGGATCGCCGTTCCGCGGAGGGGTGGGCCAGTCGAGGCTCACCACCACCGGAGTGGCGGCCTCCTTGAGGACGTCTGCGGCCTGGTATGCCGATTGGGCACCGTAGACGATGGGCTTCACCCCCATGACCTTGGCTGTCGCGATGGCCCGGAGGATCTCCTTCCGGTCGGCGGCGGGAAAGAGCACCGGATACTGGCTGCCCAACTGGTCCCGGATGGGCTCCAGGGTACCGTCCCACTCCGGGCGCTCCTTGCCCTTGGGGTCGGCCTCGTACGCCTTCCAGGCCCGGTCGTAGTACTGGGCGTCCAGGTAGAGCTGCTTCAGGTAGGCGAAGCTGCCCATGAGGGACTGGGGGTACCCCATGTAGGTGCGGTCCTGGAGCTTGAGGCGCATGGCCACGGGGGTAGCCACCACCATGCCCCGGCCCCGCTCGTAGTCACCGAGGTCCAGGATTGCGGCCTGCCCCGTCACCAGGCCGTCGTCCAGGGTCGACACAACGGTGGTGAACCCGGCGTTACGCCACTGGCCGATGCGCGCGTCCGCCTTGTCGATGCCGTCGGCGGCAGTGGTGGCGCTGTGCGTCCCCGGACGGTCTTCCGGCCCCCACGAGTAGTTCGACGGATCGATCTGTGCCTGCGGGCCGAAGGGGCCCATGGGCGAGGCCGCCGGCCGCGCGCTACGTGCCGGGGGGTGTCCCAGATCGGTCAAGGCGTCGATAAGGCCCGGGTACACGGTCTTTCCTGTCGCGTCCACGATCCACGCGCCTTCGGGCACGCGAACGTTGCGCCCCACCGCGGTGATGACGCCGTTGTCCAGGAACACTGTCACGTCGGTGATGACCTGTCCCGCGCCGGTGACGATGCGGGCGCCGGTGATGGCGAAGTGCCGGGGAGCATCGGGACGCGTGGGCCTTGGTTGCGCGTGCGCCGCCGCCGGGGCGGCCAGGAGCGCCAACACGAGCGTCCATCCGACGCGGCCGAGGCCTCGGGGCGTGATCCACGGCATCAGTAGCCGGTGGCTCATGGGGTGATCCTCCAGGGAAAAGAGAATGATCACGGTTGCCGCGGGCAGGGGCGCGGAGCTCTGAAGAGCGGGAGGGCCCCACACAATAGGCGATGCTGCTGCCCTCGCCAATACGACAGGCGTAGAATCTGCCCTGGTGGGAGGTGCGCGCCGAGCTCCACGTACGCGTTCTCGATTCCCGCCGGGCCTTTCCTCGAGGCACCCCGTCGCCCGCCGGGGGATCGGGTCCTATCTTGGCGGCTCCTCACGGACGTCGAGAACCGGACTGTCTACCATGGCCACTATTCGTGTTTCCACGGCGCTCACGCGCCTCCGCTTTCTACCCATTCTCCTCGCAGTATTCCTGGTCGCCGCGGCGGCCACGCCGTTGCCCGCCCGGGCCCTGACGCCGCGCTCCGCAGTCCAGGCCGCCCCCTCGTCGCACGATGCCGCCGGGGTTCCTTCTTCCGCCGATTCGGCCAAGAAGGTGCTCGAGGTGGGAGACTATTCGAGATGGCGAACCGTGGAGAACGAGGGCATCTCCAGCGACGGGAAATGGGTGACGTGGGTCTATCGCTTCACCAACGTCGCGCAGAGGGACGAGAAGCCCGAGCTGCACATTCTGAACCTGGGCACGAATCAAGACGTGACCATCGAGAACGCCTACAACGGCGTGTTCTCACCGGACGGTCGATGGATCGCCTACCAGGTGGACTCCTTGCCGCCGCGGAACGGCCGAGGCGCTCGGGGCGGTGGGGGTGCGCAGACGCCGGCGGCGGGGGGGCGCGGAGGTGGTTCGGGATCAGCGCCGATGCACCGTATGGAGCTCAGGGAGCTGGCCACCGGGAAGACCCAGGTCTGGCACGACATGCAGTCGGCGACCTTCAATCAGGCTTCCACGTTCGTGCTCGTGCGTAACCGGCCCGCCGGGGGCGGTCGCGGTGTCGGGCGAGGGGGGTTCGGCGGAGGACGTGGAGGAGGAGGGTCAGCGCCGCCGGCCCGGGGCTCCGACGCCATCCTCTACGAGCTCGGCACCGGGCGCAGTCAGCTTCTGGGCAGCGCGGGCGACGCCTCGTTCAATCGCCCGGGGACGATGCTGGCCTACACCGTGGATGCCCAGGTGAAGGACGGGAACGGGCTCTTCGTCGTCGACCTCGCCACCAGCGCCACCAGGGCCCTCGACAACGATGCGCGCATCTACGCTCGGATGGCGTGGAATGATGCCGGTACGGGCCTCGCGGTTCTCAAGGGCACGGATGTCCCCCAGATGCTGGACCGCGACAACGTGCTCCTCGTTGTTCCGGACGTGCGCGCCGCCATGGCGAACCCGAAGCTGGCGGCGGCGACCCTGGACACGACGGCCGTGGGCTTTCCCGACGGCTGGGTGATCAGCGACCGGTCACCACTGAGCTGGAGTGAGGACGACGCCAGGGTATTCCTTGGCGCCAAGCCACACACGCCCGCCAAGGACACGGTCAAGGTGGAGAGCTCCGACTCCACCACCGACGTGGACGTATGGCGCACCGCCGACCGCTACATCCAATCGGCGCAGATGATCCGCGCGCAACGGGATCGAAACTTCGCGTACACCGAGGCGTTCGACGTCGAGCGAGGCGTCTATGTTGCGCTCAGTGACTCGACCATGCGGGACCTCGAGATCTCCACGGACGGCCGCTGGGCCGTGGGGCGCGACGCACGCGCCTACATCTCGGACTGGAAGCCTGCCCGCGCCGACTTCTACCGCGTGAACACGGTTACCGGCGAGCGGACCCCCATCTTCGAAGGTGAGCTGACGCAAGGCGCGATGGGCATCTCTCCCGACAGCCGCACGTTCCTCTACTGGAAGGACGACAAGTTCCAGGCGTACGATCTGGCGAAGGGCACCTGGGCCGCGCTGGGTGCCGGCGCGCCGGACTTCGTGGACACGACCTACGACCATCCGGGGCCCAAGCGGCCGTGGGGCGTGGCCGGCTACACCAGCGACGGACGGAACGTCATCGTCGAGGACCGCTACGACCTGTGGACGCTTCCGCTGGACGGCGGGCAGGCTAAGAACATCACCAACGGCTTCGGCCTGAAGAACCGAACTGCGCTCCGGCCGGTGCGCCCCGAGCCCATCGATCCGACGTCGAGCCGTCGCGCGCGCACGGGGCGCGAATACGATCTGTCCAAGCCCGTGACCCTGTCGGCGTTCGGTGAGCTGACCAAGAAGGCGGGGTTCTATCGTCTGTCGAAGGGGGCGCTCAGCGAGGTCATGGACGAGGATGCCATGGTCAGCACCCCGGCCAGAGCCGCCCACGCGGATCGCTTCCTCTTCACCCGACAGACGTTCACGGAGGCACCGGATCTCTGGGTGTCGGGGCCGGCCTTCGGGAGCGCGAAGAAGATCACCGATTCGAACCCTCAGCAGGCCGAGTACCGCTGGGGCCACGACCAGCTCTTCGACTTCACCGACCGCTACGGCCACAAGCTCCAGGGCCTGCTATGGCTGCCGGACGACTACAAGGCCGGCGAAAAGCGGCCGATGCTGGTCACCTTCTACGAGAAGAACTCTCAGATCCTGAACCGCTACCCGATGCCGGAGCTGTTGGTAAGCGCAGGCCGACCGGCCATCGAGGCCGTGAGCCGGGGCTACATCGTCATGATTCCCGACGTCTACTACAACACCGGCACATCGCACGACGACCAACTGGACTGTGTGGAGTCGGCGACGCGGAAGGTCCTCGAGATGGGGTACGCGGACCCGGAGCACATCGGCCTGCATGGCCACAGCTACGGCGGTGAAGGCGCGGCGTACATCGGCACGAAGTCGAGGCTCTTTGCCGCGGTGACCGAGGGCGCGGGGGTCACGGACCTTTACACCGACTTCAGTCAGGAATGGGGCTGGTCCTATCAGAACAACGGGGGGTCGGGACAGAACGGGAACCAGTACTACATCTACGGTCAGGGACGCTGGGGTAAGTCTCCGTGGGAGATGCCCGACGTCTATCAAGACGAGTCGGCCCTGGACCACGCGAACGAGGTCACGCAGCCGATCCTCATCATGCACGGCACCGCCGATCCGACGGTGTCGTTCAACGAGAGCCTCAAGTTCTACAACGCCCTTCGCTTCAACGAGAAAACGGCGTTCCTCCTGGCGTATCCGAACGAGGGGCATCACCTGAGCAAGCTGGGCAACCGCAAGGACTTCACGGTGCGGTTCTTCCAGTTCTTCGACCACTATCTGAAGGGAGCGCCGGAACCGAAGTGGATGACCGACGGCGTGCCATTCCTCAAGAAGTCCAGCGTGGAGGCGCCGGGATCCGCGGAACGGTAATGAATCGCTGGAGGCTTCGGTCCCGGGGTGGGCGGCGTATCGGCTGCGGTCCAGGTAGACGTGCCACCGCGGTTCGTAGGAGAAGGTCCCGGCGCCATGCTGCGCCGGGACCTACCCGCCGGCCGCGATCAGCTTCTCGAACCGGGGGTTGCCCTTGAGGCTCGCGAAGGTGGGATCGATCCGTAGCCACCCGGGCGACAGGTAGTAGGGCATCTCGAGTAGCGGCTCCAGGAGGTCGAGGGCCTTCTCGGGCTCACCCACCATGAGGTAGATGCGCACGAGCTGGTGCTGGTAGTAGGCACCGTTCAGCGCATCCTTGGTGATGGGATCCAGGGCGACGCCTCGCTCGCCCTCCGCGATCGCCTCGCTCTTCCTGCCCATGTAGGCGAGCGCCAGCCCCAGGAGCACGTGCAGCTGTGGGTCGTCCGGTGCGGACTTCAGCTGCGTCTCGAAGGCCATGCGGGCGGTGTCGGCGTACGCCCTGGCCCGCGCCCTGTCTCCCCGGTACCAGTAGGTCTGCATGAATACCGAGCCCCACGCCGTGGGATCGTTGAAGAAGTCCGAAGGCGGGAGTGTGAGCAGGAGCCGCTGTTGTGCGTCGTCGAGTACCCAGAACAGGTCGTCGTACGTCGCGAGGTAGGCGACCAGGGCATCCTGGCCCAAGCTTCCGGGGGCGTTGTTGATCACGTCCCGCGCCCCGGCCAGGTCTCCCTGTGCCAGGTGGACCATCACCTGCCCCTGGATGTTGTTTGGATCGCTGGGCGCGAGCGCCAGGGCATCGTTGCCCACCTCGATGGCTTCCGGATAGCGGCGCAGGTAAAGCAACAACCTCCGGAGGTTGGTTACGGTCTGAACCGACCTGGGGTCCCGCCGTCGGGCCCGTTCCAGGTGGGCGAGGGCGTCGTCCCACCGGCCGAGGGTCTCCTCCAGGGAGGCCGCCGACGTCAGCACTTTCGGGTCGTTGGGGGAAGCCTCTATGGCTAGAGTCATCTGCTCCTCGGCCTGTACCGGGTCGCTCTCCACCGCGAGGAGGTAACGCGCCATGGCGGCGTGTGCGGCCGCTCCGTCGGGTGCGATGGCCAGAGCCCGCTGCGCCGCATCCCTGGCTTGCCGGGCCACGGCGGAGTCCGGGGTACCGTTGTAGTACAGGTTGCTCAAGGTGGAGGCCAGATGTGCCCACGCCTCGGCGAAGGTGGAATCCAGCGCAGCCGCCTGGTCGAAATAGCCGGCGGCTTGTCGGAGCGTCGCGGGGTCGTTGGACGTGAGCGCCTGACCTTTGAGGTAGAGGTCCCAGGCTGCCACGTTGCTGGTGGGGCGACGAGCCAGCTTTTCCTGGTCCTCCCCGCCGAGGGCGACGCCGAGGGCTTGCGCCACGCGGCTCGCGATCTGGGACTGGACGTCGAAGACGTCCGTCAGGTTCGCGTCGAAGGGCTGCTGCCAGGTCACGTCGCCGGAAGCGGCGTTGATGAGCTCCGGGACGACCTGCACACGGCGAGCGCCGGCATCCCTGGCGATGCGGACTGTGGCGTTGAGCAGGTAGCTCACGCCGAGCTCCCGGCCTATCTCCTGGATGGGCTTCGTGGTGTTTCGGTACTGGTCCGAGCTGGTGCGGGCTGTGACCCGGAAACCCGGCAGGTCCGCCAGCTTGCCGCGGATCTCGTCCGCGATGCCGTCCGCCATGTAGACGTCCTCCGTGTCCCCGCGCATCTCGAAGGGCAGGACGGCCAGGCGGATTCCCTGGCCACCGCCGACGGGCGGCGACTTTACCGCCACCATCGTCGTCACGGTCGCCCACAGGCTCAGAGCGAGCACGCCGCCGAGCGCCGCATTGCCTCTTGTGAACAGCCGCCAGACCCCTGTGGCCGTCCACCCCACCCGCCGTCGTCGTTCGATCCGGTCGACGGATACCATCACCCCAGCCCCCACGGCGATGAGGAACACCGCCAGCCCGAGCGCCCATGAGGGGAGCCCCCAGCGGGGCATCAGGACGAATGCGACCGTCAGCCAGCCGAGCGACGCGAAGGTGAAGAGGCTCCAGACCACCACAGGAGTCGCCGTTTCCGCCGTGAGCGCTGTCTCCCCGCTGGTGGACACCTCGAGCGCGGAGCCGAGCGCCTCCGCCAGGGCCCCCGCCGTCTGGTATCGGTCCGCCGGGGTGCGGGCGATGGCCTTGGTGGTGATGGTGGAGACCTTGGGCGGGAGGCCGGACCGGGTGGCGGTGAGAGGACGTGGCGATTCGGTGAGGCTCCGCGCCAGCACGGCCTGGGCCGTGGGGCCGGTGAAGGGAGGCTCTCCGGCCAGCATCTCGTACAGCACGCTGCCCACGGAGTACACGTCGGCCCGGCCGTCCACCTCGCTCGTGCCGGCGGCCTGCTCGGGGCTCATGTACTGAGGCGTTCCCACCGCCAGTCCCGTCTGGGTCAGAGAACGCTCCCCCGCTCTGACGGCCCGCGCGATGCCGAAGTCGGCCACCAGGGCGTGCCCGGCGCTGAGGAGGATGTTGGCCGGCTTGATGTCCCGGTGGACGATTCCCCGCTCGTGGGCATACGCCAACGCCTCCGCGACCTCCCGGGCCAGGCGGCACGCCTCATCCACCGGCATCTGACCCTCCCGGCTCATTCTCGCCTGGAGAGACTCGCCTTCCACGTAGGGCATAACGTAGAACAGGAGACCTTCGGCTTCCCCCGAGTCGTACATCGGGAGGATGTGGGGGTGGTTCAGCCGCGCCGCGATCTCCACCTCCCGGAGGAACCGGTCGGCTCCCACGGTGGCAGCCATCTCCGGCCGCATCACCTTGACCGCGACCTTGCGTTGATGCTTCAGATCCTCGGCCAGATACACCGTTGCCATGCCGCCCTGTCCGATGACGGCCTCGACGCGGTAGCCGTCGCCGAGGGCGGCGCGCACCCTGGAGACTTCCGCAGCGCCGCGGGGGGCAGTCTCCGCCCCGGTAGGGGTGGAGGCTCCGCAGTGCATGCAGAACTGCGCCTCTTCAGGGAGTAGGGCCTGACACGCAGGACAGATGCGCACGAGAGATGTCGGTTGGAGTCGTCAGTCTGTGGGGCCGCCGATCGCACCAGGGAACGCAATTTAGGGTGCCGTGGGATCGGAGGAAGAAAGTACCCGCCTGATCAAGAGGCGGTCCAGGGCACGCGGCCTTTCGACAACCACGACCTGTCCGTGTACCACGCACACCCGCCAGGGATCCCTGCCGCGGGGTGCCTCCCGTCAGGAACCTGCGACCCCTGCGCGGGTTCGCTTGCTCATGGCACGACGTCCCATCGAGCCCCGAATCGATCCGCATCGGGGAGACCCGCCGACTCGCCCCGGCGTGGCGGCGGATGTCTTCCGCGAGGCGCTGTCGCGGTGGGCCAGCACCGTCACCGTGGTGGCGGTCCGGGACGGGGATGCCGTTCACGCCACCACGGTGACGTCCTTCTTTCCGGTTTCTGCGGATCCCCCGCTGGTGGCGGTAGCGCTTGGCCCGGGCGCGCAGGTCGTGCCCTGGATGGATGTCGGGGCCACCTTCGCGGTGAGCTTCCTGGCCGAGGGCCAACGGGGCCTGGCGTCTCGCTTCGCCGACTCGTTTCCCGTTGGTCCGTCCCCGTTTCCGACTGAGGGCGCTCCCGTGGTGGAAGGCGCCGTGGCGGCGCTGATCTGCACCGTCCGCGAGATCCAATCCACCGAAGGTGGCGCCCGCGTCGTGGTGGCCCGGGTGGAGGACGCACGGGTGGGGGACGACAGCCCGCTCCTGTATCAGGCGAGGTCGTACCGGAGGATGGCCCCGCAGGAGTGAGGATTCCGGCCTCCGTTACCTTTTTTGCATTTCCTCCGTCTTGTCTTCGACACGTGTCCGCAATTCGTGGATTCAAGCGATCGGAGACGAACATGAGACTGTCACGAGCGGGCAGAGCGCTTCCCCTGTTGGGAGTGTTCGCCCTTGCGGCCTGCGACGCCGGCCAGGCAACCGACCCCATGGCCGATGATGTCGCTCTTGCAGAAGATGACCGGATCGCCCTGGAGGTGATTGCCGACCCCGACGCGGTGGAGGCCGCGCTGGCACTGGCCGACGTGCCGGTGGGCACCGCTGCCCGACGTGGCATGGCGTGGGGTGGGCCCCAGGGTGCCATTCAGGGTGCCGCGGAAGGTCAGGTATATGCGGAGCAGGCCCGTCTCCGGTTCCAGGAGGCGGTGCAGGCCCTGGGGGTCCACGACTCTGTGCAGGCGATGGAGCGGGCCCGTGAGGCCAGACGCCTCGTAGTACGCGCCATGGTGGCCGTCGGGGGGCCCCGCGCCGTGGGAGACATGGTCGATCGAGCCGGAGGCCTGGCGGCGGCGGTAGGTCAGGAGCCCAGCATGTACCAGAACGGGTACGGGCTCCAGGGCGAGCTCAATGGCCTTGCCACGCGGGCTCGGGAGCGGCTGCAGCTCCGCGACTCCACCGGTGCCGGGGAGTGCGCCGTGCTGGCCGAGCAGCGGTACCGGCACCGTCAGCTCGATCCGGGGCTGCGTCCCGGTGGGCCGGAGGTGGCCGTCCAGCTGGGCGCCACCGCGGTGGTGCTGGCGACGAGGCTGGTGTCCGATGCGGGAGGACCCGACGAGGACCAGGCGCGCCTGCTGGCCGTGGCCGAGGACTACGTCGCCGCGGCAGGGGAGACGCTTGCAGCCGGCTACTATCGCCGCGTGGTCCATCTGGCCGACCTGGGCCAGTGGGCCGCACTCCAGGCGGTGGTATGGCCCGACGGAGTGAGCATCGAGGAAGCCGCGGCGGTCCAGCAGTTGGCGGAGCAACTGGTTGCCGACGCAGCGGCTACCGAGCCCACGGACGTCGCGGCCGATCTGTTGACCTGGGCCCAGAACCTGCTCGAATGGGGGAGTGCCGCGTTGGAGGAGGCGCCTCCGCGTGGCACGGGTGCGCTGTGGCGCGCCGCGGTGATCGGCACCTGGATTCTCGGGTAGAGCATAAGTGACGGGAGCCGCCCCCAGGCGGATGCGGCTCCCGTCCCTCAGCCTCTTCCGGAGCCGTCGAAACGAGGTATCGTTGCGGGCATGGCACCACCGGTGGAGAGAACCGATGCGCAGGTGGTCCGGGACGTCCTAGCCGGGGACCGCGACGCCTACCGCCTGCTGATCCGACGATACGGGGACGTCCTGCACGCCCACGCGATGCGGATGTCGGGTAGTCAGGACGACGCGGCGGACCTGGTGCAGCGCGCCCTGGTGCAGGGCTTCCGCAAGCTCCGCTCGCTGCGCGACCCGGACCGGGTGGGCCCGTGGCTCTTCAGAATCCTGGCCAACCTGACCCGGGAACACGTGCGGAGCCCTCGTCGTCGGGACGTGCCTCTCCACGTGTTGCCGGAAGTGCCGGAGGAGAGGCGTGATCCCGAGGACGACGCGGCGGCTGCGGAGATCCGGAGCAGGCTGTCGCGGGCCTTGAGGCGGCTCACGCCGGAGCAGAGGGAGGCCTTCGTGCTGAAGCACGTGGAGGGTCGATCGTACGAGGAGATTGCCGCTGTCATGGACCTGTCCGTGGCTGCGCTCAAGATGCGGGTACACCGGGCGCGAGACACACTCCGGGGCCTGCTGGAGGAGTTCGCATGAGCAATGATGACCTGCACCGGTACCTGGACGGAGAGTTGGAGCTCGACCAGCTGCCGGAGGAAGCCCGTGCCGAGATCGCCTCCGAGGCTGCATCCTGGGATCGCCTCCTGGATACCTATCGCACCACGTATCCCGGTTCCTCCGCCCCATCGTGGCTCGAGCATCGGGTCATGGCGGAGATCGAGGCCCTCCGGGAGCCGGGATTCCTTGCCCGGGCGTGGGGATGGCTACTCCGCCCTCGCCCCGTACGCCTCAGCCCAGCCACACTCGGACTCGCCGTCGCATCGGTAGCGGCGCTCCTGCTGCTGGTGAGAGGCCGGAGCCCGGTTCCGACCGGTGGCGTCGGGGTGCCGGCTGCCGCGGTCGTCTACGTGCAGTTCGATCTCACGGCTCCCCAGGCTCGTTCGGTGTCCGTGGGAGGCGACTTCGACGAGTGGCGCGGCAGCTACGCCCTCGAAGACCCCGACGGCGACGGCACCTGGACGGGTCGCGTGCCCGTGAGGCCGGGGCTGCACGCGTACATGTTCTTGGTGGACGGATCGAAGTGGGTCACGGATCCGGAGGCCGGCCACTACACGGATGACGGCTTCGGAAACCGCAACGCCGTGGTGGCCGTGACGGCACCCACGACGTGAGGAGAGGTCGGATGATCCTGGTGGTGCTCCTCCTGGTGCTCATGGCGGCGTCGGCGCCCTCGTCGGCGGCACAGCTGTCGGAGCTCACGGTGGAGGCGGGCGGTTCTCGCATCCTCCCGCCTTCCGGTGTGGAAGGCGACGCGGCGGGGTTCGTCGTAGGGGGGCTTCGAGGCAGCCGATATGATGTCCTCGGCACCGGCGGTTACGCGTCGCTGCTGTTCGGGCACCCCCTGAACGGCGCGGACGGCGGCGACTTCGTGTCGGGCGAAGCGGGTGCCGCCTACTGGCGGCGCCTCGGCGGCGGGTGGTCCACGGGGCTCGAGGGCTACGCGTTCGGCTTCCAGGTGGCCGATCCCTTCTCGTATCGGGCCGGAGCGGCCGAAGCCTCGGCCACCGTCAGGTGGCGGGGTGCCCTCGTCGACGCCCGCCTCGCGGGGACCGCCGGCGCGGGCCGATCGAGAACCGAGATCTCCACGCTGGTGCAGACCATGCGTCGCCAGTTCACCGTACAGGAAGTCTTGACGGACGACCTCTGGCGGTACGGCACCACGCTGGAGGTCCTCGCAGGCAGCGCGTCCTTGTCCGCCGGCGTGGCCGGAGGCATCCACCATAGCAGTGGCGGCACCTACCGGTCGGCGGGTGTACGCCTCGTCGCGGGGGGTGGCAAGGGGGCCCTGGAGGTGCGTGGCGACGTCTGGCGCACGCCCGACGGCAACCGGACGACGGGAGGGATCGCGTTTTACGTGCCTTTGGGCGGGTGGAGGCTCAGGGGGATGGTGGGGCGACCGGAGCCCGACCCCCTGCTTCTGGCCGAGCCCGGCCGGGGAGCGGGCGGGGTGCTGGTAGGTCGACGGATCCTCGGGAACGAGCCCGTTCCAGGGACACGCGTCACCGTGCACCGCGTGGTGGCAGAGACCGACGCAGGCGCGCGTGTCCGATTCGCCCTGAAGGCACCCGCCGGTGCCGAGCATGTGGAGGTGCTGGGCGATTTCACCCTGTGGGAACCGGTCGCCACGACGAACGACGGTACGCGGTGGACCGTGGACCTCGATGTGCCTCCGGGCACGTGGCACTTCGGGTTCCTCGTGGATGGCGCGTGGTATCTGCCGGACGACGTGTCCGACGCCGTCCCCGACGAGTGGGGACGACGTAGCGCGACGCTGGTCATCCAAGGAGAGGAGCAGTGAGGGCGAAGACCCGCGACTCCTCGAGGAGATGGAGAACCATGAGAACGCATATGGCGATGATCACGCTGGCCTTGTCGCTGGTCCTGGTGGGGCGTCCCGCCGCCGGGCAGGAGAGCCCCCGCACGCGGGCGCAGAGCCTTCTCCCCGCTGAGGTGTTCGCTCAGGTGGATGCCATGGCCCGCGCCGCGGAGCAGGACGGCGTTCCCGGTGACATCCTCTTCAACAAGGCGCTGGAAGGGAACGCGAAGCATGTGCCGGCCGACCGCATCGTGCCGGCCGTGCGGGCATACTCCGGTCGCCTCCAGGAAGCCCACACTGCCTTCGGCGCAGATGCCGGCGGTCCGCTCCTGATCGCCGGGGCCGACGCGTTGCAGCGGGGAGTCGGGACCGAGATCCTTCGGTCTCTCGGGCGGAGCTCCGAGCGTTCGCCCACGGCCTGCCTGGTGCTGGCGGACCTGGTGGAGACGGGTGTGGAGGGACAGCAGGCCCTCGGCCTGGTGCGCGAAGCCATGCGCATGCGGGCACAGGATCAGCAGATGCTGGACATGTCGGCGCAGGTGCGGCGGCTCATGCGTCAGGGCGAATCGGCCACCAACGCGGTGGAGCAGGTGCGCAGGGGTCTCCAGCGCGGACGCGGCGGGGGCGTGACCGCACCCGTCGCGCCGGGGTCCGAGCCCACCACGCAGACCCGGCGGAGGGGTGGGGGAGGGGCCTGAGTGACCATCGAGGGGATCCGGCCGATGGAGCCGGGGGAGAGCGGTCGGG
>JAJDNI010000086.1 GCA_022340755.1 Gemmatimonadota bacterium
CGCGCCACGTGGCTCATCGCAGCCATGGTCACCTTCTCACTGCCGGCTGGCACGCGTGCCCAGGACGCCGGGCAGGCGAACGACACCTTCCAGCCGCTGGACGTATTCCAGCTGGAGTGGGCCGCCGATCCGCAGATCTCCCCCGGCGGGCAGCGGGTCGTCTTCGTGCGGCGGGGCTACGATATCATGAAGGACGGAACGCGCTCGGCGTTGTGGATCATGCACGCCGACGGCACCGGCCTCCGGGCTCTGGCGAGCGGGGACAAGAGCTACGGCTCGCCGCGCTGGTCACCGGACGGCGGTCGCTTGCTGTTCGTGTCCGACCAGGGAGGATCGAATCAGCTGTGGCTCCGGTGGATGGACACCGGTCAGGAAGCCGAGTTGACGCATCTGGCGCAAGGATCGCCCGGCAACATCACCTGGTCGCCCGACGGCAAGTGGATCGCCTTCACCTTGTTCGTGGCCCAGCAGCAGAAGCCTCTGACGAAGATGCCCCCGATGCCCAGGGGGGCAAACTGGGGGCCCCCGTGGCGTGTCGTGGACAAGCTCCACTACCGGCAGGACGAAGTCGGCTGGCTACCCGACGGATACACCCACGTCTTCGTCCTGCCCGCCGAAGGCGGGACGCCGCGCCAGCTCACGTTCGGCGACTACAACGACGGATCCCCCGAATGGAGCGCCGACGGCAAGTCGCTCCTGTTCGTCTCCAACCGCCACGAGGGGTGGGAGTACGACCCGGCGAACTCGGAGATCTACGAGGTGCCGGTGAATGGCGGGGAGCCCCGGTCCCTCACCGAACGGCAGGGCCCGGACAACGAGCCCACCGTGTCACCCGACGGGCGGCTCATCGCCTATACGGGCTTTGACGACAAGTACGTGGGCTATCAGGTCACCCACCTGTACGTCATGAACCGGGACGGCAGCGGCAAGCACGAGGTGGCAGGCGACTTCGACCGCGACTTCGGTCGATTGGCCTGGAGCCGGGACGGCAAAGGCATCTTCTTCCAGTACGACGACCAGGGTGATACGAAGATCGGGTTCGTCGAAGTCTCGACGGGACGGGTCCAGAAGCTGGCCGATCACGTGGGCGGCCTGTCCATCGGCCGACCGTACGGGGGTGGCTCCTACTCGGTGTCGGGAACCGGCGTGTACGCCTTCACCCACAGCCTTCCCGACCACCCGGCGGACGTCGCCGTGGGCAGTCGCGGACAGCCGGCGCGCCGCCTCACCGAGCTGAACGCCGACCTGCTCGCTCACAAGGCGCTGGCCCAGGCCGAGGAGATCCACTTCAAGTCCTCGTACGACGGTCGGGACATCCAGGGATGGATCCTCAAGCCGCCCCATTTCGATGCGTCCCGGAAGTACCCCCTCATCCTTGAGATCCACGGCGGACCTTTCGCCAACTACGGCGACCGCTTCGCCGCCGAGGACCAGCTCTACGCGGCCCCGGGCAACGTCGTGCTCTACGTGAATCCGCGTGGAAGCACCAGCTACGGGGAGGAGTTCGGCAACCTTATCGATCGCGACTACCCTGACCACGACTTCGACGACCTCATGTCCGGCGTGGACGCCGTGGTGGCCAAGGGATACGTGGACCCCGGTCAGCTCTACGTCACGGGGGGCAGCGGCGGTGGCGTGCTCACCGCCTGGATCGTGGGCCACACCGATCGCTTCAAGGCCGCGGTGGTGCAGAAGCCGGTGATCAACTGGTACAGCTTCGTCCTGGACGCGGACGAGATCCCGTTCTTCTACAAGTACTGGATGCCGGGCCTGCCCTGGGACAACCTCCAGAAGTACATGGAGCGCTCCCCCATCAGCTACGCGGGCAACGTGACGACGCCGACGATGCTCGTCACCGGCGAGGAGGATTACCGCACGCCCACGGAGGAAGCAGAGCAGTTCTACGCGGCGCTCAAGCTCCGCAAGATCCCGACGGCGATGGTGAAGGTTCCCGACTCGGGGCACGAGATCGCGCTCAAGCCCAGCAATCTCGTCGAGAAGACCGTCTACGTCCTGGCGTGGTTCGGGAAGTGGGGAATGAAGACGGCGGGGGGATCGCAGTAGCGGAACGGTTGGGAGGGGTCGGCCAACCCACAAACGAGGCCCGGACGTCGAAGCCGACGTCCGGGCCTTCGTTCTCTACCCGACGATCTTCTTCAACTCCGCCACCGCCGCCTCGAGCTGCTGATCCCGCCCGGCGGCGCGCACGTCGAACTCGTTCATCACCTTCACGTCGGGCTCGGTCTGGTGGTTCTCGAGGTAATGTCCGGTCTCGTCCTTCACCCCCATGCCCGGCACACCCCAGCGCGTGTGCCCGTCGGGAAGAGACTCCCACCCCGCGAACGTGCACGTCCCCGGCACCGGCATACCCACCAGCGGCCCGATCTTCAGCGCCTGGAACGCGTATGCGAAGCAGTGGCCGTCACTGTAGTTGGCCTCGCCGGCCATGGCCACGCTGGGCTTCGTCCAGCGGAAGTTGGGCTCGAAGCCCGTGCTGTGCGCGTCCGTGGTGTAATCGAAGAAACGCTTCCCGCTCAGGAACATGGCCAGGTCCGCGACCAGGTCACCGCCGCCGTTGAAGCGGGTGTCCACCACCAGTCCTTCGCGGTTGGCATATTTGCCCATGACCTCCTCGAAGGCGTTCCGGTACGCGCCGTCGTTCATGCCGGGAATGTGAACGTATCCCAGCTTCCCGTTGCTCAGGCTGTCCACCTCGACGGCGTTCCGCCGCACCCAGCGGTCGTAAAGCAGGCGGTTCTCGGCGGAGAGGGTGATGGGCTCCACCACGATCTCGCGCCGGTGGTTGCCGTCGGCGACCACGAGGAGGGTCCGCTTCCCCGCCTTCCTGTTGAGATAGACGGAGGGATCGGTGTCCGCGGCGATGGGCTCCCCGTCGATGGACTCGATGACCATGCCCGGCCGCACGTTCATGCCCTCGCGGTCCAGGGGGCCGTTCTTCACCACCTCCACCACTTTCATGCCCACGCCCTGATACGATTGATCGTAGAACACGCCCAGGGAGGCGGTAGCGTCGTCACCAGGGTCCGACGCGTTGTAGCGCGCCTCGCTGTGGCTGACGTTCAGCTCGCCCAGCATCTCGCTCAGGACTTCCATGAAGTCGTAGCCGTCGCCGACGTACGGCAAGTACTTGGCATAGACGGGCTTGAGGGCGTCCCAATCGATGCCGTGATACCCCGCGGTGTAGAACGTCTCCTTGGTTCGCCGCCATACGTGCTCGAACTCATAGGCCCGCTCGGCCGCGGCGTCGAGGGTCATCTCCCCGCGGATGCTGACGTTGGTGCGCTTGCCGCTGGCGGGGTCGATCTTCGAGATGCCCCCACCGGCCAGGAGGAAGAGCGTCTTCTGGTCCTTGTCCCACGCCAGGCTCCCACCGTTGGCGTTGAGTGCCGCGACCTGCTTGGTCTCGTGGGTCCGTAGCTGGGTGGACCAGAGGTTGTATCCCCGCTCGAACCGCGCCAGGTAGTAGAGCGTCTCGCCGTCCCTGCTGAGAACGGCATCTCCCAACGGAGCCGAGTGGATGGTGAGGCGCGCCTTCCTCAGCTCCAGGCCGTCGAGGTTCAACGCCACCGGCTTGGCCGCCTCGGGCTTGGCCTCGTCCTTCTTCGCGCTGTCGGCCTTGGGCTTGCTCTTCTCCTCCTCGTCCTTCAGGAGCGCGTAGTCCTCCTTGCTCAGGCGATAGCGGTCCCACGCATCCTGGGTGAAGAACATTCCGTACACGTCGAACTGCGAGCTTCCGGACTGCGCCACCGACTTGAGGCCGTCCCGGTTGCTCATCCAGATCATGGCCTGGCCGCCGAGCACCCATTTTCCACGGCGGTCCTCGAAGCCGCTCTTCGTGAGGTTCACGATCTCACCGGATCCGTCCGCCTTCACCAATCCCACCTCACCCGGAGCCAGACCGGGGATCGCGTAGTCGAAGAGCAGCCACTGCCCGTCGGGACTCCATTGGAAGTACTGCCCACCGTCGCGGGTGGAGAACACCTGATCGGCGGTTAGCAGGGTGCGGGCCTTTTCCGATGCGACGTCCAGCACCTTCACGTTGCTGCGGTCCTCCACGAACGCGATCTGCTTGCCGTCCGGGGAGTACTCCGGCTGGGTGTGCTCGTGACCGTCGTCCAGGAGCTCGGTCTCGTTCACCACGGTGGACGCGTAGAAATACGGTTCGGCATCCCGCGCGCGCTTCGCCTGGAAGATGCGCCAGCGACCGTCGCGCTCCGACGCGTAGAGCAGCGTGTTGCCGTCCGGTGAGAAGGAGACATTCGCTTCCTGTCCGGCGGAGTGCGTGATCTGCTTGGTGGCGGTCCCCTCCACGGCGGTGACGAAGACCTCCCCACGGACGATGAACGCGACCTCCTTCCCGTTGGGGGAGACCGCCATCTCCCGAGCGCCGCCAGTGACCGGGATCACCTCGACGTTGTTGGCCTTGGCGTCCGCAGCAACGGTCACCTGCACCCTCTCCGGAAGTGCTGGGCTCTTCATCGTGTAGATTTGGCCGTCCCAACCGAAGCAGAGCGTGCCGTCGTCCGCCATGCTCAGGAAGCGCACAGGCGGTCCCTCGAGGTGGGTCACCTGTTCAGGAGCCCCGCCGTCCAGGCCGGCGTGCCAGACGTTGAAGGACCCGCTGGCCTCGCTCAGGTAGAAGAAGGAACCGCCGCCGCGCGCGAGGACGGGATTCCGATCTTCCCCGACGTAGCTTGTGACCTTCCTGTGCTTCCCCGTGTTCACGTCGTAGACCCAGATGTCCCGGGTCACCGACGAGGTGGCGTGCTTGCGCCACTCGTTCTCCTGACCCTTCTGGTCCTCATAGATGAGGAACGAGCCGTCGCTGCTCATCCGCGCGTTCACGGCGGGAGTGGTGAGGATCTGACGCACGCGCCCGCCGGTCACCGGGACCCGATAGAGCTCCGGCTGATAGGACGCGGGGTACCCGCGGTTCGAGGCTACATCCTGCCGGGCGGCGCCGAAGATGACGGCGCCGTCATCCGGGTCGAAGGAGTAGGGGTACTCGGCCGCCGAATGGTAGGTCAGGCGTGTGGGCTCCCCTCCCACGGCGGGCATGACATAGACGTCGAAGTTGCCGTGGCGGTCGCTGGCGAAGGCGATGGTCTTCCCGTCGTGACTCCACACCGGCATGAAGTCGTGGGCCGGGTGAGACGTGAGCGCGACCGCCGCGCCACCCGCTGACGGCACGCGATAGAGGTCTCCCTCGTAGCTGAAGACGATGGTCCTTCCGTCCGGCGATATCGCCGGATAGCGGTCCCACCCGGGCTCGACGGGGCCGGCCGCCGCCTGGGCGGAGAGGGCTCGGGACACCACGAGTCCGAAGACGATGAAGACCAGACCGAGAGTGGAGAAGCGACGGGCGTTCATGGGCTCATTCCTGAGCGGACGTGGAGCGCCGGCACGCCGGACGTCGCCACGTCCTGGGTAGACGGTTCGTCGCGGTGTCGGGGAGGTCGATCCCGCGCGACCCGGTGGGCCGGCCGTGGCCTGCACCGGGGCAAAGCTCCGGCCGGCCCCGAGAGGCGCCGGCCGGAATGGTGGATTCTAGATGACCCCCGGTGAGGGGGCAAACGAGGTTACCGCCCCTACCAGCGAACTCGGAGCAGGGTGATGAGGGCGTTGTCCACACCGGGAGTCTGGTCGGTGCCCTCCCGGGCGTTGTGGATGTCGAAGGCGGCCTTCACGATGACTGCGCTCAGCACCACCCCCGCACCCACGAGGCTCGCAGTGCGGCCCTTGGCCAGATGACGGACCCCCAACTCCTCTACCGCACCGGCGGGGATCGATACCGTTCCACGGAGCTTGCCGGGCCCGAAGCTCGACCCCATCGGCGTCAGGAGCACGGAGCACAGGAGCGTATCCATCGACGGCCCTGCCAGGAGCGTGCCGCGGATCACGTGGCCGTCGTCAGGCAACGGCACCTCACCCACGGAAAGCGGCACGCTCCTGTCGACGCGCACCCGCACCTCTGCGCCCGGCGACACCGTCCCCGGCTCCGCAGGCACGTACACGTAGCAGCCCGCTAACACCACTCCCGCCACGACGGCGGAAAGGGTGCGGAGGGAGCGGCCGCAGCCGCTCCCTCCCGATCCTACCGCCCTGCCATTACGAGCCACAGGTCGTGCACCCTCCCCACTGCGACGAAACGTTGAGATTGGCCAGCGCCTCGTTCCGACTGATGGGGAAGCACAGGTCCCTTCCTTGGTCGAAGGGGTCCTCCATGGGAGCACCCTCGGCCTTCCACCGGCGCATGTCCCACAGCCTGCGCCCCTCCAGCCAGAGCGTGGCGTACCGCTCGTAGCGAAGCGTGGCCCACGCTTCCGCCGGCACCGTCGACAACGTCAACGGCGCCATGTTCCACTTGGCGCGTGCCTCGTTCAGGTAGCCCTCGGCGCCCGCGTAGTCGTTGTTCCTCAGCGCGGCCTCCGCCTGGAGCACCCGCATCTCCGCCCCGTGCGTGAGGGCAAGTTGGGCGTCGAGGGTGTTGTACTTGTCCTGGTGGTAGAAGATGGTCTGCCCGTCCTGACCCTTCAGCGGCTGACCCTTCGCATCCACCGGCGCGTCCCACACGACCCGCGGGTCGTCGGTGACCGTCGCCCACATGGAGTTGTACAGCGAGAACTCGTGGCGGGTGTTGGTCTCGTACCAGAAGTCGTTCTGCAGCGCCGTGCTGAAGGTCGTGTACCAGGCGAAGCTGGTGGGAACCTTCGCCGCGTCCACGACAGCCTGATCCCACATTCCCATCCACGCCCGCACCGAGGCCCGCCCGCCGTACGCCGCATTGACGATGTTGGTGAGCGCCGTGGACGAGCCCGCCGCCGTCGCCACCTGGATGGCGCGGGTGAACATGCTGTCCGCCCGGGCGAAGTCCTCCGTGTGCGGCAGGTCCGGACCGCCGTCGACGGTGACCCGGCACTGCACCTCGCCCATCCACCGGTTGGCCAGGCCACCCAGGAGGTAGGCCTTGGCCACGTTCGGATCCTTCTCGAACTGCGCCGGATCGAGGATCTCCGCGATACGCCGGAGCCCCGCCTCCGCCACCCAGCGGGCCTGGGACATGGAAGAGTACTCGCCGTTCCAATCCTCGGGCACCGTCATGAACTTGCCCAGGGGAATGGCGCCGAAGTCGTAGCTGCCCCCGTGTCCGATCTCGCCCCCGGCCAGGAAAATCGACTCGAAGCTCGAGTTCACCGCACCCGTGAGGTCGTACGACATCCCCGCGACGATGCCCGGGATGGCGTCCGCGTTGTTGAGGTCCGAGTCGGCGATGCGGCCCGGAGCCTCCACGTTGAGGGACAGGACGTCCGAGCAGGCGGCGAGGGGCATCAGGGCCGCCAACGCCACCAGGCGATACCACTTGGTCTTCGTGCTCATGATCGCCTCCCCCCTCAGAAGGTCACGCGGAGCGTGAGCAGGAAGCTCCGGGATGGCGGCAGGTTGTAGTACTCGCGTCTGCCGTACTCCCCGGCGCCCTCACTCACCTGTCCGGCGCGGTCGGTGAAGTCCTCGACCTCGGGGTCGGTGCCCACGAAGTCCGTCCACGTCAGCAGGTTCCGCCCGGCCAGCGACAGAGTGGCACGGCTCGCGTACCGGCTCACCCAGGCGTCGGGCAGGTCATACGAGACCGACACGCTGCGCAGCTTCCAGAAGTCCGCCTTGTCCACCCAGAAGTCGCTGTTGTGACCACCCAGGACGTTGGTGGCGCACCGCGCCCGCTCCAGCGCCGTGTACTGGCTCAGGTTGTTCGCCTCGCCCTTGGAGTCCTTGGCGATCTCCCTCTGGATGTCGTAGCAGGGGTACCACACGCCCCGGCGACCGTTCTGGTAGCCGGTGTAGTTCGGCAGATAGTTCCCGCCGTGGAACTCCAAGAGCGCGTCCACGTTGAGGTGCTGTCCCACCGTCACCGTGGTGCCGAAGCCCAGGAGCTTGGTCGGATAGACCGGCCCGATGGGAAGGAGTGAGTCGGACACGATGGGCGCCGCGTGCTCGTCGGGGTTCAAGACCTTGTATCCCCAGTACGTCGGCACGGCATACCCCACGCGGATCTGCGACTTGTTGCCCGTGGTGAGGATGTCGCAGACTTCCGTGGCGGAGCCCTCCTCCGTTTGGCAGTTCAGGTCCACCGCGTCGCTCGACTGGAACGACATGTTCGCCCGGGCCCGCCACTCGAAGTTGCTCGTGCGCAGCAGCGCGCCGGTGAGCTGGAACTCGGTGCCGTGGCTCGCGAGGACCCCCACGTTCTGGGTACTCCGGTTGAGGAACCCGTTGGAGGCCGGCAGCAGCACGCCCACCAGGGCATCCGAGGTGCGTGCGTTGAAGTACGTGGCGGTGACGCCCAGACGGCCCTGCCACATGCTGGCGTCGAAGCCCACCTCGATCTCGCGGGTGCGCTCCGGGCCGATGTCTGGGTTGCCCACGTCGTTGGGCGTGAAGCCCGGCGAGCCTGCGTCGGAGATCGGGCTCCACGTGCGCAGCTTGTCGAACACGCCCGGGGCCTTGCCCGAGTAGCCGTAGGCGCTGCGGAGCTTCATGGCCTCCCACCAGCTCTTGGGCCAGAAGCTCTCGTCCGAGATCACGTAGGACAGGCTGGCCTTCGGATACGGCTGCAGGCCGAAGTTCTCACCGAAGGCCGAGTTGCCGTCGACGCGCAGACCGCCGGTGAGGAACAGGCGGTCCTTGAAGCCCAGAAGCTCCTGGAGGAACACGCCGGCGTTCGTCTCGGCGAACGGATAGTCGTTTGGCGGATCCCAGGTGGAGCCGGACTCCAGCGTGGGATCGCCGGGACCGGCGAAGTTCGAGGTGTAGACCTCCAGCCAGCGGTGATTGTCCCGGAAGATCTGGCCGCCCCAGGAGAACGTGGACTGGTAGTCCTGCCCGAACGACTTGATCCAGGAGCCCGCGTAGTCGATGCTCAGCTTCTGGTGGTTCGTCTGGGCGTCGTTGTAGAAGCCCAGCGGCGCCCGCAGGTTGCCCCAGGGCCGGATGAACTTGTTGTGGATGTAGTCCCAGTCCCACCCGAAGGAGAGGCGATTCGTGATCGACTGGCTGGCGTCGTGCTGAATCGTGATCCCCCCGGTGAAGCGGTCCGTGCGCGTGAGGTTCTGCGAGGCGAAGATGTAGCTATTGGTGACGCAGGTGACGTCCGACGGCACGTTCGCGCAGTCTTCGCCCTTGCCCCCCTTGAAGTTCCCCGAAAAGCCCCGCCCCACGTTGAGGAGGAAGCCGCCGGCGCTGTTGCCGTCCTCCACGAAGCTCAAGCTGCGGACGGAGTAGGCGGTGCTGACCTGCACCTTTACGCCTTCGTGGGGCGAGAAGTCCAGGTTGGCACGCATGCCGCCGGTGCGGGCGTGCTGCGTGGACAGCGTCCCGTACTCGTCGTTGTAGTTGCCGGAGACGAAGTACGTCACGTCGCCGGCGCCGCCGCGAACGGACAGGTTGTACCGCTGGATGCCGCCGTTCCTGAACCAGCGCCCGCTGGACGGGCACGTCGGGTCCATGAACTTCACGTCCTGCCCGAACGTCGACTTGGTCATGCTGATCCCGTACATCTCTCCACCGCACTTGGTGAAAAGCTGCCAGGGATCGTTGTCCATGTTCAGGGGCGGCTGGTTGTTGAGGCCGGCGGTGATCTCCCCGCTCCAGATGGGCGCGCCGGATACACCCCGCTTGGTGAAGATCTGGATGATGCCGGCGGCGGCCTCGGTGCCGTAGAGCGTCGCCGCGGCGGCGCCCTTCAGGACCTCGATGCGGTCGATGTCCTCGGCGGCGATGTCCTGCAGGGGCGACAGACCGAGGCGGGCCCCGCCCTGCGTGCCCACCATGTCGCTGAAGATGCGCACGCCGTCCACGTAGATGAGCGGCTCCTGCGTCGCCGAGGCCGTCACCTGCTGGCGGATGCGCACCGTGACGCCGGCGCCGGGCTGGCCGTTCCCCTCCATCACCGCCACGCCGGGAATGCGCCCGGCGATGATGTTCTCCGGGTTGGTGACGGGGATGTTCTGAAGCTGGTGGGCCGTGACCGCGTCGATGGAGTTGCCCACCTCACGGGCACGCACCTGGGCTGCGGTGCCCGTCACCACGATGCCCTCCAGGGACACCGCGGTCTCGGCGAGGGAGAAGTCGGCCGTGGTCGTCTGTCCCGCCGCCACCGTCACGGTAGACGAGCCCGTCGTGTATCCGATCATCGTGACCCTCACCTCGTGCGTGCCCGAGGGCACGTTGAGGATGAGGTAGCGCCCCTCGGTGTTGGTGAGGGCGCCCATCTGCGTTCCCTGGATGAACACCTGGGCCCCTGAGAGTGGCCTCTGGTTCTCCGAGGACCGCACGAGCCCCATGATGCGACCCGTCTCCTGTGCTCCGGCGGACTGAGCGCCCACCAGAGTGCCCGCCAGGACAAGGGCCCCCAGCATGGTTCGCGCGGTAGCGATTGGTCTCATCAGACCCCTCCTCGCTGCTGTGGATGGCGCGCGACCGCGAGCTACTCCGGCCGCATGGCCGGCAGGAAGCCGAGAGGGTGAATACCGGGAGGGTACCAGGGGGGGGGCCGCCGCGGGCAGGTCGGAGCGGGGTCCTCGAAGCTGTCGACGAAGGTGACGGTGTCGCTGGGTCGGTTTCGCCTGAGCACTCACGCTGAGGTGTTCCATCTCAACCTGCCGGACGCAGTAAATTCGATACCTGTCGACGTTTCGGCAAGCGTCCCGACGAACAGAATTTCGCCCCGGTCGTCGCCTGCGGCCGAGGCCGTCTCTCACCCGTTGGTGCACATGCCCCCGTCGGCGTTGCGGCAGGGGGCGAAGTCGAAGCGACGGTAGGCGCTCCACTCTCCCCACTCGCCGGTGCTCGCCCGCGCCCGGACCCTCCAATGCCAGTCGGTGAGGTTCGGGTCGGCCACGTACCCGCACCTGACCACCGAATAGCGCGAATCGACGGCCAACGTGCTGATGATCGGGTAGGCAGAGCCGACGTGCTGGACGAGGATCTCGTACCCGGCCACACCGGAGGGATGGACTGCATCGGACCAGTCGAAGTCGAGGTACAGACCGGGATGCCCGCCGCAGGCGGGGGCGCTGGCGTTCTGGGGAATGACGGCGCCGTCCGACGGGGACAGCGGCTGCACGATGATGCCCTCACACACTACATAGAAGGACACCTGCGGCACGGTGTTGTCGTCGACCTCCACGGTCGCCGAGTCGCCGTCGGTCGCCAGGCAGTGGCTCGAGAGCCCCGTGAGCGCGACGTGGTGCATGCCGAATGCGACTCCGTCCAGGAGGACGCTGCCGTTCACGGGAAGGGCGGTGGGCGTGGAGCCGTCGACGGTCGCGACGTATCCGTCCGGGTCGGGCATGTCACCTACGGTAGTGGCCGCCACGCGGAGCGAGCCCTCCGAAGGTGCGAGGGAGTCGCTCGTGCCCAGATCGTAGCACCCCATCGAGGAAAACGACGCGGCGAGCAGGGGAACCAGGAACCTCGAAGCGCGGGCCGACATGGGACCTCCAGGGAAGAGGGTCTACCTCCCTGACGATGCCCCCGACGCCCACTCGGCGAGATCCGTCTGGGGACGTAGCCGACGGAGGACTGTTACGTACCCTGCAGGCCTCCCTGGCGTAGCGCGACGGCTCGAGCCCTCGCCGCGGCGGCCTCTCCGTTGCGCCCCAGCGCTTCCAGGAGATCCGCCAACCTGGCCCAGTCGCGCGCCGACGAAGGATCCACCCCCAGCGCCGCCCGCCGCGCCCGTACCGCCGCCTCCAGGTCACCCTTGGCGATGTACGACTCGGAGACCAGCGCCCACAGATCGGCACTGGGCCCCGAGCGAGCCAGACCCTGGAGGGCGATGCGGTGTGCCTCTCGCCCGTCGCCGAGGCGAAGGCGCTGGCCCGCGAGGAGCACGTAGGCGGTGGGCTGGGCCGGCCGCAGCGTGATGGCCTCCCTCAGAAGCGCAGCGGCCCGGTCCTCCTCGCGTGCCTTCAGATAGAAGTCGCCGGCCTCCACGAGCAGGCTGTACAGCCCCGGCGCCAATCCGATGGCTGCCTCGTACGCCTGCGCGGCCCGCGCGGTGTCTCCGGCCCTGGCGAGCCGTCCCGCCTCGATGCGGAGCGACACGTACGACTCGGGGTGCTCCCGGACCAGGGTCGACATCACGGTGCCGGTCGTGGCCCATGTGGGCCCGCGGGTCTCGGAGCGCCAGAGAAAGAGGGCGCTCAGCACGATCCCTGCCGCGAGGAGGAGGACTCGGGCCCGTTTCACGGGCACGTGTGCGAACGCCGCCAGGGCGATGCCTCCCACGGCAAGCGCTACGCCGACCGAGGGGAGGTAGAGGGTCCGCTCGGCCACGAGCATTCCCGTGGGGAACAAGAGATTCGAGACCGGCAGGATCGTCACGAGGAACCAGATCACACCGAGGCTGACGGCCCGCGCTCTGCGCCACGTCCACACGGCCAGTGCAACCAAACCCACCAGAATGGCGGCACCCGCCACGACCGTGGGGTTCACCCCCGTCGCCACCGAGATGACGCCGGGCGCGTAGTCCGAAGACAAGCTCATGGGGAGCACCATCAAGCGCAGGTACTGAACCCAGACGCCGAGGGCGGTGAGGATGCGCGTCGCCTGCCCCGCCCCGCGGAACCAGGGAGCCGGCACCTCGCCCAGCACCGTGCCGAGCACCGCCCATCGAAGGAGGACGTACGCCGCGAGCAGCGCCAGGAGGGAGACGTACACGGGCAGCTGACGGGCCAGCCGGTCCCGGAGGGGCCGCTCATCGAAGCGTGCCATCTCCAGGAGCATGAGCACCGCCGGAAGCGTGGCCGCGATCTCCTTCGAACCGAGGGCGAGCAGGTAGAGGATGCACAACCCGACGAGACGGAGAGCCCGAAGCGCCCCCTCCCACGCCGCCCCGTCCACATAGAGGATGCACGCGCCGAGGAAGAAGGCCGCGGCCAGGAGCTCTGAGCCCCCCACCACGTTGGCCACCGCCTCCACGTGGACGGGCTGCAGCGCGAACCAGAGGGCTCCCACGAGCGCGGGGATGGCAGGCAGCACGCGACGCAACAGGGCCAGCACGAGGAGGGCCACCAGACCGTGCAGCAGGATGTTCACCGCGTGGAACCCCAGCGGGCTCCCGCCCCACAGCCGCCACTCCAGCGTGAAGGTGCCGATGGTCACCGGGCGGTAGAGGCCTGCCCCTTCCCGGGCGACCTGCCAGTAGGGTCCCAACAGCGCCTGGCCCCAGTTCCCCTTGGTGACCACGCTGTTCAGCGGAACGATGAGCGTGTCGTCGTTGGCGAAGCCGTTGAGCAGGCTGGTCAGGTGGGCGGCCAGCGCCGCCGCGAAGACGATCCAGGCGGAGGTCCCCGCCGCGATGGTTTTCCGGGTCACCGGAACAAGAAGGGCGCCGTCCGCTCGGGATGCAAGCGGTTGCCACCGGTACGTCGACCTTCACCTCGGGTCCGCCTGCCTTCCGGTGAAGCTGTCCTCCACCGGCGAGTCCGCGCGCCGCATCTCCTTCAACATGATCGACAAGGAGGCGGGGGACCGACGAGAAGGGGCGGCCTGGGCGCCGGCGCCGGGCTCTGGGCCCTCGGCGCCGGTGCCTCCAGGAGTGCGGTCGCGTCAGTGCGTCGGAGGCCGCTGGATGTCGCCGGCCTTGATCTCCCGCGTATGGGGCGTCACCGCCGGAGCGGGGAGCGCTACGCCGGCCTTCTTCAGCATCTGCAGCTCGGGCAGATGCTCCAGGTCCCGGGTCCGCTGCTCGCCGTACCCCAGCGCACGGAAGTCCAACAGGCCGTTCTGGGTATGGCACTCCTGGCATGTCCGCCCCTGCCGGGTGACGGCGTGGTTGATCATGAGCGTGCCCATCTGCCGCATCCAGTGGCCCTCGATGGCCGCCTGGTTCTCCGGCTCCAGGGGATACTTCGTCGTCCACGTGTCCACGCCGAAGTACGCCATGAACTGGTCCATCATGTAGTATTTGAAAGGCGCCTGATACATTCGCCTCACCATGGGATTGGACACCGCCTTCTCCATGGAGGCGCGGGCGTTCCCCGTTTCGTAGTACGTCGTGTAGTCGAAGGGGAGGATCATGGCGCCGAAGGGCCCCTGGTTGTTCATGTCCTCGAACATGCGGGCGTTGAACAGCTTGAAGGGGTAGATCTTCGACGTGCCCAGCTGCTGCAGCGGGAGGATGTTGTTCTCCACCATCTCCCGGCGCCGGGCCAGCATCTCGGGCGTGAGCTGCGACAGGAAGTCGTTGTTCTCCACGCCCGGCACGGCCACCAGGCTGTTGACGTAGTGGGTGAGCTGGTTCATGAGCGGGTCGTAGTCGCCGGAGCCCGTGGGGTTCGACCCCAGGGCGTTGGCGAGGAAGGTCCCGTTCCCGTTCAGCCACATGTATTCCACCGCCTCGGACATGTCCCCCGTCTGGTAGACCACCCGCGGGAGATAGACACCCTCCTCGGCGTTCCATTGGGGATCCAGCCAGTCGGTGAGGACGACGTTGTCCTGCCAGAGACGGGTGATGTGGCACGTCTCGCAGGCGATGCGCGCCGTGTGCCCGTTGAGAATGGCCCGCACCTCGGGGTTGGCCACGTGGGGAGTGGCGGTGTGGCATTTCTCGCAGGACACCTCCACGCCCGGCAGGTCGTTGCCCACCAGGTCCACGCCCTTGGCGCCCCGGGCGATCTTGTGGCCTTCGGTGACGTGGCAGTCCAGGCAGGTCATGCCCGCGGCGGCGTGGACGTCCGCCTCCGGCGAGTACGGCGTCCCCCTCTTGGCGGCCCGGTGGAGCAGGCGCGCGTGATCGTATCCGATGTGTTGGGCCGCGTCGTTGGTGGGATACGTATCCCCACCCATGTTGTGCTGGTGGCAGCGCAGACACGCCTCGTCGCCGGGAGGGCCGACGGACATGGCCGCGCGCATGCTCCGGTCCTGGTTCCAGCGCGTGCCCACTCCGTCGTCGATGACGAAGCGCTGGTTCATGTCGTAGTCACGAGAATGGCAGATGAGGCAGTCGATGCCCTCCTCCGCCTCCTTCTCCCGGAAGACGACGGGCATCATCTCCTCGGACGGTGGACCGTACCCGCCGCCGATATGGCACTGCCCGCACCCTTCGCTGCGTATCTCTTCCGGCTTGCCCTCGGGCTTCGCCTTGACGAGGGCGGCCCACCCTGTCCAGGTGAAGCTCCCGGGGATCCCGCACGCCCGGTCGATCTTGCCCACGGGGATGGAGCGCCCGGAGGAATTCACCGCCTGGCCGTTGTACCCGTAGGTGCTGAAGCCGTCTTGCTTGCTGCCGAACAGGCGGTAGTGGACCGAGTTCATGATGTCGTCGGCGGTGTGCACGGTCTCCGTGCTGCCGTCGAGCTTGTGGACCACCATGTCCTCATGGCACGTGAGACAGGTGGACGGTCCCTCGTAGGTTCGGATCCCCGCCTTCCTGAAGTAGGCGATGTGCTGGAAGTTCGCCTCCCGCCTGGTCGAGGGGAGCTCGGAGAGGAGGCGCACCTGTTCGGCGCGCATCAGGAGGTTGGCTTCCTCGGCGGCCTTTCCCTCTACGAGCAGGCCGGTGTACTTCTGCTCGAGCTCGGTGGCCAGCCCCTCGAACTGGGCGTCGGTGAGGTGGTCCCGGTTGGGGTAGGTGTAGTGGGAGATTCTGTCGCCGGTGTACCAGCGCAGGGCCCTGGGGAAGCCGAACGCGACGGCTTCGTAGAGCACTCCCCCGGCGACCACCAGCCCCAGGACGGTGCCCACGACCTTCCTCGTTCGTGGCCCCCATCCGCGCCACAGCGGGACGGCGGGCAGGTCAGGCCATTTCATCGGAGACTCCTTCGTCGACCGGCACCACCTCGCCATGGGCGTGGCTGTAGCCGGTGAACATCATCTTGAAATGAGCCCACGGCGTCTCCCCGGTAGTGGCCAGGTAGATGTGCCCCAGCAGGAAGGCGGTGAGCATGATTGCGAACATGTTGTGCGTGACGCCCAGGATCCTGAGCTGGGCGGAGGTCGCGTCCTGCCATCCCCGGATGAGGTAGAAGAGCCACAGTCCGGTGACGATCTGAATGGGAAAGAGCACGACCATCACGCCGAGATAGGTCCACTTCTGGAGTGGATTGAACTTCCGCGCCTCCCCCTCGGCGAAGGGGTGCGCAGCCCCCTGGAAGATCCCCAGGAGGTAGAAGCGCGCCTGACGGATGAGGCCCGGCGCGAGGTCGTCGCGGTCCGGCATGTAGAACCGGATTCGACGGCTTCCCACGGAGTAGAACCACCACAGGATGTAGTTCATCGTCACGGCGATGCCGACCATGTTGTGCACCGCCACGGCCGCGTTGAACGTGCCGAAGACGTTGAACTCCCGGGCGAAGTGGATGTTGAATCCGCTCAGCACCAGGAGGACGAAGCCCACGGCGTTGATCCAGTGACCCGCGCGCTCGGACCGTGTGGCCAGATAGATCCTGTTCATGCTCGCCTCCTCCGTCTCAGGACGAAGCGGAGGGCTCCGTGGGTCGCCGTCCCCAGGACGACGAGGAGGAGCAGCGCCAGGCCCAGGCGGTCCATGGACGCGGAGCGCGTGCCGCCCGACATGTAGTAGGCCCGCACGAGCTGCGTCCGCGTGTATACCTGCGGCCGCCCTCCGAAGAAGCTGCCCTCGTACGCCGCCATCTTCGTGTCGGCGCTATGGCAGGCGTAGCAGTCGGAGGTGGCCTCCGAGCTCGGTCGGATGTTGTGGCGGAAGCTGAAGTCCGTCCCCGAAGGCTGCGTGTGGCACGCGATGCACGCGACGCGCTCGAGATGGAGCGCCGCCTGCGGATGCCAGGCGTGCCGCTGCTCCAGCGTGAGGCCCGTGGGGTTGTACCGTTTCTCGTGACACTCGACGCACCCCGCGTTCTTCTCGCGGACGGTCATCTCCCGCGCGGGGACCATGGTGTGCGGGGAGTGACACGTGGCGCAGTCGAACGCGCCGGCCGCACCTCCGGACTTGTGCACGCTCGCCGCCACGGCCACCTGGATGTCGCTGTACTCTTCCTCGAAGTTCTCGTGGCAGTCGTGGCACGAGGGCTCGGGATTGCCCTTGGGATGGGGGAACCGTGAATAGTCCCCGTCATGACAGTCTGTGCACTCCCGCATGTCCCGGCGGAAGTGGATGGAGCCGACGTAGGCGTCGGCGTCGATGTAGCCCTGGTGAAGGCGCCCGGCCTCGTCTCGATAGCTCGGCTGCAGGCCGGGATTGAGGTGGCACGCCGCGCAGGAGAGCACGCTCTCGGGGAGCGCGGCGGGGAGATCCTCCGGCGGCGGGGAATGGCCCACGTCGTCGGTATTCAGAAGGACGGCCCCGGAACCGATACCGCCCAACAGCATGAGGAAACCCAAGGCGGCTACCGCCTTGCCTGCCTTCACCTGGCGGGAGGCCAGGAGTGCCAACGTTCCCTCCGGAATATTCTGGTCTTGGTCGATGGCTCTGGAGCCCGTCCCCCGCAGGGCGGACGGCTTCTCCGCCGAGCCATCTAATTCTCGATAGGAGGGGGAAAGTCCGCCTTGACCCCCGTCAAGAACCGAGCAAGAGGAGGGAGGGGGTGAGAATCAGCCCAGGGGTGTGCGGGCAGCCCGTTCCAGGGCTCCCGGGTCCAGGATCTCGAAGCGGCCCGGGCGCAGACGCCGGACGATCTTCTCCTTGGCCAGGGTCGAAATGGCCCGCGAGAGGGTCTCCGGAGCAATCCCCAGAGCGCCGGCGAACTCCTGGGCGGTCGCGGGAAGGCGGATTCGGGGCGGCGCGCTGCCGAGCCGATCCTCCGGAACCAGGGCGAGAAGCGCCGCGGCGACTCTGCTGGTGGCACCCGGTGTGGACACCGACCGGATGACGTCGAAGGCCTGGCGCAAGCGGTGACCTAGAAGCGCCACGACCTGAAACGCCAGCTCCGGCTCGCAGTCCAGCAGACGATGGAAGGCCGAACGCGGCATGACCTCCGCCTCCACGGGCTCCATGGCCACGGCCGAGCCCGGATAGGGCCCTCCGTCCAGGAGGGGCAGCAGCCCGAAGACATCTCCGGGGGTGAAGATGAACACCGTCACCGTGCCACCGGTGGGGAGCTGCCGAAACGTCTTCACACGGCCCTTGCGGATCGCCACGAGGAGGCCGGGGCTCTCGCCCTCTCGCCACAGGCATTCACCCTTCCCGAAACGCCGCAGATGCATGCGGTCACCCAACATCTTCCACAGGTGGGCACCCAATTCCTGGTCCCACCAGGGCCCGTGCCCTGATGCCTCTCGAACGCTCTGCGGACCTTCCCTGAGACTCCCTTCCCTGTGTCGGCTCAAGTCCAGCTTCCTCTCGGTGACCGGTGGGACGCCACGGCGGCCCTGGTGTCTCCCGGGGCGGCTCCCTCGACGCTCCACTGGAAGGTGCGACTACCCGTAACAGGATCAAGCCGTGCCATGCCCTGTCATATCTCACCGACGCCTACGTAGGGGATTTCCCGGCTTGACCGCGCCCCCGTCCGGGGCGACGCTCAAAGCGTGGGAAAACGACCCTCCCTGCCCCTATCGGGAGGACCTGTGCCTCTGCGATCGCTGAGCACGCGCATCGCGTTGCCCGCCGGATTCTTCGCACTCATCAGCGTAGCCGCGCTCTCCTGGCTTCTCATTCAAAACCAGCGTGAGGCCGCGTTCCAGGAGGCGATCCGTGGCTCGGAGAGCCTGGCGGAGACGATTCAGCTCGCCATGGAGCAGGAGATGCGCGTCAACGCCAGGGACGCCATCCGCCAGATGGTGACCTCGGTGGGCCGGCAGGAGGGCATCGAGGACATCCGCATCTTCAACAAGCAGGGGCACATTTCCTTCTCTTCGCATGCCGACGAGGTGGGGAAGACCCTGGACATGCAGGCCCCGGAGTGTCAGCAGTGCCACTCGGATCGCGCTGTCCCCGACTCTCTGCACCCGCGCATCACCACGGACGCCGATGGCCACCAGGTGCTGGCCACCATGCGCGCCATCCCCAACCAGGAAGGGTGTCAGGGCGCCCAGTGCCACGCATCTCCTGCGGAGACGCCGGTCCTCGGCGTCCTCGACGTGGCCATGTCTCTGGAGCCCGCCGAGGCGCGCCTGTCGCGGGCGAGCTGGAACGCCTTCGGCTTCTCCCTGTTTGCCGTAGCCCTCATCACCGGCACGCTTTTCCTGATGGTCTGGGCCAGCGTGCGCCGACCGCTCAACACCATCGTCGCCGCAACGCGGCGGGTAGCCCACGGTGACCCCACCGTGGAGGTGCCCCGGGGCACGCCGAAGGAGATCGGCATCCTGGCTACCTCGTTCAACGAGATGGTGGAGGGCCTGAACACCTCCCGCAGCCACCTCGAGGAGTGGGCGAGCTCCCTGCAGGAGAAAGTCTCGCAGAAGGCGCTCGAGCTTCAGGAGGCGCAGTTCCAGGTGGTGCAGGCGGAGAAGCTCTCCTCGGTGGGGCTCGTGGCGGCAGGCATCGCCCACGAGCTGAACAGCCCGCTCATGGCCATCATCACGTTCACCCACCTGGTGAAGAAGGACCTGCCCGCGGAGGCGCCAGCCCAGGAAGACCTGCGCATGATCGAGCGCGAGGCGAACCGATGCGCGGCCATCATTCGCCAGCTCCTCGATTATTCCCGGAAGCAATCCCAGGAGCCGAAGGTCGAGCCGTGCCGCATCGCAGCGGCGGTGGCGGGAGCCCTGGACCTCGTGAAGGTGGAGATCCAGAACGGCTTCATCGAGGCGCACGTGTCGATTCCCGACGACCTGCCTACGGTGGACGGAAACCCCGTGCAGCTGATGCAGGTGTTGGTCAACCTGGTGATGAACGCCGTCCAGGCCATGCCGCGAGGCGGCGAGCTCCACATCGAAGCGGACGTTGTGGCCCGAAGCGCCTACGCCAATGTGGCGCTTCCACCCCACCCCGGCAGGGAGCTCGTGCGCACGGTCGTCCGCGACACGGGCACCGGGATTCCCACGGAGGCTCTGACCAGGGTGTTCGATCCCTTCTTCACCACCAAGCCCGTAGGCAAGGGATCCGGGCTGGGCCTGTCCGTTTCCCTCGGCCTGGTGCGCAGCTACCGCGGAACCATCCTCGTGGACAGCGATGGCCAGACCGGCACCGCCTTCACCATCCTGCTTCCCATCTCCGAGACCTTCGCCGCGGCGGAAGAAGCGACCTCGTGAGCCCTTCGGAACGAAAGACACGACGATGACCGACGACGACCGGACCTGGACCGAACCCCCGCGCGTGCTGGCCGTGGACGACGAGGAGGTCGTATGCGAGAGCATCCGGCGTGTCCTCACGGACGAGGGGTACAACGTCTCCACGTCGACGTCGCCGCGGACGGCCCTCGAGATGCTCCGCAAAGAGGCGTACGACCTCCTCCTCCTGGACATCAAGATGCCCGAGATGGACGGCATCGAGCTGCTCCGGGCGGCACGGGACGTGTCTCCGGAGACGGAGGTGCTCATCGTGACGGGTTACGCCACCATCGAGACTGCGGTTGAGGCCATCAAGCTCGGAGCCTTCGACTATCTCGAGAAGCCGGTGAGTCCACCCCAGCTCCTGGTGGCCACCGCCCGGGCGTTGGAGCGCAAGCAGCTCGTCGACCTGACCCAACGCCTCCGCTCCGAGCTCGAGACCCGACACAGCATGGGCAACGTGATCTGCTCCTCCGCCGGGATGCGGAAGGTCATGCAGCTCGTGGGTCGGGTGGCCCCCACCAGCAGCACGGTGCTCGTCACGGGAGAAACGGGCACCGGCAAGGATGTCATCGCCCGGGCGATCCACTACAACAGCCCTCGGAAGGACGGACCTTTCGTTGTGGCCGACTGCGCGTCCCTCGCCGAGTCCCTGCTGGAGTCGGAGCTGTTCGGACACGTACGAGGCGCGTTCACAGGTGCGGTCAAGGACCGCAAGGGCCTGGCGGAAACCGCGCGGAGCGGGACCCTCTTCCTCGACGAGATCAGCACCATCTCACCGCAGGTGCAGGGAAGCCTGCTCCGTCTCATCCAGGAGCGCGAAGTCCGCCCGGTGGGCTCGGACAAGGCTGTCCCGGTGGATGTCCGGCTCATCGCCGCCACCAATCGCGACCTGCAGGAGCTCGTGGACGAGGGCACCTTCCGTGAGGACCTCTTCTACCGCCTGAGCGTCTTTACCATCCGGCTGCCTCCCCTGCGGGAGCGGCCGGAGGAGATCCCGCTGCTCGCTCACCACTTCCTACAGCGCTACGCCGAGGAGTTCGGCAAGCAGATCGACGTGATCACGCCCCGGGCCATGGCGGTTCTGGAAGCCCACGACTGGCCGGGCAACGTGCGTGAGCTCGAGCACGCCATGGAGCGTGCCGTGCTGCTGGCCGACGGCAGGAGCATCGACGTGAATGTCATCCCCGCCGGTGCCGAGAGCCCGTCGTCGGCCTGGAGCGACGTTCCCGACGACGCTGCCACGCTCGCGGAGCGCAAGCAGGAGCTTCGTGCCGAATCCGTGGACCGCATCGAGCGGCTGTTCGTCCTCAAGGCGCTCCGCTCGGCCGGGTGGAACGTGTCCCAGGCGGCCCGTGACGTCGGCATGGCGCGCCCCAACCTGCACGCGCTCATGCGGAAGCACGGAATCACGGCCCCGGGCAAGGAAGCCGAAGGCGAAGAGGAAGGAGACGGAGACAGCGACGGGTCGTGAGCCGCGACTGTGTATGCGTGACGTATACATCCTCCGAAACCTGCCCCATCGCCCACATCCCTTGTCGCACGCGGGGTCCCGCCCGCACTTCCGTTCCGTAGGATTCCGGGTGTATGCCCGCCGCATACACCTGAGCCCCTCCCGCTGGTATCGCACCAAACGTCACGTCCATTTAACTTATTATTTGACAATGACTTAGAATATTAGCACCTTTGGGCACAAACCCGGCACGCCCTTTGCTATTCAGGAGGACGGACGCCGGCGAGGCCGGCGCAGACGAGTGGCGGCCCCGAGGCCGCAGGAGGATCGAACAGTGAGGACCCGGCACGAAGGATCGACGGTCGTGGTCTCGGACCCGAAGGAAGCGGCAGCAGTCCTTACCGCGAGCATGCCGCGGGGAAGAGGCGAGGCGGAGTGCTACGCCAGCGTTGCAGAGCTGGTGAAGGAGCGACCTCTCGACTCGATCTCGGTCCTGGTCCTCAACTTCCGACCGCACCCCAAGGGGATCCTCCTGGCCACGCTGGGGCGCATGAACGTCGAGTACCCGGGAATGCAGAAGGTGGCGGTGCTGGATCGGCCGCTGCCGCTACCCATCGCGGAGTACCTGACCTCGTGCGGCGTGGACCTGCTCTGGAACGGATCACCGGACACCGGTGACCGGCTGGCCTCGACCGTCGCCCGGCTCACGGAGCGCGTCCAATGGATCGCCCCGTGACCGAGACCGACGAGAATAGTGGGCGTATGCCCAAGGAGGTGTGATATGAGCGCGTATAACAAGGTGATGTTCGTCGACGACGAGGAGGGCGTCCGCACCAGTTGGGACCGCATGCTCTCCGACTACGGCTTCGACGTCACGACGGCCGAAGACGGTACGAAAGCGGTTCGCGAGCTCCGGGATCATCCGGTGGACGTGGTGGTCTCCGACCTGAAGATGCCCGGCCTGGACGGCATCCAGCTGCTGGAGTGGATCCACGCTCGACGCCCCGACACCCGCTTCATTCTCCTCACCGGGTACGGCAACGAGGAGGTCGAGCAGCGAGTGAGGGAGCTCGGCGCCTTCGAGTACCTGAACAAGCCCATCAGCCCCGAGACGCTGGCAGCCGTGGTCACCGCCGCCATGCACCTCAATCCGCAGCAGGTCCTTACGGCCGCGCCGGCCGTGGAGACCGTCGAGGCAGAGGAGGTCGAGGCCGAGGCCACGGTGGAGGCCGCGCCGGAGCCAGAGCCTGTGGTTCGCAAGAGCCGCCTGCGGGCAGCGTTCGAGATCCTGGGTGGCCTGATCGTCGCTCCGCTGCTCGGGCTCGCGTTCGTGATGTTCCTGCCCGTCATCGGGTTCGGTGCCCTCTTCTGGATGTTGGGTGAAACCGTGTGGGACGCCTTCAAGCCGGCAACGACCTGACCGCCGGAGATCGGGGAACCGAGATGCGAACGTACGTTCTGGTCCTGCTGGCCTTCACCGGGCTGCTGGGACCGAGCGCGGCGTGGAGCCAGCAGGAGCCGCTGCCCCGTGTCCCGTCCATGTGCGCGGACTGCCACGGGGACGCGGTAGCGGACAAGCTCAAAGCGCTGAATCACGGCAACGGCATCTCCTGCCTCGCGTGCCACCACATCGGGTTCACGAACGACCCGAAGGTGGCTGCGGCCCGACGGCTGGAGGCGTGCGCCAACTGCCACAGCGATCTCCCCGCCCCTCACGTGGGGGTGACGGAGGGGGCGCCCACCTGCGTCGACTGTCACTCCATTCACGGTGACACGGTCATCGCGGAGGCGGGACCCGAGATCTCGAAGCGGTGCAAGAGCTGCCACACGATGGAGCACCCCCTGCACGCGGAAGCGGGTCCCAACGGGCCGGTGTGCACAGACTGTCACACCTCCCACACCGGCATCCCGTTCAGCGCTCAGGACCACACCGTCGTGAGCGGGTGCTCCAGGTGCCATGGCGGAGCCCACCCCACCCACGAGGCCATGGGTGAGCGACTGGCCTGCACCAAGTGCCACAACGAGAACGAACAGCCCGGCATGGCCGCCGCCGATCCGGACACTCCGGGGGAGTGTGAGTCGTGCCACACCAACCTCCACCCGGCGCACGTCGACGCCAACGGCGACACCCTGGCGTGCGTGGCCTGCCACGACTTCGGCATGGACATCCCGCTGGCCGAGGCCGGTCCGGAGATGTCGAAGCGCTGCGCGTCGTGCCACGAGGACGCCATGGCGGCCTTCAAGTCGAGCAACCACCCCGGCGTGGACAGCGACGACCCCGATTCGGACCTGTCCAACTGCCTCAAGTGCCATACCCAGCATCCGGATCCCGCCTCGCCTCCGCTCCCCTTGAAGGTGGCTGCGACCGAGCGGTGCATGGAGTGCCACAAGATCGGCGGCGTCGCGAGCCTCGGACGCTCCTACACGGATGACTTCCACGGCGCCACCATGCAGTTCCTGGCGGCCCAGGGCGGTGGGGGAGACTACCCTTCGGTCATGGGATGCACGGACTGCCACGGGCCCCATGAAGCGGGCATGCTCGACAACAAGTCGGTGGCAGCCGTGTGCATACGGTGCCATGAGGCCGGGGACAGCCGCCTGGCGGGCGCGTGGCTCGGTCATGCCCCGGTCAGCGCGACGAACCAGCCGGTCATCTGGTTGATCAGGATCTCCTACTTCATCCTCATCCCCTTCATGCTCACGGGGCTTCTCCTGAACATCGTCTTCCACCTGGTGGACCAGCGGCGGGAAGGAGCCCGCCTGCGAGAGACGCCCGCAGTGAGGCGGCTGCTGGCCTGGGTGAAGAGGGAGAAGGTGGACGGGGCGAAGAAGGCGCCGAAGGCGAAGACAGTGGTGCGCTTCCCCCTCGTCGAGCGAATCGAGCACATCGGCTCGGCGGTCACCTTCATCCTGCTGGTGGTCACGGGGCTGCCTCAGACCAAACCGCAGTTGGGGGCGGCTCGCGCCATCATCGACTTCCTCGGTGGGATCGGGTCCACCCGCATCATCCACCGTACCATCGGCTTCACGTTCGTGGCCCTCATGCTGGCGCACGTGCTGCGCGTCGTGGCGCGCTCCGTGAAGCGGCATCGCCTTCCCGTGATGGTGCCCACCCGGCAGGATTTCCTGGACGTGGTTCAGAACTTCCGCCACTACCTCTTCGGCGAACGCCGGCCGAAGGTCGGCAAGTTCGACTTCGCCGAGAAGTTCGAGTACTGGGGGCTCTTCCTGGGCGGTATCGTGATGAGCACCACGGGGATCCTGCTGGTCTTCCCCGAGCTCGTTTCCCACGTGCTCCCCGGTGTGGTGGTGGCCAGCGCGCGCGTGATCCACGGGTTCGAAGCGACCTTCGCGGTGTCGGTGGTCATCCTCTGGCACTCCTACGGTGTGATCTTCAAGCCGGAGGTCTTCCCCCTGGACACGTCCATCTTCACGGGCAAGATGAGCGTGCACAGGCTCAAGCACGAGCACGAGCTCGAGTACGAGCGGCTGGTGGAGGCCGGTGAGATCCAGCCCGAGAGCGACGAGAGCCCACGGGACCACGCGAAGCCCGAGACCCCCGGCAAGATCGAGGGCGATTTCGCGGAAACGTGAACTACACCGTGAGCGACGCAAAGCGGGGGGGCCGGCATCGCGCCGGCCCCCCCGCTGGTCGTTCACCGCGGTGGAGCTACTCCGGATGCTCCGCCAGGATGCGCTCTGCTACCTCGCGACTATGAGCTTCCTCCTTCCCCGCTCGCCGCAGCCACGCGCGATGGATCGTGGCGGATAGATCCCACACACCCTGGGGTTTGACCAGGTAATCGAAGGCTCCTTCCCGCAGGGCCCGGCGTGCGTCCGGCACGGAAGGGTGCCCTGTGAGGACGACCACCTGGAGAAGCGGATCGGACTCCCGGAGGACATTCATGAGGGTGAGTCCGTGCATTCCGGCCATGACGACGTCCACCAGCGCGACGTCGAACCGACGGTGGGAGGCGAGTGCCACGGCCTGGGTACTATCGTATGCGACGGCCACCCTCATGCCCTGGCGCTCGAGCGCCGGCACCAGCGCAGCCACGAGATCCCGGTCGTCATCGACGAACAGCAGCTCGATGGGATGGCCGCCTGCGGCTTCCTCGACCTTCCGACCCTCCGCCCCGTGGCGGGCCGCACGGCGCGCGACGTCGGCGAGAGCATCCACGTCGAAGGGCTTGGACAGGTAGTCGTAGATGCCCTCCCGCGACGTCTCGAACGCCTGCTGGACGTTGCCGTGTCCCGTGAGGATGACCACGGGAAGGTCGGGCGCGCGGCGCTGGATCTCGTGGAAGACGCCGACGCCGTCCAGTCCCGGCATCTTCACGTCCAACACCACCACGTCGAAGTCCTCCTTGCCGATCAGCTCCAGAGCGTTGCTGCCGTTCTCGGCCTGCGACACCGCGAAGCCCCTCCGCTCCAGCCCGGGCGTGACGGCCTCGCGAAAGTCCCGCTCGTCATCGACCAGGAGCAGCCTCACCTGCGTCTCCTCGGCAATCATCTCACGCCCACCTCCTGGGGGCTCTCCACGCCGAAGATCCCGGGTGCGCCTTCGCCCCCACCTCCGGAAGCGATGGGCGGCTCCGAGGCGACGGGGACACGGATCGTCACGGTCGTACCCGCGCCAGGCTCACTCTGGATGTCGATGCTCGTGCCCCAGCCGCCCACGATCCCATAGACCACGGCGAGGCCGAGCCCCGTCCCCTGCCCTACCGGCTTCGTGGTGAAGAAGGGCTGGAAGATCCTGTCCAGGTTCTCGGGAGGGATTCCGGATCCGTCGTCGGTCACGCGAAGCAGGATCTCCCCGGCTTCCTGGGTGGCGGACAGGTGCACCGAGCCTCCCTCCGTCACCGCGTCCAGGGAGTTGTTCACCAGGTTGAGCAGCACCTGCTCCAGCTCGTTGGCGTCGAGCCACGCACGTGGCAGCTCGGGCTCCACATCCACCTCGATGACCGCCCCCGCGGCTTGCGCACGCCGTTCGAGGAGCCCGCCCACTTCGGTGAAGACCGGACCGACTTCGGTGGCGGCGAGTGTCGTCCCGCTGTCACGCCCGAACTGGAGCATCTTCCCCGTGACATCGCCGCACCTCGCCACCTGACGACGCAATCGCTGCACGGAGCGATCCAGCGCTGCGTGTGCCGGCTTGGGCAGATCCAGTGCGGCCAACTCGTCCGCGAGGTTCGTGTGCTCGGCGCTCATAACGGCCAGCGGGTTGTTGATCTCATGCGCCAGGCCCGTGGCCATCTCGCCCAAAGAGGCGAGCTTCGCCGAGCGAAGCAGGTCGGCATACATGAGATCCCGCTCGCGGTTCGCCGTGTCGATCTGGCGGATGAGGCGCGACGTCACGAAGAGCGTGGCAATGAAGATCAGCAGCAGCGCGAAGAGCGCGATGAGGGCGCCGTTGCCCACCGCCCGGGCCACGGGCGCAAGGATCTCGGATTCCGGCTGGCGAACCACCAGGAGCCACTGTCCGTCGCTGAGCCAGGTCGACACCTGGCGCACAGCCCCGGATGGGGTCTCGACCCGCTCCTCCCGCACCTCCTGGCTCGCGGACGGCGTGACCCCGGATTGGGTGAGCACGTCCCCCGAGCGCGGGGGCGTTTGATAGACCCCGTCCCTGTTCACGATGAAGACGTCGCCGGATCTCCCCACCGCCAGGGACCGGACCAGTGCGTAGAGGCTCCGGTTGTCCAGGGTGGCGCGCAGGATCCAGTAGCCTTCTGCAGAGGACTGGCGGACGGCGATGATGCTGTGGGGGCTCTGCCGGAAGCCCATGAACACGTCGCTGACGGCTACGCCGTCGCTCATCACCGTCCTGAACCAGTCCTCCTCGCCGTACTCGCGACCCATGAGGTCATAGGGCCCCACGTAGGCGAGGTGCCGCCCGCTCTGGGAGATCACCCCCAGGTCCACGAAGCTGTTGCCCTGCACCTCGGAGATCGTCTCGAACACCTGGCGAAGCGTCCGGGCATTCCCAAGCTCCCCGAGAGAGTGCGTCCGCGCGATCAGCTCCACCGTGCGGAGCTGCTCCGAGAGGTAGGCGTCCACGGCAGCGGCATGGGCTCGTGACACGTTCCGGTAGAGCGTGCGGGTCTCCTGGATCGCCAGGTTCCTGAAGACGAGCCAGGCGCCGCCCCCAATGACCACGAAGGGGAGCGCCGATACGATGAGCAGGCCAACCACCATGCTCCAGCGAAGCCGGCGGCCGACGCGCGCCTGACGCGGATCGGTGCGCCTCCACGGGAACGCGTTGCCGTTGCCCGCCGGTGAGGCGTCTCCCGGAGTATCCATGGCTTCCCTCACCTCCGTCACGTGTCCAACGACGGGAGCCTCGACCTCAATTCTCCGGTGACGGATCGCGGGCCGGTATTGTGGATTGTACCGATCCGCCCCTGGAAGCCGGTGGCGGTTTCGAGGATCTTGTACGAAGAGAGGCCGCTTGGTTTCCCCCGCACGACGCTCCCGGGCCATCATGGAGAGCATCCAGGACTTCGATCGGTTCGCGGATGGCCTGCCCGTGGGGATCTTGCGCGTCGACGCCGCGGGGCAATGCCGCTTCATCAACGCCGCCGCCTGTGACGTTCTCGGCCTTGAAGCGCACGAGGCTAGAGACCTGGGTTGGCTGGGCCGCTTCCCGCCCACCGACGCGGATCTGATTCTGCGCACGCTGACCCCCGGTCCTCAGGGTGAAGCGATCTCCGCTGAGATCTCCGTGGACGGCAAGGCCGGGGGCGGGTCGACGATCGCATCCGTCCAGGCGGCTCCGCTCCCCCCCGTGACGGATGGCCCGGCCGAGTACGCCCTCGTCGTGGTGGACATCACGCGGGGACAGAATGCGGTGTTGGCCTTCCCGGGAACCTCGCGCGAAGTGGAGGAGCGCGTCCTGGCGGGCGAAGAAGATCTCCGCGAGCGCCTTACCCACCTCACCCGGGTGAGCACCCTGGGGGAGATGGCGTCCAGCATCGCCCACGAAGTGAGCCAGCCGCTTACCGCGGTCGCCACCTATGCCCAGGCGTGCCGACGGCTCCTGGAGACCGGTGAGGCCGGGACGGACGAGGCCCGGGACGTCCTCGAGCGCATCGCGCGGGAGGCGCTCCGCGCCGGAGACATCATCCACCGACTCAAGGACCTCGTCCGCCGCCACGAAAGCCGCTGGCGCGAGGAGGACCTCAATGCGCTGGTGCGTGATGTGGAACCCCTTGCCCGGGCGGACGCGCGCCTCCACAACGTTCGACTCAGCCTCGACCTGGCGCCCGACCTCCCCACCGTTCTGGCCGACGCCGTCCAGATCCAACAGGTGGTCCTGAACCTCATCCGGAACGGAATCGATGCGGTGGAGGAGGCTGCCCCCCAGGAGCGGTCCGTGCGGGTGCAGACACGGCTCGAGGCCCCCGGCACGGTCCGGTTGAGCGTGGAGGATCACGGCAGCGGCGTGTCCGCCGACGCCGAGCGCCACGTGTTTCAGCCGTTCTTCACCACCAAGGGGGGAGGGATGGGAATGGGGCTGTCCATCAGCCGCTCCATCGTGGATGCGCACCACGGGTGCATCGGCTTCGAGCGCCGCTCCGAGGGGGGATCCACGTTCTACTTCACGCTGCCCACCCTCGACACCTCGTGACTCAGGAGCGAACGATGACGGAAGAGGTGCGGCCCACGGTCTTCGTGGTCGACGACGACCCTGGCGTCCTC
>JAJDNI010000097.1 GCA_022340755.1 Gemmatimonadota bacterium
TCGGCGGACTGCTACTCACCCCTATTTGATCGTGAACAAGTGGAAGACGACCGGGCTCGTCTGCGGATCGGGGTAGACGAAGCCACCCTTCCCTCCTCCCGAGCCTTGCGTGACGGTGATGCGCAAGCCGCGCACGTCGCCCTTGGCCGCCGCGAGGTCCTCTTTTCCTGACCCTGCCGCGGCGTTCGGGCTTCCAAGTGGGCGTTTGAACTCGTAGAAGACGAATCCCGAGCCCGCTCCGTCCACCTTGGCTTCGGCGCTCGCGCCGTAGGGGCCGTCGCCCACCTGGTCCGGATCGCCACACAGAGTGGCCGCACTGTTTTCGACGCAAGACTGCGTGAAGTGCCAGTCGAGCGGTACCGACGAGTCGCCCAAGTCCAGGTCCAGCAGCTCGTCGCCGGCCGCCTGCACGTCCTGGTCGTTCTCCACGAAGTTGATGAACGCCTTGTTGCCCAGGGCGTCTGTCTTGACCTTGAGCGCTACGTACACGGCCGCGGCGTCGTTGTACGTGTAGAGCCAGGCGTTGATGGCGCCCTTCGGGCCCTTGAGCGGCGCCGAGAACGCCGTCCTCTGCGCGCACACCTCCCACTCGGGGGTGCCGAACACGTCACCTTCCCGGCCGTCGATTGTGATCGGAGGGCACGTGTGGGCCTGGAACGTGAGCGGCAAGCCGTAGATCGCCACCTCGTTCTGGACGTCCACTGGCTCGAAGGGCGTGAAGCCGTCCGCGGGACCGTTGTCGTAGGCTCCCGGCTGCGTCATCGACAGCTCGCGGTTCGAGCAGTCGCCCAGGGTGCCCCAGACACCGTCGGAGCCAGGCTCCCCTGGCGGGTCCGGCTCGTTGGCGCCCGGACGCGCCACGCCGCACGCAGAGACGTTCATCGTGTTGTCACCGGAAGCGAGCGACCAGGCGACCGACGCCTTTCCGTCCGTTCCGGTCACGTAGACGAGGTGGTCCCAGTGGGAGGCCGGAGTGGTGCTGTTGTCGTCGGCGCCGGCCGGATAGCAGCCCCTCCAGGACGTTCCGGCGCTCGGCTCGCTCCCGGCCGGGCAGCTCACCGTCCCCGACCCGGGGAAGAAATGCAGCCGGGTGTCGGGCACCGCAATGTAACCGTCCGGATAGGTGTGCGGACCGGTCTTGTCCGGCGCGCTCACCTTGACGTGTACTGGCACCGGAGCGTCCCCGGTGAAGCTGCCCAGGTCCAGACACGAGGGCGAGGGCGTCCCGCAGATGCCCCCCGACTCGTCGAAGTCCACGACGGGCATGACCGAGACCTGGAAATCGCTCATGCGGGTGAAGTCCCACCCGGCCGAGGGTGGGAACTGCGCGGTCACGGACCCTGGGAAGATGAGTGACGCGAGCTTCTCGATCCCTTCCCCGAGCCACCGGAGCACGGTGCTGCTGCCAGTGACCGTTCCGAACCAGTTCGGGGACGGAGGCGTCGAAGGCGGCAGGGTCGACACTCCCGCCTCGTCGGCCTCAATGACGTTCAGTCTCGCGTAACGGAAGGGTGCGTCCGTCAGCGCCTGATCCCAGCGGGGATCGTTGCTGGTGATCTGGATCTGTCCGGGGATCGGCAGCTCCTGAATCTGCTCGCTGCTCAGGGAGATCTTGCAGTCTCCGAGCGGGGTGTCCACCAGCGCATTCCCGCTGGGGGCACTGGTAGCCGGGTCGATATGGAACCCCAGAGACAGGCACTCACTCACCTCGAAGTTGGCGAGGAAGGTGGGGTTGCCGTCCGGGAAGTTGAATGTGGTGGTGACCTCGTTCGTCGTGAACGTGAAGGTCGAAGCCCCGTCAACCAGACACGTCGCGGCGTTGTCGGTGCCGGCCAGCTGCGTGTCGTAATAGACGCAGGAAAAGCCCTGAGTGATCCGCACTTTGACCGGCTCGGTACCGTAGCCGATGGCGTGAACGAAGGCGTCCGCGGGCATGGTCAGGTTGGGATCGATGACCACGTCCCGGTGCGCGAAGTGCAGATCTCCGTGCACCACGTACAAGCGGAAGACATCACCGACAGCGGCGTCCTTCTTCTTCCACTGCACCGAAGCGACGTAGAATGCCCCGCCGTTGGGGTCCTGTATCAGGTCCGCCCACTGCGAGGGGTCCTGGCACCGGGCGACGGTCGGAGGTTGGGTACCGTCCAGGTTCGGATAATCGCCTGGGTAGTCCACCTGGCACCACGCGAGCTTGAAGATGCCGTCGAGCCCTGGCACGAAGGCTCCCGAGCACGCCGGGTCGGAGAGATGGTTGTCCACGGTCGGCGGGAGGAAGCAGAAGCCCGGAACGCCGACGATTCCGTCGGGTGTGCCGTCGAGGTTGCGGTCGTAGTCGTATGCGTCGCACGGCGACAGGCCATCGCACAAGTCGCTCGTGGCGGGGTCATCGCCCAAGTGACTGTACGCGATGGGAGGGGTGATAGGTAAGGGGGTTGTGGGACTGACGCTCGAGTCGGAGCAGGACGACAAAGCAGACACCACAAGGGAAACGAGTACTACGACGGGGAGAGTCCTCATGGTCCACCATCCGTGGGGGGGCGGGCGGCTTCCACCGACTTGGACCCGGGCAGGTGAGGCGTGGCCGGCGGGTAGGCGATCTCAAGTCGTGGCTAAACTCAATCCGTCTTCTTCGGCAGGCTGCGGAAGAGTGTGCACGGTATTAATGCACACCCCGTGTATACAGTGCAACCCCGGAGTATTAGCTACGGTTGACCGTTTGCCGGACCCTCAGCGACTCCTGTCCACGAACTGCTCGAAGTCCGGGAGACTCCTGAGATTCTTCCACCACCAGTGGAGGTCACCCTCCGGGCCGAGCGTGCTTCCGGGCGTCATCGCGACCCACAAGCGAAGGGCCTCCAGTGCACCCGTCGTATCCGGCGTGCCAGTGGTCGCCAGTATCGCCGCCTGATACTGGTAGAGCTTTCGCTGGAGGTCGGCTTGCTCGCTGTGATCCACACGCGATAGCACACGGACAGCGCTGTCCGGCAGGTCTGCGTTCCGTAGCACCCCGGCCACCATGATCTGCCCCACGCCGTGCTTGTAGGCTTTGAGCGAAGCGGGCGTCAGAGAGTCCAGCCGTGCGAGAAGGTCCCAGGCCGCGTCGACATTCACCTCGCCGCTCGGCGCTGCCATGAGCCAGAGTTGGCACTCGACGAAGCGGTAATTGTCCGAAAAGCGCTCGTGGCCCCGTTCGCACCAGCTCCTGGAGTCACGGAACTCCCCGAGGTCGTAGTCGGCGTACACGAGGCGGTCGTAGATCCGGTCAGCGCCCCGCAGGTACGCGTCTTCCTCCAGAGCCTTGCGGGCGTTCAACACTACGCCCACCTCGTCCCCGGTTCCGTACAGCGCGAGGCTTAGCATGGCGTAAGCGCTCGCGCGTGTGGGATCCGCCCGCACGGAAGCCTCGAGGTCGGCCTTCGCCTCGCCAACCAGACGGCCCAGCTGGCTCGCCTCCGCCCCGCCGGTCAGCACCGTGAGCAGCTTGAGCGTGCCTCGTTGCTCGAGGGCGTTCGCGTTGGCTGGATCCATCGAGAGCGCCCGCTCGGCGTGCCTCAAACCGACGTCGATCTCTCGGCGCTCGGTCTCCATTTGGCCCCCGGCGGCAGCGAGATAGGCCAGCCGATAGGCGACGTGAGCCCGATTGGCCACGGGCTGCGCCCACCGCGGGTCGAAGTGCTCCGCCATGGCAAGCAGGCTATCCGCCTTCTGGAAGGCGGCCACGGACACGGCAGGGTCCCCCCTCTGCTCGAAGTTGTCCTCCGCGTCGGTGGTCAGGCGCTCCGCCCTTTGTCCCAAGGACCAGGCGTCGACGCTCGTGGTTCCGAACTTGAGCTCCCTGAGCTGCACATCCTCGCCCAGGCGGCGCCGGAGCAGTCGGGAAACGTTTCCGGCCAGCGAGTCGCGGGCCGCCAGAAAACGCCCGGCCGGGATCTCGATTGCGGCACGGTCGATGTCGGCCCCGCTGAACCCGTCCACCAGCTC
>JAJDNI010000103.1 GCA_022340755.1 Gemmatimonadota bacterium
GGCGGACGCCATGGAGCAGCTCTCCCACAAGAACTATCGGATCATCGAGGTTCCCATGGAGGAGCAGTGCCTCACCGTGGTGGACAACCCCCGCAAGGGGAAGAACATGTTCGCCCTGGGGCTCCTCACCTGGCTCTTCGATCGGGACCTGGAGCGCACCAAGGAGCAGATCGCCCACGCCTTCCGCACCAAGAAGCCCATCATCACCGAGAACAACCACAAGCTGCTGGAGCTCGGGTATGCGTGGGCGGAGGCGAACCTCGACTTCCGCTACAACATCCCCACCATGGAGGCCAGCGGCCCCATGGTCGTGATGAACGGCAACGAAGCCATCGCCCTGGGTGCGGTGGCGGCCGGTCTGGAGCTGGCGGCGATGTACCCCATCACGCCGGCCACCAGCGTGTCCCACATGCTGGGCGAGATCTTCGAGAAGTACGGCGGCGTGCTGCACCAGGCCGAGGACGAGATCGCCGCGGCGGGTGTCGCCATCGGCGCTTCGTACGCAGGCAAGTGCACGTTCACGATCACCTCGGGCCCGGGCATGGCCTTGAAGACCGAGTTCCTCGGTCTGGCCGTCATGACCGAGACCCCTCTGGTGCTGGTGAACGTCCAGCGTGGCGGTCCCAGCACGGGGCTCCCCACGAAGGTGGAGCAGTCGGACCTGTTGGCCGCCATGTACGGCCAGACGGGCGACGCGCCCCACGTGGTCATGGCTCCGGCCACCATCGGCGAGTGCTTCGACATCATGACCACCGCCCGGCGCATCGCCGAGGCCTTGCGCACGCTGGTCATCGTCCTGTCCGACGCCAACCTGGCCACGGGCGTCGCGCCCTTCCCCCGTCCGGAGCTGTCGCCGGAGTGGCAGGCGGGTCCGCCGGACCAGCGCCCCATCCCCGAGGGCGTGAAGCCCTACGACTGGGATCCCAAGACCGGGCTCTCCCGGCGCTTCATTCCCGGGCAGCCGGGGGGCATGCACACGGTCACGGGTCTGGCCCACAACGAGCGCAGCAAGGTGGCCTACGACTCCGAGACCGTGCAGCGCTCCATGACCATGCGGTCGCGGAAGCTCGCGGTCTTCCAGAGCACCCTCATGCCGCCGGAGATCTACGGCGACACCGAGGGCGGTGACCTCCTCATCGTGGGGTGGGGGAGCACCAAGGGCGCCATCGAGGAGGCCGTGGACAAGGCCCGCAAGCAGGGCCTCTCGGTCTCCAGCACCCACCTGACGTTCCTGTCGCCCCTGCAGCCCGGGCTCAAGGAGATCTTCGGCCGCTTCAAGAAGGTGATGACGGTGGAGATCAACTACTCCGACCTCAAGGGCGATCCCTACATCACCGACGAGAACCGGCGCTACGGCCAGCTGGCCATGCTGCTGCGGGCCCAGACGCTGGTGGACGTCGACTGCTGGACCCGGGTCATCGGCGAGCCCCTCCGTCCGGGCAGGATCCTTCAGGCCATCAAAGCACACATGCCCGGAGGTGAGGCATGATCATGTCATCCTGCTCCCTGCTGCACATGGCCGACGAGGACGACGATCGCGTCTTCGAGATGGGCGACTACCAGGGCCCGGTGGCCCGGTGGTGCTCCGGCTGCGGCGACCACTCGGTCCTCACCGCGGCCCAACGGCTCATGGCCGACCAGCAGCTCAAGCCCGAGACCACCGTCTTCGTGTCGGGGATCGGGTGCTCGAGCCGCTTCCCCCACTACATGAAGACGTACGGCTTCCATGGCCTCCACGGCCGCGCGCTTCCGGTGGCCACGGGCGTGAAGCTCGCCCGGCCGGAGCTGGACGTCTTCGCGGTCATGGGCGACGGCGACTGCGTGTCCATCGGCGCGGGTCACTGGCTGCACGCCACCCGGTACAACCTGGACATGGTCGCGCTGCTCCTGGACAACAACATCTACGGGCTGACCAAGAAGCAGACGTCGCCCACGACGCCCAAGGGCTACAAGAGCAACACGCAGCCCTACGGCTCCTACCTGCCGCCCATGAATCCGCTGGAGGTGACGCTGGGCATCACCAACGCGTCGTTCGTGGCGCAGACCGCCGAATGGCTGCCGGCGCACCTCTTCGCGACGCTCAAGGCGGCGTACGAGCATCGGGGCTTCGCCTTCGTGCGCATCCTGCAGCGGTGCCCGCACTTCATGCAGGACATGTACAGCGAGGCAGTGAAGAACACGGACCTCGTCCAGATCCTCGACCACCCCGAGGGCATCAAGGCCGAGGGCATCGACAAGATCTACACGAACCGGCTCCGCCACGACCCGGCCGACATCCACATGGCGCGGGAGCTGGCGGAGGACATGAACACGATTCGGCTGGGCCTCTTCTTCCGCGACGAGTCCCGGCCCCGCTACGAGGAGACCCGGGCGCTTCAGAAGCGCACCGCCCGGGAGAAGATGGACCTCCTGAACGAGGACTTCGACCGCTATGCCGTCTGACAACGCAAGCCTCGACAACACCGACATGGCGGCCGCGGCGCTGAACGCCTTGGCGCCCCGGGTGGAGGTCTTCCACTCGGCGGTGGCCAGCGCGGTGGAGGAGATCCGCACGTTCGTGCAGAGCAGCCGGGGCGACCACGAGTTCCGGGCCGAGCGCGCCATCATGGAGCTGGGACCCTTCGCCGTGGGTCGGCTGAACGCAGAGAAGTTCGCCGGGCTCCTGGCGCACACCGACGACATGAGCCCCGAGACCGAGGGCGTTCTCGAGCGGGCCGAGGAGATCCTGAACGGCTTCTCGGTGGGACAGGACTTCCACCATGTGGTGGTGGATCCCGGAGAGGATCTCCGGGATGCCGTGAAGGATGCTCTGGACCACGTCGGTCGCGTATTCGGCGCCTCCCGGGCCGTGGAGCTGGCCCGCGACGGGCGCTTCGACCCGGACCAGCACAATGCCTTCCTGTCGAACCTCTCGTTCCGGAAGTGGAACCGGCCCGAGCGTCAGCTCGCCCCGCCGCTCGTCGTGGAAGTGGGAGCCGAAGACCTCCTTCCGGCGGGCCTCGGCGAGTTCCTCGACGGCCTCGTGAAGATCGTCCTGGTGGTGAAGGGACCGACCACGGCGGCGCCGCTGGCCCGGCTCATCACGCCCGGGACGTACGTCGTGCAGACGGCGGACGTGGCGGATCTCGCAGGATTGGCGACTTCGCCCAACCCGGGCGTCGCGCTCCTGTTCGACGAGGAGCGTCCGGAGCAGGCCCGCTTCGTCCACGACCCCGGCGCGGGCTCGACACCCTGGCAGCGTCTCACGGTCTCTCACATGCCCGAGCGACCCTCGGTCGGTCACGGCCGGAGGGCTCCTGTGTGGCTGGAAGAGCTGGCGCATCTCGAGGCCCTGGCGAAGAAGCCCGCGGGGATCGCGGTGGGAATGGACGGAGACGGCGTCGCGCCGGCACCGCCCGAAGAGGAGCCGGTGCCCGCCGATCGGCTGGCGGCATTCCTGCTCACTCAAGTGGACCTGGGCGCGTAGGAGATCGACGTGATCGCTCCTGCGGATCTCGCCGTATCGGTTGCCGTCCTCGGCGGCGTGGCGACGGTGTTCGGGGCCTTCATCTCCCTGGCCAACGCCAAGTTCAAGGTCTACGAGGACCCGCGCATCGACGGTGTGCGCGACCTGCTGCCCGGTAACGACTGCGGTGCGTGCGGTCAAGCCGGGTGCCGGGCCTTCGCCGAAGCCCTCGTGAAAGGCGAGATCGCGCCGGCGACCTGCACTGTGGCCAGCGCCGGCGCCAAGGAAGACATCGCCGACTACCTGGGCGTAGCCGCCGGTGAAGCCAACAAGCGCGTGGCGCGTCTATTGTGCGCCGGCGGCCGGGACGTGGCTCCGTACAAGGGCTCGTACCACGGCGTGGAGAGCTGCGGCGCGGCGGCGGCCGTCACCGGCGGTGGCAAGGCGTGCGCCTGGGGATGCCTGGGCTTCGCCGACTGCGCGGTGGCGTGCGACTTCGACGCCATCGTCATGAGCCCCAACGGGCTCCCCGTGGTGGATCCCGAGAAGTGCACCGCGTGCGGCGACTGCGTCGACGCGTGCCCCCTCGGGCTCTTCGTCCTCATGCCGGAGAACGACCACCTGCTGGTGCAGTGCAAGAACCTGCTGTCGGGCGAGGCGGCGGAGGCCGTCTGCTCGGTGGCGTGCAACGCCTGCGGCCGCTGCGCCGCCGACGCGCCGGGCCTCATCACCATGGTGGGAGGCCTGGCTGTCATCGACTACGACAAAATCGAGCTAGAGAACCCCAAGGCGGTCGAGCGATGCCCCACCGGGGCCATCGTGTGGATCGAGGGCCAGCAGTTTCCCGAGATCCTCGTCCCCGCAGGGAGTGAGGCCTGATGAGCAAGAAGACTGGCAACGGTGAGGGGTCCACGGCCCCGAAGTACCCGGGGATTCTCACCGCCACCGATGGAACCGGGTCGGTGGTTCACGCCGAAACCCTGGGCAGCGAAGCCGCCGGGGCCTATCCCATCACCCCGTCCACGCAGATGGGCGAGGGATGGGCCGCCGCCATGGCCGCGGGCAAGACCAACGTGAACGGGCGCCGGCTGCTCTTCTTCGAGCCGGAGGGTGAGCACGCCGCCGCCGCGGTCACCGCGGGCATGAGCATGACGGGGCTGCGCTCCACGAACTTCTCCAGCGGTCAGGGCATCGCGTACATGCACGAGTCGCTGTACGCCGCCACCGGCAAGCGCCTCACGTACGTGCTGAACATCGCGGCGCGCGCCATGACCAAGCACGCGCTGAACGTGCACGCCGGCCACGACGACTACCACGCCGTGGACGACACGGGCTTCTTCCAACTCTTCGCCAAGGACGTGCAGGAGGCGGGGGACTTCGCCCTCATCGCGCACCGCATCGCGGAGCTCTCGCTCAACCCCGGGCTCAACGCACAGGACGGCTTCCTCACCAGCCACGTCATCGAGACGGCGAAGCTCCCCGAGCCCGAGATGGTGAAGGAGTACCTCGGCGACCCGGCGGACATCATCGAGTCGCCCACGCCCGCCCAACGTATGACCTTCGGCGAGAAGCGTCGGCGGATCCCCGAGCTGTTCAGCGTGGACTACCCGGCCATGCTGGGCACCGTGCAGAACCAGGACTCCTACGCACAGGGCGTGGCAGCGCAGCGGCCCTTCTACTTCGACCACGTCGCCGACCTGGCCGACCAGGCGTTCGCCGAGTTCGAGGCTCTGACCGGCCGCGCCTACGCCCGGGCCATCGGCTATCTCATCGAGGACGCCGAGTACGTCCTCGCCGGCCAGGGCTCGGTGGTGCCCAACCTGGAGGTCGTGGCGGAGCACATGCGCAGGAAGGGCCTCAAGGTCGGCGTGCTCAACGTGAGCATGTTCCGGCCCTTCCCGGCGGATTTCATCACGAAGCTGCTCGCGGGCAAGAAGGCGGTGGCGGTCCTGGAGCGCGTGGACCAGCCTCTCGCGGTGGACCCGCCGCTCCTGAGGGAAATCCGGGCGGCCATGACCCAGGGGATGGAGAACTGGAAGGCCGCGCGCACCAACGGCAAGACGCTGCCCTTCCCGAAGCTCGCCAAGGTGGATCCGTCGGGCGTGCCCGACTTCTACTCCGCCGGCTACGGCTTCGGCAGCCGCGACCTGCAGCCCGGCGACATTGTCGCCGCGGTGAACAACATGCTCCCCGACGGGAAGCACCAGCGCCAGTTCTACCTGGGCATCGACTTCATCCGGAAGGGCACCCGCCTGCCCAAGCTCCAGATCTGGCAGGAGCAGCTCCTGGACGCCTACCCGCACCTGGGCGAGCTGGCCCTGGAGAGCGTGGGCGACTTGAACCTGCTCCCCGAGGGGGCGACCTCCCTGCGCATCCACTCCGTGGGTGGGTGGGGGGCCATCACCATGGGCAAGAACATCGCCATGACGGCCTTCGAGCTATTCGGCATGAACGTCAAGGCGAACCCCAAGTACGGCTCCGAGAAGAAGGGCCAGCCCACCACGTTCTACGCCGTGCTCGCCCACGAGCCCATCAAGCTCAACGCCGAGCTCAAGCACGTGAACGCGGTGCTCTCCCCCGACGGCAACGTCTTCCGGCACTCCGACCCCCTGGCGGGGATGGGGAAGGGCGGCGTCTTCGTCATCCAGAGCCACGAGGAGCCGGAGCAGGTGTGGCGCAATCTCCCGGCGGAGGCCCGCCGCACCATCCAGGAGAAGGAGATCAAGGTCTTCTGCCTGGACGGCTTCGGCATCGCGTCGGCGGAGGCCAACGACCCAGAGCTGCGCTACCGCATGCAGGGCGTGGCCTTCATGGGCGCGTTCTTCAAGTGCGCCCCTCTGGCCAAGAACGAGGGCATGGACGAGGAGGGCCTCTTCAAGGGGATCACCGCCCAGATCGAGGCCAAGTTCGGCAAGCTCGGCAAGCGCGTGGTGGACGACAACATGCGCGTCATCCGCCGCGGCTACGACGAGGTGAAGGCCGTGCCCACCACCGGCGAGGTCGGTGAGGACGAGGCCAAGGAGGCCCCCGGCTCCTACATGCCGTCGCTCCTGAACACGCCCGACGCCGAGCAGGGCATCGGGAACCAGGGTCGCTTCTTCGAACAGGTGTGCGCGGTCTGCTCCATCGGTCAGGACGGGATCTCCGATCCGTACGCGGCACTATCGGCCATCCCGGCGGCGACGAGCACCGTACGGGACATGACCAACATCCGCTTCGAGGTGCCGCAGTTCATCGCCGAGAAGTGCACCGGCTGCAGCCAGTGCTGGGTGCAGTGCCCGGACGCGGCGATCCCCGGCCTCGTGATGAGCGTGGAGGCCCTGTACGACACCGCCATCCGCACGACGGCCAACGGCAAGCCCAACGACCGGGTCAAGCAGATCTCGAAGCACCTCGCTCGGGAATCGAGGAAGGTGCTGAAGGGCGTGCCCTTCACGACCTTCGGCGAGGTGGCTTCGGCCGCCTACGCCATCGTGGTGGAGAAGCTCGGCTGGGACCCCGACCGACGCGCACAGCTGGACTCCGAGTGGGCCCGGGTCTTCCCGGTGCTCGCCGAGTTCCCCCTGGCCAAGACCGCGCCCTTCTTCGACCTGCCCGAGAGCAAGCAGAAGGACGCCGGGGGCCTGCTGGCCATCACCATCAACCCCGAGGCCTGCAAGGGGTGCAACATCTGCGTGGACGTGTGCCCCGAGCATGCGCTCGTCACTGTCCAGCAGGACGAGGAGATCGTCTCCCAGCTGCGCCGCAACTGGAAGTTCTGGGAGCGGTTGCCGGACACCGACGACTCCTTCATCAACGTGCGTGATATCGACGAGGGCATCGGCGTGCTGTCGTCGCTGCTCCTGAAGAAGGACAACTACCGCTCCATGGCGGGCGGCGACGGTGCGTGCATGGGGTGCGGCGAGAAGACGGCCGTGCACCTGGTGACGTCCACCGTCGAGGCGCTCATGCAGCCCCGTGTGAAGAAGCTGCTGGCGAAGATCGACGACCTCGTCGCTTCGCTGGACAAACAGGCCCGCGAGCTCGTGGGCTCCGAGGCCGACCTGGCCCAGGCCGCCAAGGAGCCCGGCGAGCAGGTGGGCGTGAAGCTCCCCGCCGCCAAGAAGGAGCAGCTCGCGCTCCTGGAGAAGTCCAAGGAGGAGCTCGAGCACCTGAAGTGGCTCTACGTCCAGGGCCCCAGCGGCCGTGGGCGCGTGAACCTCGGCATCACGAATTCCACGGGATGCTCCTCCGTCTGGGGGAGCACGTATCCCTACAATCCCTATCCCTTCCCCTGGGTGAACCACCTCTTCCAGGATGCGCCCTCCATCGCCATCGGCGTCTTCGAGGGGCACATGCGGAAGATGGGCGACCACTTCCTGTCGCTCCGGAAGGCGGAGCAGCTCGTCGCCGGCACGTACGACGCCGCGGCGTTCAAGCGCCTCGCCGAGGAGTTCGACTGGAGGAGGTTCACCGACGAGGAGTTCCATCTGTGCCCGCCCATCCTGAGCATCGGGGGCGACGGCGCCATGATGGACATCGGCTTCCAGAACCTCTCCCGCCTCATGGCGAGCGGGAAGCCCATCCGGGTCATGGTGCTGGATACCCAGGTGTACTCCAACACGGGCGGTCAGGCCTGCACCTCCGGGTTCACCGGACAGGTCGCCGACATGTCCGCGTGGGGGAAGGCAGAGCACGGGAAGTCGGAGGTCCGTAAGGAACTGGCCTTCATCGCCATGGCCCACAGAGGCGTGTTCGTCCACCAGTCCTCTCAGGCCTCCGCTTCCCACCTCATCCAGGGCGTCATCAAGGGGCTCAACACCCGGCGCCCATCGGTGTTCAACATCTACACTCCCTGCCCGGTGGAGCACGGCCTGGCGGACGACTGGGCGCCCACGGCGGCCAAGCTCGCCCTCGAGGCGCGGGCCTTCCCGTTCCTCACCTACGACCCCGACGCCGGCAAGGACATCGCCGACTGCCTGTCCCTGGACGGCAACCCGTCCATCGACGAGGTGTGGCCCATCTACGAGCTGAAGTACGTGGACGCCGACGGCAAAGAGGCGTCCATGGAGCTGCCTCTGACGGTGGCCGACTGGGCCGCCACGGAGGTGCGCTTCCGCAAGAACTTCTCCGAGCTCCCCGAGGACAAGTTCGACGATTCCTTCGTGCCCTTCGCCGACTTCGTGGCGCTGTCGCTCGAGGAGCGGGAGGGGAAGAAGCCCTTCATCTGGACGCTCACGGACGAGCGCAAGCTCAAGAAGCTCCAGGTCTCCAACGAGATGGTGATCCTGGCGGAGGACCGGCTCCTCTACTGGCATCAGTTGAAGGAGATGGCGGGCCTCGACATTCCCGATTCGGCTCGTGACGCGCTGGCCGGCGAGGCTGAGGCCGAGCTCGACACAAGGCTCGCCGCGCTCAAGGCCGAGTACGAGGCGAAGCTGGCGGACCTCAAGGCCACGTATCCCCGGGCCATCGCCCGGCGCATGGCCGAGGGGCTCCTGAAGATCGGCGACGGCCAGATGACCGTGGCCGACCTCCTTACCCGGGCCGAAGCGATCCCGGGGCTGCAGCCCATCGGGCCGGTGGACGGTGTGAGCTTCGACGGTGGCGCGGCTCCGGCCGCAGCACCGGCAGCGGCGCAGCCGGCGGCTTCCACGGCGACGGCGGTGCTCGAGGCACCTGCCGCGGAAGCTCCGGCCCCGGCCGTGGAGGAAGAGGAAGAGGAGGAGTCCTTCGCCACCGAGGCGTGGATCGAGACGGCTCGGTGCACCTCGTGCAACGAGTGCACCAACCTCAACGGACGCCTGTTCGGCTACGACGCGAACAAGCAGGCGTTCATCAAGGACGTGCACGCGGGGACCTTCGCGCAGCTCGTCCAGGCCGCCGAGAAGTGCCCCGCCGGGATCATCCACCCCGGAGACCCGGTGAATCCGAAGGAGAAGGACCTGGAGAAGTGGATCAAGCGGGCGGAGCCGTTCAACTGACCTGAGACAGCCTGCTCACGGGGGGCACCGGGGATTCCCCGGTGCCCCCCGTTTGTCTTTGTGGAGGGCACGTGGGTGCGGCGCTGGCCGGCCCTCAGCTCCTTCCCGTCGGCGCCAGCCGCTCCAACTCCGAGAACCAGTTGAGCACCACGTTGTAGTGCGTGGCGGGGGGCGGCGGCTCACCGGCTTTCAGCATGAGGAAGCGCTTCCCGTCGCGCGAGATGTCGTACATCCTGCCATACTGCCCGCGGGTGTTCACGTACGGCCCCTCGAAAAGCACGGCACGCTGCTTCACAGCCAGGTCGGCCCCGGTCTCCAGCGTGGCCATCAGCACCTGCCCGCCCCACCGGTAGTAGAGCGCCTGGCCGTCCGGTGACCACAGCGGCTGATGCCCCCCGTCCGTAGAGACCCGCCGCGCCGCGCCGGGGCCCGGATACGGACGGACGTAGACTTCCCACCGCCCCGACTCGTTCGACATGTAGGCCATCCAGCGGCCGTCGGGGGAGAACATCGGGTCCGTCTCGAACGCCGGCGTCGCAAGGAAAGGATGCGCCGTGCGGTCACCGTCCAACTCCATCACCCAGATGTCGGGTTGGCTGTTGGCGTCGTCCGCTTCGCTGTACGCCAACAACATACCGTCGCTCGAGATCGACGACGGGATCTGAGCGCGACCCGACTCGGTGAGCCGCTCCGGCGGGGCGCTGCCGTCCCACGGTATCCGATAGAGGTTGAATGGCCCCTGTCCGTGCCCCGACATGTAGATGACGCTCGCGCCGTCCGGGCTCCACACGGTCCACCAGTCTTCTTGTTGGTCGTCCGTGAGCCGGATCTGCGTCCTCCCCTCCAGGTCGTAGACCCACAGATCGGGGAGACCCGCCGCTTCCATGGGCCGACTCACCAGAACCCGCCTCCCGTCGGGGGAGATGCGCATGGAGGTCTGTGCGGCCGGCAGGTCGAAGGGGCTCTCCTTGCCCGTGCGGTCCACCCACACCATATCGGCGTTGAACAGGCTGATGAGGCCGCCGGGGATGTAGACGAGAGTTCCGTTGTCGGATACGTCGAAGTGCGCGGCCCCCCTGTCGGCCTCCATGAGCACGCCGTCCAGCACCGGTACCGCGGGGCCGGTGAGCCGCACCGACTTCACGTCGAACGGTGCGGCCATCAGCTTGCCGTCCCAGGCCCAGACGAGGTGACCCGAGGGCAGGTAACGGCCGTAGGTGCCGTGATCCACCACCGTGCGTCGCTCGCCGTTCCTCAGCGAGACCACGTCGAGCCGTGTGTCGGTGCTACCGTTGAAGACCGTGAACAGAAGCCACTCCCCGCCGGGCAGCACCTGCGGAAACTCATGCTGTCTCCCGCTGCCGTTCGGATCGGAGGAGCCCACGCGGGTGACGGGCTCTCGTTCGCCCCCGGAGGCGGAGAGCCGCTCCAGGCCGTTGGTGCAGTGGCCCAGGTAGATCTCCTGATCGTCGGCCCACGAAGCGCCGAACATGGCGATGTCGATCCCGGCGAGGGTGAGGGGCGTGGACCCGTCGATGTTGACCTTCTTGATCTCCGCACCCGCGTAGAACCCGATCCAATTCCCGTCGGGAGAGAAGAACGGAGCCCGGGCGCCCTCGGTGCCTGGGATCGGCTTCGCCTCCATCTCATCGATGCGGCGCAGGAAGAGCTGCGTGTCACCTTCACCGCTGGCGACGTAGGCGACCTGGGAACCATCGGCCGAGATGGCGACCGCAGAGCCGAACATGCCGGAGAACTCCATGCTCTGGCCTTCCGGCAGGACGGCCTCGATACCTTGCTCGCCACCGACCTCCACGGGGAAGCGGGCCGTGGGTTGCTGTGGCGTCGCCGGGCCGGGCGGGCCCCGCCACAGCGCGATCACGGCCGCGACGGCGACCGCCGTGGCCGCGATGGCGAACGCCCATTTCGGCAGGGCCGACCGCGGAGCCGCGGCCGCCGGCACGGTCCCGCTGATCCGCTCGACGCCTGCGGCCGCAAGCGCATCGGCGAAATCCCGAGCGGAGGCGTGCCGGTCCGCCGGCAGGCTTGCGAGCGCTCTGGTCACGGCTGCGTCGATGGATTCGGGTACAGTGGGTCGTGACTCGCGCATCGACCGGACGGGCTGGGTCAGCACCTTCGCCGCGATGATCTGGGGATTCGCCCCCGTGTGCGGGGGCTCCCCCACGAGCATCTCGTAGACCAGGCAGCCCAGCGAGTAGATGTCGGTCCGTCCATCGATCTGGGCGGATCCGGTCGCCTGCTCTGGGCTCATGTATTCCGGGGTCCCGATGCTCAGCCCCGTCTCGGTGAGCCGGTGCCCGGCGTCGTCCACCGCCCGGGCGATCCCGAAGTCGGCGATGAGGGCGTGGTTCCCCGAGAGCAGCACGTTTTCCGGCTTGATGTCGCGATGCACCACGCCATGGTCGTGTGCGTAGGCCAGTCCGTCCGCTACCTCCCGAGCGATCCGGACGGCGTCCTCCAGCGGGAGCTGTCCCTCGCGGTTCAGGCGGTCCCGCAGGGATTCGCCCTCCACATAGGGCATGGCGTAGTAGAGGAATTCAGTGCCGGGCCGGGAATCACCCGCCACGGTCACCCTCCCGCTGTCGAAGAGCGGCAGGATATGCGGGTGGGTGAGATTCGCGGCGATGTCGATCTCGCGCAGGAAGCGCTCGGCGCCGATCACCGCCGCGAGCTGCGCTCGCAGCACCTTGAGGGCCACCTTGCGGTGGTGCTTGAGGTCGTCGGCCAGATAGACGGTGGCCATCCCACCGCGGCCGAGCTCCCGTACGATGGTGTACCGGTCGGCCAGGGCCGCGGTGAGCTGGTCCAGAGAGTCGGTCATGACGGCGATCCCTGAAGGTTGGCAACCCTTCGTCAAGCTAGAGTTCGGTTCAAGGGGGCGCCAGCGTGATATGCCGCGCGTACCTGCGGCGCGTCCACGGGCGATGGATTTGCGCCATGCCGCAATGGATCACGGTGCATCGTGCAAACCATCGCGAGGGGAAACGACGAGGCGGGGTGGGGCTGCAGCCCCACCCCGCCGATGAGAAACCACCCCGGTTGGTTGCCCGGATGTGGTCGATCCCCGGGCCGACGATCAACTCACACGATAGAACCTGATCTGCAGCAGGCGCAGGCCGTTGTTGTCGTAGTTCCAGAAGTAGTTCTCGAAGCACGGATTGAACACGGGGACGGTCACCTCGCCTGAAGGCGACACGTTCAGGCCACCCTCAGTCAGACACTGGGCCAGGTCCGCATCGTTCGTGAGATCGATGGTGATCGTGAGGCTGAGCAGTTCCTCGGTGACGTCCTCCGCCTTTGGCTGCTTCTTTTCCCGCGTCATGACCGCGGTCTCGGCGCTGCACCAGATCTCGCCCGTCGTCTCGTCGTATATCTCGTCGGCGCACGTAGTAATGCGGGCGCTTCCGCCGGGCTTGCCCAGCGCGCGGGCGTAAACCGTGTAACCTCCGTAGACGTTGTCGGGCATCGTGAACTCGGCCCCATCGGTGTCGGTGGCGTTGGCGTCCAGCACCGCGAAGCCGTCGACGCCGCTCGCGCTGTTCGGCGTGAGCAGGATCTTGTTGATCTTGTCGAGCCCGGCCCACGTGCCGTCGACACTGCGGCCGCCCTTCAGGTCACCGGGATCGCAGTAGAGGTCGTCGCCTGGGAGCGCGTCGGGGTCGCACACCTGCTGGCCGCCATAGAGACGCACGAAGATGCGGTGCCCGCTGCTGCCTTTGAGGCTGGCCGTCTTGTCCTTGTCGACGCCAATGATGTTGAGGTTGTAGTGGGAGCCCGACTGCATGCCGTTACCGGTCTGACCCTGTGAACTGGCCGTGTTGATGTCCGGGCTGCCGACGGTAGCCGTGGGGGTGTCTGCGCACGCCGCGAGCGCGGCGGCCAATACAACGGCGGTGAGACCTTGAAGCGAACGGAGATTCATCACGTACCTCCTGTCCCAAAACGGCGAGGAATTAGCAGAACATGAACCTGCAATTCACATGCCGTATAAGCGTTTCTTGTTCTTGTTCGCGTATACGATGCGCATGCGCAACAGGTCGGCTTTCTCGAGTGTTGCGAGGAAGCCACAGAAAGCCAGGGTCGACGATGTGACACGGACCGAGTTCACGCGGCTTTCGTGCAATGCATTATAAGCTGCGGACAGATGTCATTGTGCTGTCGCATGGTGGGCGCCGTCTGAGACACTCCCAATACTGGCCGTATTGTATAAGCCGCTGGGGCGTTGGCCTTGGGGAGACCAGTTTCAGGAATTCGGGAACGCTCACCGGGATCTGGGGGAGTACGTCCGATGTGATGAGGCCTCCATACACTTTGTGGTGGCGCCGCCACGAGGTCGTGCGACATGCACAGGAGCACGTGCCGCGATCCGCTCGGGCGTCGGGAGACAGGCGCCCGGCACGACCACCGTCACAGCCCGATCTCCCCTTGACCCGCCTGCGGGCGGCTCCCCTCTTAGCACCATCCACCCTCCGGAGGCTCCCATGTCACGACGCAAGTTCATCGCCCAGACGGTGGCGGGAGGCCTGGGCCTCGCCGCCTTCTCGCGCATGCCGCGAGCCCTGGCCGCAGAGCGGCCCTACTTCCTCGGCTCCGAAGACGGGATTCCGGCGTACGCCCGCGCCCAGAGCTATCGATCATTGAAGCAGTCCAGCCACGACGTCACCGGCGGCAATGCCGACAGGTGGCCCATCAAGGCCGGAGAGATGAAGGAGGTGTTCAACGCGTCCGGTGCCGGCGTCATCTCCCACATCTGGTTCACCATCTCCGCGCAGAGCGTCTTCCACCTGAAGGAGCTCGTGCTCCGCGGATACTGGGACGGAGCGACGAAGCCCAGCATCGAGACGCCCATCGGCGACTTCTTCGGGCTCAACACAGGCGACTACGTGATCTACCAGAGCGACTACCTGGCGTGCTCGCCCGGGCAATCGCTCAACTGCTACTTCGCCATGCCGTATCGAGCGGGGGCACGGCTGACGGTGACCAACGAGGGCAGTCGGGACGTGGGCGCGTTCTACTCGAACATCGACTACATGGAGATGGACGAGCTTCCCGCCGACGCCCTCTACTTCCACGCCCAGTATCGTCAGGCGGCCCCGAACCAGGCCCAGCATCTGCCCGACGGGAAGAACCCGGACGGCGCCACGAACTACGTCTACTGCGAGACGAGTGGCCGCGGTCAGCTCATGGGCGTCACCCTGGGGGTGATCCAGAACGCCGAGTACTGGATGGGCGAGGGCGACGACATGATCTTCATCGACGACCCGTCGAAACCCGCCATCATCGGCACCGGCTCGGAGGACTACTTCCTCGGGAGCTGGGACTTCGGAGGCCGCATGCACGCGCAGCCGTTCGCCCACCGGCAGTATGGGGCGCCGCTCATCCAGAGCGCCGAGCGCATGGGGGGACGCTACTGCTGCTACCGCTTCCACGGCGACAACCCCGTGACGTTCACCCGCTATCTCAAGCACACGATGGAGCACGGCCACGCCAACAACCGCGCCGACAACTTCTACTCGTGCTGCTACTGGTATCAGGACCGACCGTACACCGACTTCCCGGGACTTCCTCCGGTGGAGGAGCGCATTCCCGTGGTGAAGGCCGGCTGAGCAGGACGCTCGGGCCGCGCCCCGACTTGGCGCGGAGTGGCGCTTCACGGGCGTGCGCCCCGTGAGCCGGACACGCTCAGCTGGCCACGCTCGCCGCCTTCTGGTCGTCGTTGCCGTCGGACTGACGGCCTGCAAGGCGTCGCGGGACCTGGCCGAACGACTCTCCACGGGGGGCGATCGTGTTCCGGTTTCGGTGGATACGCTGGGCGTCCTCCCGAGGGCGCTGGACGAAAGCTCGGGACTGGCCGTCAGCCGAGCCCATCCAGGGGTGTACTGGTCGCACAACGACTCGGGGGACAGGCCGCGCCTCTACGCCATCGACGACAGCGCGCGCCTGTTGGGGACCTGGCGCGTGCGAGGCGCCCACGCCGTGGACTGGGAGGACATCAGCCTGGGTCCCTGTCCGGGAGGCGTCGCTCACACGGCTCCGGCGTGCCTCTACGTCGCGGACATGGGGGACAACGACCGTCAGAGGACGAACCACGAGATCTACATCGTGGCGGAGCCGGACCCTGGGGATTCCGTGCACGCCGTCCCGCTGCGCGGGCGACTGCGCTTCCGGTATCCCGACGTCGCCCACGACGCCGAAGCCCTCGCCGTCCACCCGGACGGGGGGCTGGTGGTGGTCACCAAGGGTCGCACGCCGACCATCCTGCTGTATCGACTCGGGAAGACGGAAGTGGCCGACGCGGTAGCGGCGGACACGCTGATCACGCTGCCTCCCGGGGTGGTGATGCCCATCAAGCCGAACCGGATGCGAGGCAGGGTGGTCACCGGTGCCGACTTCAACCCGGACGGCACGGTCCTCGCCGTCCGCACGTACTCGGAGATCTACTTCTACCGGTGGCCCATCGAGGACAAGCCGGTGGAGGCCTACCCGACTTGCTTCCTCGGCGCGCTGGAGCCGCAGGGGGAGGGCGTGGCCTTCGAGCAGACCGACACGCTCCTGCTCACCTCCGAGAGCGTGGCGGTACTGCGCGGTGCGCTGCTACGGGTGCGGTGCGGAGGCGTCGGGGGCTGACGAGGCAGCCGAACGTCACCGCGCCACAGCACTTGATCCGCCGCATCCGGACGGCGATCCTCAAAGCCGGTGCGCCGGACCCTCCCGATGGACAGACCCTTTGCCCCGGCGCGCACAGGAGGAAGTGGAAGATGAAGATCCTGCCCGCCCGCTCGTTGCTTTTCGTTACCCTCGCCGCCCTACCCCTGGCGCTGGCGGCCCGTCCCAAGGCCGAGACGTTTACCGCATCCCTATCGGGATCCAGCGAGGTCCCCGCCGTGGACTCGAAGGCCTCGGGAACCGCTACGGTGACCCTCGACGGGAACAAGCTCACCTTCAAGCTCCAGGTGTCGAACCTCAACGACGCCACCATGGCCCACATTCACGGAGGCGAATCGGGTAAGAACGGCGGCGTTCTGCTGCCGCTCTTTGCCGGTGAGGGCTCCGCGGATTTCAGTGGCGTCCTCGCCCAGGGGACCGTCACCGTGGGTGACGATGTCGTGGAGGCCATCCGCTCCGGCGACGCCTACGTCAACGTCCACACGAAGGCTCACCCCGGGGGGGAGCTGCGCGGCCAGTTGAAGCCGGTGATGTAGCGGGACGGGGGCCGCGGATGAGTGCCCACCGAGCCGCGTCCGCGGCCCTCCGTCGCAGCCCGGATGGCGGTAGGGAAACTCCCCACCATTCCGCCACCACAATCCCCACTCCTGGGGGCCTTTTCCTCCCGACACCCCCCCGAAAATCCCCTGGATAGCTTGTTCTTGGGCCAACAGCCACCTTGGCTGAGTCGCCGATCGACCCCCGCGACCGAGCGGGCGGAATGGCGATGAAGCTCCTGCCGCCGGCGCCGAGACGCCGTCGGTCCCGGACGCGCGTCCGGGGCTCCAGGCTTACATTTCCTCCCTCTCATTCGGCACGGTGACGGATAAAGTGGCGTGACCCCGATGGTCCGGAGCTGCTCGACGGAACGCCGGGCACACTCCACTGGAAGGGAGCAGAAGTGCTGAACCTCTTCGGCGACACGTTCCAGCATGGCGTGCATCCACCGGAGTCCAAGGGACTCACGGAGCACGTCCCCATCCGCAGGATGCCGTTCCCCGATCGCATCGCCCTGCCGCTACGCCAGCACGCCGGCAAGCCCGCGAGGTGCCTGGTGCAGAAGGGGGACCGCGTCGAGCGGGGCGACAAGATCGCCGAGGCGGACGGATACGTCTCGGTGCCCATCCACGCGTCCGCCGCGGGAACCGTCGCGGACATCGGGTGGTGGCCGCACCCCGACGGCTCCATGACCGAGACGGTGATCATCGACGTCGAGGAATACAGCCCACAGATCCCCCGGCCCCGGATGGTCCCGAACTGGCAGGGCCTGACGCCGGACCAGGTGCGGGCGGCGGTGCAGGACGGAGGTGTGGTGGGCCTCGGGGGCGCCGCCTTCCCGACGCACGTGAAGCTGGCCCCGCCCAAGGATCTCCCCATCGAGTGGCTGCTCGTGAACGGTGCCGAATGCGAGCCCTACCTCACCACGGACCACCGCACCATGGTGGAGTATCCGGAGCGGGTACATTTCGGCATCCGCATCATGATGCAGTGCCTGGGCGTGAAGCGGGCGGTCATCGGTGTGGAGCTGAACAAGCCCGACGCCATCGCGGCGCTCCAGCGCACGATTCCCGACGACCTCGACGTCACGGTGCAGGGGCTGACGGTGAAGTATCCCCAGGGCGCCGAGAAGATGCTCATCAAGGTGGTGACCGGTCGCGAGGTGCCCTCCGGCAAGCTTCCCATGAACGTGGGCACGGTGGTACAGAACGTGGGGTCCATCGCCACCATCGCCGAGATCTTCGAGACGGGGCTCCCGCTCATCGAGCGAGTGGTCACCGTGACGGGGCCGGGCGTTCGCAGGCCGTCCAACCTCATCGTGCCGGTGGGGGCGATGCTGGGCGACGTGCTCGACTACTGCGGCGGCCTCACGGCCGATGCCGCGGAGATCGTGTTCGGGGGACCCATGATGGGCTCGTCGCAGCCGGACATGCGGACCCCCATCACCAAGGGGACTACCGGCGTCGTGGTGCTCACCGCGAACGAGGTGAAGCCCAAGAAGACGTATCCGTGCATCAAGTGCGGACACTGCCTCGAGGCGTGCCCGGTGTTTCTCAACCCCTCGCAGCTAGGCCTACTCGCGCAGGCGGGCCGCTACGAAGTGATGCAGGAGGAGTACCACCTGCAGGACTGCATGCTTTGCGGGTCCTGCTCGTACGTCTGT
>JAJDNI010000134.1 GCA_022340755.1 Gemmatimonadota bacterium
CCGGCGCGTCCGGATCCCTCGGGGCCCGATGTTGGGAATGCTCATCACCCAAAACGTAGTGGGGGTGGTCCGTCGGGCCACCCCCACCATGTCATCGGAATTCGATGTGACTGCCGCTACGGCGTGATGTCCTCGCAGGTCGCCGAGACGGTGTAGGTCACACCGCTCACGGTCGGGTTCCCCGCGTCGATGGTTGCCGTTGGGGGAACCGCCGCCGCCGTCCAGACCAGCTTTAACGTCGTGAACGTGGTCTCGGCCTGATAGCCGAGGGTGTACGCGTCGAGGTCCAGTCCACCGATGGCGAAGGCGCCGGCCTCGTCGGTTTGTCCGCTGAACATGAGGAAATTGCCCTCGCCGTCCTGGAGCGTGGTCGCGGTGGCCATGGGCACGAACTCCGTCAGTGAGCCGGTGTGGTCGTCGCAGTCCGGGATGGGGATGGGGTCGCCATTGCCGTCTTTGGCCAGCTCCACCGTGCCCGTAATCGTCCCACCGACGGTGCCGCTCTCGATCTGCGCCGGCGGGGCCACAGACCCGTGGATCACCGGGCGCATCACCCACTTGCCCGATTGGCCGGCCTGATGAGCGAAGCTCTGCGGGACGTCGAAGTCCATCAGGATGCCGGTGGCGGTGCCCTGGTCCACGGTGATGTCACCGGGGAAGTTCACCTTGAGTCCCGACTGCGTGCAGCTCGGACACTGAAGCGGGCCGGTGATCTCCTTACCGGTGAGCTCTGCGATGTCGTCCGGCGAGAGGTCGCCCATGGAATAGACCTCATCGCCGGTGGTCCACACCACGGCGCCACCCAGCATGAAGCGCAGCTGGTGATAGACCCCCGGATCGATGTTGAGGGTCGTCCCGAGTGCCATGGGTTCGGTCTGGTAGTCGGTCAGCTTGACGAGCACCGGGGGGTCCTGCAGCAGAGAGGTGTTCCCGCCGTCCGACATCAGCACGACATCGTTGATTAGCACCCAGACGCCCTGCACGTCGCCGGGCGCATCCTTCACGTAGAGGGACACGGCGGTCTGTCCCGTGGCTGGGCTGGTCGAATTCGTGTCGCACGCGCCCGCGGCCAACGGCAGCACGGCGGCTGCCACACACCAACGCATCACTCGGTTCCGGTTCGATCGGGCCATCTGTGCTCTCCTTGGGTTCCTCCCGGGGGGGTGGAGCTCGGGCAGGTCACTTCCCATCCCTACTCCTGGGGCCAAAAGGAGAGATGCAAGCCACGTGCCTCCGATGCCGACGGGAGTCGTCGGCACAAAGAGTGTGGCGTCACCGCATCATGCGCGGCATCGCACTGCGGCGGAGCCGCGGCACGCTCGTCAAACGGTCGCGTGCCGCGGTCCACTAGTCCGACCGCAAGGCCCGGCTCGGGTCCACCGCCGCGGCACGGCGCGCGGGGAGCCAACTCGCCATCAGTGCCACGCCGACCAGCGCAGACCCAACGGCCCCGTAGGTGACCGGATCGGTCGCGCTCACGCCGAAGAGCAGCGATGCCATAAGGCGGGAGAGCAGCCCCGCTGCCACCAGCCCTACACCCACTCCACCGGCCGCGAGCACGAGACCCTGGCGCACGACCATGCCGCGCACCGAAGGAGCCGTCGCTCCCAGGGCCATGCGCACGCCGATCTCCCTCGTGCGCTGTGAGACCATGTACGAGATGACGCCGTAGATGCCCACCAGCCCGAGAAGCAGAGCGATCCCGGATGCCGCGCCGAGGAGCGCCATCGTGAACGACGTGCGGGCGGTGGCCCCATCGAGCACGGCGGTCATGGCGCGCGGGTCGGCGAGGGGGATGCGAGGGTTCACGTCTGTGAGCTCTCGCTTGAGGACGGGCACGAGCGCCACGGGATCTCCGGCCGTCCTGACCAGGACGTCCAGAGTCCGGACCGCGGAGGGGCCGTCGGACGGACCCATCACCGAGGGATAGTAGACGACCTCCTCCGGCTGAGCCTCCAGGCTCTCGAAGTGGACATCGCCTACGACGCCCACGATCTGGTACCACCCGTTGGGGCTCCCGTCCCCACCGACGCGGCGCCCCAGCGGGTTGCCGTTCGGCCACCAGTGGCGGGCGAAAGACTCGCTCACCACCACGGAGCGGGCCCGGTCGGCTCCATCGTCCTGCCGGAACGTCCGCCCGTCCCGTAGGGGGATGCCCAGCGCCTGGAAGTACCCCGGCCCCGCTATCAGCTGTGTCGCGAAGATCGGCAGCTCGCCTTCCGCTCGTGGATGGTCTTCGACGTTGATGGTACCGAACGACAGGCCGCCTCCAGCCAGAGGAACCGGCTGGCCGAGCCCCACCGCCTCCACGCCGGGCTGCGCCGCCAGCCGATCCCGAAGCTCCCGATAGAAGGCCGCCGTCTCCTTCCATCCGGGTATCTCGCCCGGGGGCACCGACACCCGCGCGGTGAGCACTCCCTCGGCCTGGAAGCCGGGGTTCACCGCGCGTAGGGCCACGAAGCTGCGGAGCATGAGCCCGGATCCCACCAGGAGCACCAGCGCCAGTGCCACCTGCACGACCACCAGGGTGTTGCGGAGCCGATGGGTCCGGTGACCTCCGGCCGACCCGCGTGGGCTCCCCTCGCGGAGTTGTCCGGCAAGGTCGTCGATGCCGTAGCGGACGAGGGGGAACAGGCCGAAGAAGACCGCGCATCCCAAGGCCACCAGAGCCGTGAACGCGAGGACCCGCATGTCCACTCCCACCTCGGCCATGCGGGGCATCGTGGCGGGGATGAGCCGCGTGGACACCCGCACACCGACGGCGGCGATCCCCACACCGAGGAGACCACCCAGAGCCGACAGGATGACGCTCTCGCCCATGAACGCGCGCAGCACGTGCCAGCGCCCCGCGCCCACGGCGACCCGGAGCGCGAGCTCTCGCTGCCTTCCTTCTGCGCGCACCAGGAGCAGGTTGGCGACGTTCGCGCACGCGATGAGCAGCACGAAGCCGACCGTCCCCAGCAAGATCCAGAGCGTCCGGCTCACGTCCCCCACCAACGCCTCCTTCAGGGGCGTGACGCGGGCCTTCAACCCGACGCCGGCAAGGAACGAGGTGATCTCCGCCTGGTCGGGGTACAGCTCCGGCAGGCGATTGACGAGCTCCTGGAGCTGAGAGAGAACCCCTTCACGGGTGCTCCCCGGCGCCATGCGCGCCACTCCTCCGGACCCGAACGCCGCCAGCGACGCTTGGATCGGGTCGACCACGAAGGGAAGCCAGATCCGGGCCTGCCGATCCGGGTACCCGAAGTCTTTGGGCATGACCCCGATGATCTGGGTCGTCACGCCGTCGAGGTTCACGGTGCGCTGCAGGATCGCCGGGTCACCGCCGAAGTCAGACTGCCACAGGCCGTCGCTGATGATGGCCACGTGCGCTCCTCCGGGACGCCCTTCCTCCTCGGTGAATCCGCGCCCCATGGCGGGCTTCACGCCGACGACGTCGAAGAAGCCCGGGGTGACGACCTGGGCGGGCACGCGCTGGGGATCTCCTTCCCCAACGAGGTTGACCACGCTCGGTCGGTACAACCCGATGCCGGACAGCGACGATGCCTGCTGCCGGTACAGGAGATACAGCCCCTGTGACATCGGCAGCCGGTCGGCTCCGTCTCTGCCCAGGTGACCGATGGAGACGAGCCGATCGGGCTGGGGGAAGGGAAGGGGACGGATGAGCACGCCGTCCACCAAGGTGAAGACCGCCGTATTGGCGCCGATTCCCAGAGCCAGGGTGAGAACGGCCACCACGCTGAACGCGGGATAGCGCAGAAGGCCCCGGAGGGCGAACCGCAGGTCATCGTACAGCCCCGTCATCGTCTCCTTCCTCTCACAGATGGACCCCGCGCCGCTCGAGTCGCCGCAGGATGGCATGAGACCGTCCCGTGGGGGAGGCCGGTCGCGTCCATGACGTCGGGGGTGGTGGTCGCTTGGAGGCGGCCGGATAAAGACAATCCCAGGTGCTTGCCTATCTGACGACACCCGTCGAGCAAGGGTTGCACCAAGGGGAGGAGGGTCTCGACATATGAATGATCGTTGATATATTGCTCTCGTGAGCACTCTGACACGACCCGACACGACGCTGCTGCTTCCCATCCTCCAGGCACTCGCCGACGAGAACCGCCTCCGCATCCTCGACGCCCTTCGGGAGGGGGAGCGGTGCGTGTGTGTCCTCCAAGAGCGGGTGGGTGTGAGCCAATCACTCCTGTCACATCATCTCCGGGTCCTCAGGGACGCCGGTGTGGTGACGGACCGCAAGGAGGGGCGCTGGGTGCACTATTCGCTCTCGCAGCGAGCTCTGGAGGAGCTCGATTGCTTCCTCCGGGATCTGCGTGAGGACGCGCCCTCGCCGGGTCCGGGCATGGATTGCCGCCCTTGAGCACCCCGGCGTCAAGAGGTTGAGCCCGCGATGTTCCGTGTCTTCACCTGGCTCGCCGATCGGCTGACCTTCGGGGTCCTCGGCCTGGACGCGGCCACGCGATCGGGCTCCGCGGTGCACTTCTTCATCGAGGACGTGACCAAGATCTTCGCCCTCCTGGTGACGGTGATCTTCGTCATGGGGCTCTTCCGCTCGGCACTGTCACCGACGCGGGTGCGCACGTACCTGGAAGGTCGGTCGCGATGGGCGGCCTATTTCATGGCGGTGGGCCTGGGCGCCGTGACGCCCTTCTGCTCCTGCTCTTCCGTGCCCCTGTTCATCGGCTTCGTCGAGGCGGGAATTCCCCTCGGCGCCACCATGGCCTTTCTCATCGCCTCCCCCATGATCAACGAGGTGGCCGTCGCGCTCCTCCTCACGCTCCTCGGGTGGAAGCTGACTGCGCTGTACGTGGCCACGGGCCTCGTGGTGGGGGTCTTGGGAGGCGCGCTCATCGACGGTCTCGGGCTCGAACGGTGGGTGGAGGATTACGTCTGGAAGATCCGCGTGGGAGCAGCGCCGACCGCCACCGGCCACCGGTCCATGCGCGCACGGGCCGTGTTCGCCTGGGGTGAGGTGTCCGAGATCGTGGGGCGCATCTGGATGTACGTGCTCCTCGGAGTGGGCCTCGGCGCCGCGCTCCATGGTTTCGTGCCGGAGGACTTCTTCGCACGCTGGGCCGGAGCCGGCAATCCCCTGGCCGTGCCGCTCGCGGTGGTCGCCGGCGTCCCCATGTATGCCAACGCAACCGGGATCGTCCCGGTAGCCGAGGCGCTGCTGGGCAAGGGGGTTCCCGTGGGGACGGTCCTGGCCCTCATGATGAGCGTGGTGGCGCTCTCACTGCCCGAGATGATCATCCTCCGGAAGGTTCTGAAGGCGCGCATGCTGGGCGTCTTCGCGGGATACCTGGCGCTCGCCTTCGTCACGGTGGGCTACCTCTTCAATGCGATCTGGTTGTGAGAACATGAAAGCGATCAAGGTGCTGGGCTCCGGATGCCGGAGCTGTGAGCTGACGGCTCGCCTCGTCGAAGAAGAAGCACGCGCGCTCGGCGTCGACGTGTCCGTGGAAAAGGTCACCGATATGGCCGAGATCATGGCGTACGGTGTTCTCTCCACACCCGGCGTCGTCGTGGACGGGCAGGTGGTTCACGCCGGAGGCGTTCCCCGACACGAGACCGTCCGGGACTGGCTCACGGCTTCGTAGTGTGGCCCCTGGCCAATGGGTCCTCATTGCGGCAGACTGCTCCCATGACCAGATCCGCTCGCATTCCCGTCTTCGACGGCCATAACGACACGCTCACGCAGATCCGCAACGCTTCCGGTGCGGAGCAGCGATCGTTCCTCCAGCGAAGCGACCTGGGACACATCGACCTCCCGCGGGCACGTGAGGGAGGCCTCGGCGGGGCCCTATTCGCCATCTTCACCGCATCCCCCGCATGGGTTCGCACTTCCCGCCCCATGCTCGACGCGCAGGGTGTCGAGATCCCAGGGAGCCGCGTCGTGGATCTTCCACCACGGCTGGCCCGGCGAAGGGCCCTGTCGTACACCCTCTCGGTGATGTCGGACCTCTTCCGTCTGGAGGAGGAGTCGGAGGGTTTGATGAAGGTGGTGCGGACCGCCGCCGAGCTGCGGAGGTGCCTTGCCGACGGGACGTTCGCGGCCGCCCTGCACATCGAGGGCGTGGAGGCCATCGACACCCGCCTCGAGGCCCTGGACGTATTCCACGCCGCAGGACTGCGGTCCCTGGGACCCGTGTGGAGCCGGCCGAACGCGTTCGCACACGGCGTGCCCTTCGACTTCCCACGCACCCCCGACACCGGTCCCGGCCTCACCGCGGCTGGAAAGCGCCTGGTACGCCGGTGCAACCGGCTGGGCGTCCTCGTGGACCTGTCGCATCTGAACGAGGCGGGCTTCTGGGACGTCTCTCACGTCTCGGACGCGCCCCTGGTGGCCACGCACTCGTGTGCCTGGACCCTCGCGCCGTCTCCGAGGAACCTCACCGACGCCCAGCTCGACGCCATCGCGTCCAGCGGTGGCATCGTGGGGGTCAACTTTCACCGCGGGTTCCTGCGCGCGGATGGAGACGCCGACGCTCCCACCTCGCTGACGGAGATCGTACGGCACGCGCGCTACGTCGCCGATCGGATCGGGGTGGAGCACGTCGGGCTCGGATCGGACTTCGACGGCGCCCACATGCCCAGCGACCTACAGGACGTCACGCACCTGCCGTCCCTGTTGGACGCGCTCCGCGCCGGCGGTTTCGGCGCGAGCGATGTGCGGGCAATCGCACACGAGAACTGGGTGCGCGTGCTCGAGGAGACGTGGGGCGAGTGAGCGAGGAGGAGGCACCGGAGCACCCCAACGACCCGGGCGCGACATGGATGGACGAAGCCCGGGAGCTCCGGACGTCTGCGCCACGTCACGTTCTCTTCCTGTGCGTGGCCAACTCGGCCCGGAGCCAGATGGCTGAGGGGATTGCCCGTGCCCTGGCTCCCGCAAGCATTCGGGTCTCGTCGGCGGGCTCCGAGCCGTCGTCCGTGCGACTGGAGGCCGTCGAAGTACTCCGGGAGATCGGCATCGACATCTCTCATCACCGCTCGAAGGGCACCGACCAGGTGGATCCTTCCGTGGATGCCGTCATCACCCTGTGCGCCGAGGAGGTCTGCCCCGTGTGGCTGGGGCGTGCTCGCCGCGTGCACTGGGGTCTGCCCGACCCGGCGGCCGTTACGGGAGAGGGGCGGCTGCAGGCATTCCGGGACGTGCGCGACGAGCTGACGAGACGGCTGAGGGTGGTCTTCGCGCGCTGAGGTTCCTTACTTTCCGCGTATGACGCCAACCTCCCGCGCCGCGAAGCGCATTCTGTGGGTCGATGATGAGATCGACCTGCTGCGTCCCCACCTGCTCTTCCTCCAGGCCAGGGGCTACCACGTAGACGCGATCTCCAACGGCGACGACGCGCTGGCGCTCCTGCGCGACAATCCGTACGACCTGGTCCTGCTGGACGAGCAGATGCCCGGTCGCCGGGGTCTCGAGGTGCTGGAGCTCCTGCGTCGACAGGATCCGCATGCCCGGGTGGTGATGGTCACGAAGTCCGAGGAGGACCACACCATGAAGGAAGCCATTGGCCGCCGGGTCGACGACTATCTGGTGAAGCCGACGAGCCCCCGTCAGGTTCTGTCCGTCGTGACCCGCATCCTCGAGGGATCGTCGATCCGCCAGCAGCAGGTGGCACAGGACTTCGCCGCCCGCTTCGCCCGCCTCTCCATGAAGCGGCAGGACGCCCGCACGGCCGACGAGTTCGCCGAGGTCTTTACGGAGCTCGTGGACTGGCACATCCGGCTCGAGGGCTCGGGGGAGGACAACCTCCTCGACACCGTGCATTCCATGATGAGCGACCTTCGCCGCGACTTCGGCGAATGGGTCAAGCGCGCATACCCCCGGTGGATGAGAAGCGCAGCCGACAGACCTCGTCTGTCCGTGGACCTCGTCAGGGACTTCGTCGTGCCCTTGCTGGGACAGGAGCCGGTGTATTTCGTGGTCCTGGATTGCATGCGCCTGGATCAGTGGCGGGTGATGAACCCGCTCCTCGCTCCGTACTTCGAGATCGAGGAGTCGTACCACTACTCCATCCTGCCGACGGCCACCCCTTACGCGCGCAACGCCATCTTCAGCGGTCTCTTTCCGGACGAGATCGCTCGCCGGAATCCGGGATGGTGGGACTCTTCGGACGACGAAGGCAGCCTGAATGCCTTCGAGGACCGTCTGCTGTCCGAGCAGCTGAAGCGGATCACGGGCCGCAACGTGCCGGTGCACTACGAGAAGATCTTCTCCGACCGAGAAGGCGAGTCGGTCCGGGCGCGCGTGAACTCGGCTCTGAAGACGCCGGGAAGCGTCATCGCGCTGGTGTTCAACTTCGTGGATCTCATGACCCATGGGCGCTCGGAGTCGCCGATCCTCATGGAGGTGGCGAAAGACGAGGCCGCTCTGCGGGACCTGACACGCGCGTGGTTCGAGAGATCCACGGCCTATCAGGTCCTCAAGGAGGCGGCGCAGGAGGGGCATCGGGTGATCCTCACCACCGATCACGGCTCCATCCTCTGTCAACGTCCTACCACCGTATTCGCGCGGCGCGACGCCACCAGCAACCTGCGTTACAAGTTCGGCCAGGATCTGCGCGCCGAGGGCTCCGACAATGCCTTCGCCACCCGCGACGAGAAGGACCTGCGGATGCCGTCGGGGCGCCTCGGGATGACCTATTTGCTGGCGCTCGAGGATCACTTCTTCGTCTATCCGACGAAGCTCCGCGAGTACCAGGCCCGATACCGCAACTCCTTCCTGCACGGTGGCATCAGCCCGGAGGAGATGATCGTTCCGGTGGCGTCCCTCACCCCTCGCCCCCGATAGCTCCCGTGCTCTACAAGAGGATCCTGGGCTTCCTGAAGCCACATGCGCCCGTGGTGGCCGCCGTGGTCGTGGTGACGTTCGTCTTCGCCGCCCTCGACGCCGCGGTCTACGTCCTCCTCATCCCGTTCATGCAGGCGCTCTTCGTCTCGGGGAGCACCCCGATGACCGCGTCCAACAACGGGATCCAGCGGCTCCTCGACGCCACGATCTACCGCTGGGTGGACCTGAGCGGGGATCCGCTGGTGGCGGTGGGCAGGATCATCGTCATCATGATGGTCCTCTTGGCGGTGAAGAACGTCTTCTTCTTCGCCCGCGCCTACCTCGTGGCCAGAGCGGAGCAGGGCGTGAACCGCGACCTGCGCAACCGGGTCTACGACCACCTGGTCGAGCTGGACCTGGCGTTCTTCGGCCGCGTGCGCATGGGGCAGATCGTGAGCCGCCTCACCACCGAGGTGGAGCAGATGCGCACCCTGGTGACATCCGAGCTGTCGAAGATGCTGTCGGCGTTCTTCGAGTTCGGCACCGCGGTGGTGGGCATGCTGATCATCTCGTGGCAGCTCACCCTCACGGCCTTCGTTGTCATTCCGGGGGCCATGGTGATCTGGGGGCCGTTCCTCAAGCGGCTACGCCGGGGGGACCGGCGGGTCCTGCATCTGGGCGGCGAGGTCAACGCCCACATCCAGGAAACGCTGTCGGGCATCCGGCTGGTGAAGGCGGCTTCGGCGGAAGACCGGGAGCGTGGGCGTTTCCACGGGCTGAACGCCGAGTACTTCAGCACCTTCCTGCGCACCGAGAAGCTCCGCGCCCTCGCCGCTCCCATGACCGAGATGATGGCGGCGGTGGGAACGGTGGCGCTCCTCTGGTTGGGGGCGCGACAGGTGGTGCACGGGGACATCAGCGGGGCGCAGTTCGTGGGCTTCCTGGGGCTCTCCATCAAGCTATTCGCACCGGTGAAAAACGTGGCCAAGTTCCCGGCCACCGCGCAGCCGGGGCTGGTGGCTGCCGAGCGCGTCTTCGAGTTCCTGGACGCGCCGGTGGAGATCCGGGACCGCCCCGACGCGCGCCCTTTCCCGGGACTGCGGAGGGAGATCTCCTTCGAGGACGTCACGTTCGCGTACCACCCCGGGGATCCCGTGCTCGAGCACGTGTCGTTCACCGCCCCGAAGGGCGCCGTGACCGCGCTGGTGGGCCCCTCGGGAGCCGGCAAGAGCACACTGGTGGACCTTCTCGGCCGGTTCTTCGAGGCCACCGGCGGGCGCATCGCCATCGACGGCGTGGACATCCGCGACATCCGCATCGACGAGCTCCGAGGCCGGCTGGGCATCGTCAGCCAGGAGACCGTGCTCTTCCACGACACCGTGCGGGCGAACATCGCGTACGGACGGCCCGATGCCACCGAGGAGGAGATCGTCCGGGCGGCGAAGGCGGCCAACGCCCACGAATTCGTTATGCACATGCCCAAGGGCTACGACACCGTAGTCGGAGAGCGGGGAACGGAGCTCTCCGGCGGTCAGCGCCAGCGCATCGCCATCGCCCGGGCCATCCTCCGGGATCCTCCCATACTGATTTTCGACGAAGCCACCAGCGCCTTGGACACGGAATCCGAGCGGCTGGTGCAGGCAGCCATCGAGCGACTCCTGGAAGGACGCACGGTGTTCGTCATCGCCCACCGGCTGTCCACGGTGCAGCGGGCTGACCAGATCCTGGTGGTGTCCGGTGGGCGCATCGTCGAGCGCGGGGACCACGCGGCCCTCCTCGCCGGTGACGGGCTCTACCGGCGCCTATACGAGCTGCAGTTCGAGGACCGCCCCGAGCCCGCTTCATCGTGAGCGGCAAGACCTGGCGGCATCGGATCGAGCACACCGGGTTCCGCGTGCTCTCCGCGGGCCTCCTCGCGTTGCCCGAGCGTCTGGCGCTGGGGGTGGGAGAGGTGCTGGGATGGCTCGCGGGAAGCGTGCTCCGCATCCGGCGCGCCGACGTGGACGCTCACTTGGCCCTCGCCTTTCCGGGTGAAAGCTCGACGTGGCGGCGACGGGTGGCGCGGGCGAGCTACGTCCACCTGGGGCGGGAGGGGGTGGCGATGTTCCGCCTCGCCCGACTGGACAAGGAGGCCGTCGTCGCCCGGACCGAGGTGGTCGGCTTGGAGCCCGTGGAAGCCGCGGTGAGAGCCGGAACGGGAGCGCTGGTGGTCACGGGCCACATCGGCAACTGGGAGATCGGCGCGGCCGCCCTCGCCGCGCGAGGCTTTCCCTTCGACGTCGTGGCGAAGGGAATGGCCAACGAGGCGTTCGAGAAGGATCTGATCGCCGCTCGGGAGCGGCTGGGGCTGAGGGTGGTGGACATGAGCGCCGCACCTCGGGAAGTCCTCCGCTCGCTCAAGGTGGGCCGTCTCGTAGGCCTCGTCGCCGATCAGAACGCCGGAAGCCGAGGGGTCTTCGTGCCTTTCTTCGGTCGAGTCGCCGCCACGGCGCGGGGCCCCGCCCTCTTCGCCTTGCGTACCGGTGCCCCCATCTTCCTGGGGTTGTCGTTGCGGCTGCCCGGCTCGGAGGCGCGATACCGGGTTACGCTCCGCCCTCTGCCCGTGCAGGCGACGGACGACCTGGATGCCGACGTGACGCGGGTGACCGCGGCACACACCGCCGCGTTGGAAGAAGCCGTGCGGGCGGTGCCCGAGCAGTATTTCTGGCAACACCGCCGTTGGAAGACCCGGCCTCCCGAGGAACCGCCCCGGAAGGCTCCGGTATAAGACGAACGGCCGGCGGCGCCTGCCGGAAACCTGCGGGTGCGCCGGCCGAATCATAGGGCCATAGCCGAGAGCCGATATCTCGTGATCTACGTCTGTATCCCCGCGCACGACGAAGCCTCCACCATCGGGGTGCTCCTTTGGAAGGTGCGGAAAGTCATGGGCGAGTTCGGTCGGGACTACCGCACCGTGGTCCTGGACGACGCCTCGACCGACGGCACCGCCGAGGCGCTCCATCGGTATCGTCGGAGCCTGCCCCTCACGATCCTCCACTCGGAGGAGCGGTTGGGATACGCGCGTTCCGTCGAGCGTCTGCTGCGGCACGTGCTCGACGAAGCTCCCTACCCGAAGCGCGACTGCGCGGTGGTTCTCCAGGGAGATTTCACCGAGAGTCCCGATGACGTCGTGGGACTGGTCAAGGCCATCGAGGGCGGTGCCGACATCGTCGCGGGCAAGCTCTCGTCCGGGGCGGCTATCCCCAAGACGGTGCGCGTCGCTCGCGGCCTCGCGCGGATCGTCATGGGCAGGGCCCTGCGGAAGGCTCCGGTCTCCGATCCTCTGAGCGGGTTGCGAGCCTACAGGGTGATCGTCCTGAAGAAGGCGCTCCGTGATCGTCCAGACCACCAACCCCTGGTGACATCGGAGGGTTGGGCGGCCAACGTCGACTTTCTGCGCATGTTGGCCCCCCACGCGCGCCGCATCGCCGAAGCGCCTCTCCAGCTCCGGTACGATCGGCGGAGCCGGCCCTCGCGCTTCCAGGTATTCCGTACGCTCGTGTCTCTGACCCGCCTCCGTGGCTCCACGACGTGGCGGGCTCCCGACACCGAAGCGGCGTGATCGCCGCGGCCCGTCTCCGGGCCTTGCTCCGGGTGGCTGCCCTCGGCGTCCTCCCGGCGATGCTGCACGTGGCCCCTGGGCGTGCCCAGGATACAACGGCGACGAAGCCTATCGTGTACCCTGTGAACGCCTCGGCGGCCCCGGCACCGTTCGGTCCTGGAGAGCGCCTCACCTACAAAGTGAAGATCGGGATCTTCAATGCGGGCGAGGGCGAGATGACCGTGGAGGGCCTGGACACCATTCGCGGTCATCTGACCTATCACATGATCATGAAGATCCGCGGCGGATTCCTGGCGGCCAAGGTGAACGACCTCTACCAGACGTGGATGGACGTAGGGAGCCTGATGAGCTGGCGCTTCGTGCAGGACATCCACGAGGTCAACTACGAGAGCTACCGCGACTACGAGATGTATCCCGGCATCCAGATGTGGGAGCGCGCCGACAACGACGAGTCTGGGCCGCTGGGCTCCCTGCTCCCCCTGGACGACATCTCCTTTCTGTATTACCTGCGCACGATTCCCTTGGAGGTCGGCAAGCAGTACACCTTCAATCGGTACTTCAAGGAGGACGGCAACCCCGTGGTGGTGAACGTCGTTCGCCGGGAGCGCCGCAAGGAGGACGCCGGCACCTTCGAGACCGTGGTCGTGAAGCCCACGATCAAGACCAAGGGCCTCTTCTCCGAAGGGGGCAAGGCGGAGCTGTACTTCACGGACGACGAGCGCAGGATCCTGGTCTACATGAAGAGCGACATACCGCACTTTCCGGGCTCGTTGACGCTGCACCTGAAGTCCATCGAGGAGGGGCTGCCCCTGAACCCGGCCTCGCGGGCCAGCGCGCTGAGCCGCACCGCAGGGCAGGATTCGATCCACTCGCGATGAACATGCGACGCCTCCGTCTGCGGGCGGTCTGGCTCCTCGTCCTTCCGTTCCTCTGGCTCTCCCGTCCCACGTTGCCGCTCCTGGCGGGTGGAGCGGTGCTGGGTGCCCTGGGCCTGTTCATCCGGGGATGGGCGGCGGGGACCATCCATAAGGAGAAGGAGCTCACCACAACGGGGCCTTACGCCCACACGCGCAACCCGCTCTACGTCGGAAGCTTCTTCCTGGGATTGGGCGTCACGCTGGCGGGCGGTCAGTGGTGGTGGCCGGCGCTCTTCCTGGTCTTCTACGTCGTGGTGTACGGAACCACCATGGCGGGTGAGGCGGCGCTTCTCACCGAGATGTACGGGGATCGGTTCCGGACCTATGCGGCCCATGTGCCTGCGCTCCTGCCCCGTCTCACCCCGTGGCGCGAGCCCGGGGTGCGAGGGCGAGGTTTCACGTTCTCCCAGTACCGGCGCAACCGGGAGTGGGAGGCGCTCCTCGGTGCGTTGGCGGCGTTCGGATTCCTGGGGACAAAGCTGCTCCTGCAGTAGGGGAACTCCGCACCTCCCGGCATCCTGGTCCCCGACTGTTTCGCGGGCGTCAGGTGACCCGCGATGTCCGGCTGGAGGGCATCGCGCCATCAAGCCCCTGTCGCGCAGCGTCCCCGCTCCCGATCTTGGGCGTGAAGGACCCTCCCGCGACACCCGTACCTTCGAGGCAGATGGTCGCCTTCTACGTGTTCTCGCTGGTCCTGGGGGGCGGATTCCTGGGACTCTCTCTCCTTGGAGACATCTTCGGGGGTCACGGCGACGTCGATCTCTCCACCGACGTGTCGGTGGAGGCCGACGTGGACTTCGACGCCCACTTCGAGACCGACGCAGGCCACTTCGACGCCGACGCAGGCCACCTCGACACCGATGTGGGCCACGCCGACCTGGGATCGGGCCACCTGGACGTGGCCCACGGAGGGAACGTCCACGCCACCCAGATCGCCTCGAAGATCTTCTCCATCCGCACCATCATCTACTCGCTCTTCGGCTTCGGCGCCGTAGGCACGCTGCTGACGTTCGTGTTCACCACCGCTTCGCCGGTGACCACGGCGGCGTTCGCCGTCGCCGGCGGCCTTTTGTCCGGCGGCCTCATCAACACCGCATTCGGGTGGGTGAAGCGCTCGGAATCAGGAGAGCTGGCCCGCGAAGCGAGCTTTTCCGGGCACTCCGGGCGGGTGACCCTCCCCATCGCCGGCAGCGGTGGGAAGATCGTCGTGGAGCATCTGGGAAGGGAGGTGGAGCTTCGCGCGCTCCCTCACCCCTCCGCCCTCACCGACGGAGATCCTTCCCAGTGGAAGGCGGTGGTGGTGGTGGAGATGAAGCAAGGGACCGCGCTGGTGGCGCCCGTCTCGAAAGAGTTGCTCGAATGAATGACGGAGTGTCCTCCGCACGTATGCATCGACGCCCCACCGACACGAATACCGGCGGTCCTCCACCCGAGGGAAGTCGAGTGGCGAAAGTCGTGGGATCCCGCTTCAGGGGTGCATGTCCCGGGCGGGTTTCAATCGCAAGAACCTGGAGAGCCACATGAACCCTGACCTCATCAACGGCGGCTTCGCCCTGGCCGTGGCGCTGCTCTTCGTCGTCGTCGTGGCGGTGATGACCATACGGTCGCTCATCGTCATCGTGCCCCCGAACCGCGCCGCCGTCCTCACCGGCCGCAACCGCAGGCTGACGTCCGGCGAACGGGTCGGGTACCGCTCGGTCGTCGGCGGTCGCACGCTGCGCACACCTATCATCGAGACGGTCCAGCACATGTCGCTGGAGACGTTTCCGGTGGAGATCAGCGTCGCCAATGCCTTTTCCAAGGGGAACATCCCCCTGAACATCGAGGCCATCGCGGCGGTGAAGATCGCTTCACAGCCGGAGACGATCTTCAACAATGCGGTGGAGAAGCTCCTGGGTAAGACGGAGCAGGAAATCTGGGCGCTGGCCAAGGACACGCTCATGGGGAACCTGCGGGGCGTGCTGGCCACCCTCACTCCGGAGGAGGTGAACGAGGACCGTCTCGGGTTCGGCCGCGCCCTCGCCGAAGACGCGGGGGAGGATCTGGCTTCCCTGGGGTTCCACCTGGACGTCCTCAAGATCCAGAACGTCAGCGACGAGCGCGGCTACCTCGAGGCCATCGGGCGGAAGCGCGCCGCCGAAGCGGTGCGCGACGCGGAGATCGCGGAGGCGGACGCCACCGCGGAGACGCGCCAGCGGCAGGCCAACGCCCGCCAGGTCGCGGAGATCAAGGAGGCGGACGCCAACGTGCAGATCGCGGAGGCCCAGAACCGCCTCCGCGTGCGCAGGGCGGAGCTGGACCGCGAGGCGCAGATCGTCGAGCGGACCGCGAGGGTGAAGGCGGAGGAGTCCGAGGTCGAAGCCCAGAAGGCCCTCGAGAGCCGACGGGTGGAGCGGGAGACGCTGCGTCTGCAGGCCGACGTGGTGGCCCCGGCGAACGCCGAGCGGTCTGCAGCCAAGGCGCGGGCCGAAGGTGAGGCCGCCCCCATCCTGGAGAAGGGGCGAGCCAGCGCGCAGGTCCTGCAGATGCTCTACGACCAGGTGAAAGCCGGCGGCGAGCAGGCCTACGCCGTATTCCTCGCGGAGAAGCTTCCTGGTCTGTTGGCCACGTCGGTGGAGGCGGTGCAAGGCGTCGATATCGACAAGGTCGTCGTCATCGACAGCGGTGCCGGCACGGGCGTGAGCAACGCGGTGAACCAGCGAGTGCACGGCGCCCTGGGAACCATGGAGGCCATCTCCTCGGCAGTAGGCGTCGACATCTCGAACCTGCTTCAGGGAGCCGCGTCGAAGCTGACTCCCCCCGAGGAATCGGGCGAGTAGCCCAGGCCCGAGCCCGTCGGGAAGAAAAGGGGCGGCGCGCCGGCCGGCGCGCCGCCCCCTTCGTTGGAACGAGAAGCTGGCCTACATCCCGCGCCGGGCCGTGGGCGGGAGAATTCCGTTGAGTCGGAGGTACATGGCGAGCTGGCCGTAGTGGTCGGCCCAGTCGTCGGAGATGCCGACCGCCACCGTGGCTCGGGTCGCCTGACGGCCGCCGAAGTACGGCACCATGTCGCCGAGCTTCTGGTCGGTGACACCGGACAACGCCTTGGTGCAGTAGTCGTACGAGGCTTTCACGGCGGCGATGAGGTCCGCCTTGGAGCCGGTTCCGTCCGGCACCTTCACATCGGGCGCCGCCATGCCCGAGATGGACGAGCACATGAAGTTGTTGGATCCGGCCACGTGGCTCACGATCGCCCCGAAGCTCCGCTGCTGGTCCGTGGGCTTGTATCCATACTTGTCTGCGGGCATCGCTTCCGCGGCGGCCACCATCGTGCGCTCCGAGCGCTGGAGGTTGGCGCGCACCGCATCCATGACGACGTTGCCGTGGGACACCTGAGCTGAGACGTGCCCGGCCCAGGCCAGGGACAGGGCGGCCGCGAGAGTGCCGGCTCGGTTGAATCGGGTCATGACGAGACTCCTGTGGGAGGGTACAAGGGCAGCGGATCGGCTAGCGCCTCCGGTTGCCCGAGCGCGACCACGCCACCACGACGCCGCACCGGGACTCGGCGCCGCCTCGTGTCGGCGGGGGAATCAAGCTTGCGAAGCGGAGTGGGATCTGGGTGGGACGGGAGTAGACCTCGATGCCGTCCACCTCGTGGGGGTCCAGGATCTTCTGCCAGGGGGGATTGATGGCCATGCCGTCCAGGAGGAGGACGGGCGAGCATGGTAGCCCCATCGCGTCCCGGAGCAGGACCGACTGCTGCCCGAACTGGTTTCGTGCGAGCTGCACACCCGGGACCTCCCGCACCACGTCGGCCAGGGTGTGGATGCCGATCATCTTCTCGATGTCCACGTGGGTAATGAAATGCCCCACTCCGGCGGCCTGGCGTCCGTAAAACCCTACCTGGTCGAGCCTCGTGATGCGTTGTTCCACCCCGACGGTGAGGGAGTCGACCTCAACGGGCGCCGGTGCGAGGCGGATGGCCACGGCAACGTTGTGGCGCTCTCCGACGTCGATGCTGGTGCTCACTGACGCATAGTAGCCGAGGCGAGAGGCATAAAGCGTGTAGGTGCCGGCCTTCTTGAGCGTGACGGAGAAATGCCCGGTCCCGTCCGAGAGGGTCGAAGCTACGACGCCGCCGTGCTCGTCCATCGCGTCGACCTCGGCGAACGGAATGGTCCGGTCGGTTCCGGCCTCGAGAAGCTGGCCGCTGATGGTCTGCGCGCCGAGCGCCGACGGTCCAGGCACCCCCAGAAACGCGAGGGCGGCAAAAGCGGCTGCCGCGGTGCCTGGCTTCAACTAGGTGCCTCCTTGTGCGCATCCATCGCTGGAACGGCCCCGTTCCCGTGCCGCCGTCCAACACCGTTGGCTCCGGGGGGTTCCTGTCCATGCACGCGCCCGTGCCTGACTCTATCCGTCTCTGAGCGCCGTCCGTATTCGAGCCAGCTGCCTTCGATGGGCCAGATCGTGGCCGGCATACAGCCGCATCATCTGGGCGATCGACTCCGAGCCCCGTTCCTCGTGTTCGCCGCACCGTTCCAGGTCAGCCCCGGTCGCTCCCTCGAGGAGCGACAGGTTCGCGACCCGCAGGGCACCGAACATCTCGAGTGCCTGCTCGACGTCGGTATCGGCATAGCGCAGGCGCGAAGCCCACCGATCCTGGTCGTACCCATGAAGGGCGGGGCGATCCTCGGTCAGAATGCGTCGTAGCCGGTATCCCCAGACCAGCTCGGAGTCGGCCAGGTGTTGGAGAACCTCCGCGGCGCACCACTTCCCCTCGGCCTCGGGAGTGCGGAGCTCGCCGGGCGTGAGGTCGCGGGCGAGCTGACGGGCCGCGGCCGGTGTGTCCTGGAGCACCGCCAGCGGGTCCTGACTCCCGAGAAGCTCGAGGAGCGCGCGAGTGTATGCTTCGGCATCCTCCTTGGAGGCTGAAGCCGGATTGGTATAGATCGACATCTTCCTTCTCCCGACACAGCGGTCACCGGAGAAGCTCCGCGAAGGAGTCTCCGGCCGAGCTGCTCATCTCACGTAGCGCTCCACGGCGAGAGACACCTTGTCCAGAACGTCCGGCACCGTGATGCGCTTCATTCCGTCTCGATACGCGTGCTCCAGGGGATACACCTCTCCCGGATATGTGGCGTAGCCGTCCACCACGAGGTCCTGGTAGGCGCGGTAGGGGCCGGTCCGTTTGGGGTTCGTGTATCCGAAGAGGCCGACCACGGGCGTGCCCAGCGCGCGGCTGATGTGCAGGGGCCCCGTGTCGGGGCTGAGCGCGAGCGCGGATCCCTCCAGGATCCAGACCAGCCTGCGCAGATCGTCGCCCAGGGCGTCCACCACACGTGCGGACGTCCGCGCCAGAATCGCGTCGGCCATCCGCCGCTCGATGCCGGACGGGCCGCCCACCAGGACCGGGCGCAGGCCGTGGGTCGCTTCCATCTCCTCCAGCACCCGGGCGTAGCCGTCCGCCGTCCAGTTCTTGGCGGGCTTGCTCGTCGCGACGATCACCGCACAGGCCGGAGCATCCAGACGGTCGAAGAACTCGGCCTGGGACTCCCGCTCGGCGTCGGTCAGGGCCAGGTCCCAGGTGACGGGCTCCGGGTCGATCCCCAGGTAGCGGAGGAACTCGAAGTATTGATCCTGCACGTGCTGTGGCTCGTGGGGAGGTATCCGCCGGTTCGTGAAGAGCCACTGCATGTCCCGCGCGCGGGCTCTGTCGAAGCCGAGCTTGGTCGTGGCGGGTGTAAGCGCCGTCAGGATGCCGGCCTTGAAGTACACCTGAAGCCCGAGAACGAGATCGAAACGGCGCTCACGCACGTCGCGTCCGAAGTCGGCGAAGCCCATCCACCCGGAGAGTCCCCTTCGCCGCCGGAAGATGACGAAATCGTCGATGGCGGGATGGCCCCCCACCAGGAGGTGGGGTACCGGCTGGATCACCCACGTGACGCGCGTGTCCGGCCACGCACGCTTCAGCGCGGTAGCCACGGGGAGCACGTGCACGGCGTCGCCGATGGCTGACAGCATCACGATGCACAGCTCCCGCGGAGGACGCCCGGACCACCCCGGCGCGCTCCACTCGGCGGCTGACGTCGTCACGTCCGCGTCTCGTCGTTGTCGACGAATCCTGCACGCAGGACGGCCCACGCGTCGGATGGGAGGATCTGTCCGGTGCGGTGCTCGAACTTCCTCAGCGATCGCTCCAGGCGACGGCGCATGAAGTAGGCCGGGGCAGGAACCCCCGGCGCGCGGGCACAGCATCGGTCCAGGTCCACCAGGTGAGCCACGAGCTCACCCCCGACAGGAGCGAGCACCACGTTCTTGGCGTTGAGATCAGGGTGCAGGATGCCTCGCTGTTCGAGATTCCGGACCAGTACGCCGGTAGCGAGCAGTGCCTCCTCGAGGTCGACGTTCGCAGGGTTCGCTCCGAAGAGCACCTCGGCGAGATCGGCCGCGTCCGGAATCTGCTCGGTCACGAGGTCGGCCCGGTACCAGAACCCGGCGGAGTAGACCGCGCCGGCCACCACCGCAGGCGTGGGGATTCCGCGGGCGCGGGCGTTGTGCGCGGAGAAGAGTTCCCGCACGGGTCGCGGTCGGCCGACGGCGAGATACCGGTCTCCGAGAAGCGGAGCCGCCACCGCCCCTCCGCGGTAGTAGTGGCGGACGACCCAGCGCTCCCGGCCGTCCGGTCCGGGGGATGGGGCAGGCACGCTGAAAACCTTGCCCCTTCCTTCCAGGACGGTGCCGGAAGCCTGGGTGGCGGCCCAGCTCCACAGGGTGGCGCCCGACGAGAGGACGTCGCGCATCCACGACTCCGCGTTCCGGATCGCGAAGCCTTGCACGCCGGCCACCTCTACCTCGTCGTAGCCCACGGGGAGCTTCACGGGTATCGCGATCGAGCCACCTCCACCTTGGCGAGAACGTCGTCCACGGTGATCCAATCCATGCGATCATCCTTGGGAAGATACGCCGATGGGTCGGGATCGTCCCCAGCCTCGGTGTATCGGTCAACGATGAGGTCTCTATAGCGTCGCCAGGGCCCCACCCGCCAGGGGTTCGTATGCGCGAACAGCCCGATGACCGGGACATCCAGGGCATGGGCGATGTGGAGGGGGCCCGTGTCCGGGGCCACCACGAGTCGGGAGCCTGCCACGAGACTCATGAGGTGGCGCACCGAGCTTCCCAGACCGTCCACGGGTCGGCCTCCGGCCTCGATCCGGATCGTCTCGGTCGCTCTCCGCTCCCGCTCGGAAGGGCCTCCAACGAGAAGAACCTGCATGTCGAAGTCGGCGTCCAACGCGTCCGCCAGGCGAGCGTACCGCTCCGCTGCCCAGTCCTTCTTGGGGTTCGCGGAGCCCACCACCAGGGACACGACGGGGCGGCCGTCGAGACGCGCGAAGAACCGCGCCTGTTCGGCCCGCTCCTCGGCAGAGAGCGTGATGTCCCATCCGACCGGGGCGTCTCGAGGGACTCCAAGCGCCCAACGGAAGTCAAGAAAGAGATCCTGGCTGTGCTTCCAGGGGCCCTCCTCGAGGACGTGGGTACTGAAGTAGCGGACTCCGTCGCGCGTCTTCGAGGGCGGTAGACCCACGCGAACCGGCGCCCCGGAAAAGAGGCTGGGCCAGACCGACTTGAAGTAGCGCTGCACATTGAGCGTGAGCTGCGCGCGCGTGTCCACCATGGCGTCCCGGAGGGCACGAACGCCGGCAAGGCCCGCGCGGCTGTCGAAGGTGACGACACGGTCGACGGCGGGATGATGCTCCAGCACCTGTGCCGGGGCCGCTTCTGCCACCCACGTGACCTCGATGTCCTGATCGATGGCCTTGAGGTCCAGCGCGAGAGGGAGACCGTGCACGACGTCTCCGATCCCAGAGAGAAGGACGATGCACACCCGCCGAGGCGGTGCCGTCGGAAGGAGGACCGGCCCTTGTGGCGAGACGACGCGCGGCCGGAGGCTCATCGCTCAATCCATCGCCGGATCCGCGGGCGTCTCCACGAGATGCAGGGTCGGACCGGCCAGCACCTCGCCCTTGATGCGGATCCGCAGATGGTACGGTCCCGGGTCGGGGAAGACGACGTCCTCGATGGGCATGACGAGAAAGGTCCGGGGGGGTGTCCTGTCCCCGGGACGGGATGCCACGTCGGTGTGCCCGTCGACTGTCAGCGACGGCTTGTCGCCGCCTCCATCCAGGTCCAGTCGGAAGCGGTAGCGCCCCTGGTCGTCGGGGTCCCACTCCACGACGAGGACCAACACCATCCGATCCTGCTTCGCCGGGAAGCCGGGGGCTGCTCTGTCGAAGAAGAGTCCGTGGATGTGGAGCTTGCCGTCAGCGTCGATGTGGGCTTCGTCGCAGAAGTGCGCCGCGAGGATACGCATGAGGTTATCCTTTCCGACGAGGGCCCCAACCCCCGCCGCCCGGTGACCGGATGCTGAGGACGTCGCCGGCTTGGACCGAGAAGGTCGCCTTGGACGGGAGACGCTCCTCTTCCCCGTCGTGGATGAGGACGTTTTCTCCCGGAGCACCGCTCTCACCGCCCCGTGCTCCCGCGGGGCCCACCGCGCGCCGCTCGCACAGGAGCGCGACGCGAGCGGGCGTGAGGATCATGAGGTCACGACGGAGCCCATCGCCTCCCCGATTGGCGCCCGCTCCTCCCGTTCCTCTACGGATGCCGTACCGCACGACACGGAACGGATAGGCGTGCTCCAGGGCCTCGACGGGCGTGTTCAGGGAGTTGGACATGTGCACGTGCACGCCGGAGAGGCCGACACCCTCGGGTCCGGCGCCCATGCCCCCGCCCACGGTCTCATAGTAGGCGAAGGGCGCACCGGTGCGCGGGTCCACGCCCCCCACCGTCGTGTTGTTCATGGTCCCCTGCGAGAGTGCGGGAACGAGGTCGGGGAGAGCCTCACCGAAAGCGAGGAGCAGGACGTCCGTGATCCGCTGGCTGGTCTCGACGTTCCCGCCGGCTACCGACGCGGGAAGCCGGGCGTTCACCAGGCTCCCGGGGGGGAGGACCAGCTCCACCGCCGACATGGAGCCGCCACCGGCGGGGAGGGGCTCACCCAGGAGGGCCTCCGCGACGCAGCGGACCACGTACCGGCACGCCGACGCCGTGATGGCCGATACGGCGTTGATGCCCCCCGGGACCTGCGGTGCGGTACCGGTGAAGTCGATGCGCAGTCGACGGCCGCTCACCGTGAGTGCGGCCCGAATCGGAACCCGCCCGCTGCCGAACCCGTCGTCCTCCAGCGAGTCTTCGGCCTGATATGTGCCGTCGGGAATGCGCTCCAGGCCAGCTTCGACCAGGCGGTCGGCGTACGCAACCAGGGCATCCATAGCTGCCAGCGTGGTGTCGATCCCCCTTCGCCCGGCGATCTCGAGAAGTCGCGTCCGGCCCGTGTGGAGGGCGGCCAGCTGTGCGTCCAGATCCCCGGCGCGCTCCACCGGAGTGCGCACGTTCGCCAGGAGGGTCCGCCAGAGATCGTCGTTCCGTCTTCCGGCAGCGTACAACCGGACCGGAGGGATTCGCAGGCCCTCCTCGAAGATCTCGCGGGCGAGGGGCATCGATCCGGGAGTGGAGCCACCCACGTCGCTGTGGTGCGCCCGGGACGCCACGTAGCCGAGGAGAAGCCCATCCTCGGCGTGCACCGCGGAAAGCAGGGTGATGTCGGGCAGGTGCGTCCCGCCCCGGAACGGGTCGTTCAAGCACACCACGTCACCCGGGGCGAGAGTGCCGAGCTCCTCCAGGGCGGCCTGGACGCTCATGGGCATGGCCCCGAGGTGCACGGGCATGTGGTCGCCCAGCGCGACGGCGTCACCCTGGGGTGAAAAGAGGGCGCACGAGTAGTCCCGGCGCTCCTTGATGTTGGGGGAAAAGGACGCTCGCTTGAGCGCGGCGCCCATCTCCTCCGCCAGCGCGGTGAACAGGTGGCGGAACACCTCGAGGGCGACGGCGTCGGGAGCAACAGTGCTGGACACGGCGTGTGGTTTCCCCGCGAGGGCTTCACGGTTAGGTTACTAGGCTGTGGGCCACGAAGACCCTCAGCGCGACTGGCGCGTCAGAAGGATACAGGGAGGAACGCTTGAGTAAAGAGAAGCTTATGGATCGGGCTCGCGACGAGCTCTTCAGTCATATCAATCGCTGTGGTGTGCTGCAGGCGGCCGAGGACGACCAGCAGCACTGGATGGATGAGACCATCGACTACCTCGGGGAGCGGTATCCCGACCTGACCGAGACGGATCTTGGCCAGCTCCACGAGATCGGGTTGCGTTTCTGCAAGCCGGCCATCGCCCACGGGGCCGATAGCACCGCGAAGACCATGGAGGACGTCGGGGTGGCCTGACCCCCAACGTCTCATCCACGCTCGGGAGGGCGAGGAGCCTGTGGGGCTTCTCGCTCTTTTCTTGTTGTCCGGACAACATCCGATTCCCGCGTCGGGTTGGCGATAGAGCGGTTTCCGCCCTATAATTGCGCGCGTTTGTCGGCGCGTAGGCCCCGAAGCCGCTGTCCCAGGAGGGGAGACGCGACCTGCGGCACGTCCTCAACAGACCTGAGCCGGGGGCTACCTGATGTCGACGACCAGGGGAAGGCGCACTACTCCGAAGGCCGCGGGGAAGGCGACCGCAGGCGCGAAGACCCGGGCCGGCAAGGCATCTGCGAAGGGGACCACCAAGAAGGCTGCCGGCAACAGGTCCACCCAGACGAAGAAGACTCCCGCCCGGAAGTCGGCCGCGAAGAAGGCCGGAACTAAGTCGGCCACCAGGAAGTCCGCTGCCGCCCCGAAGACCGCCGCCGCGAAGAAGACCACCGCCAAGAAGGCCGTCGCCAGGAAGGCGGCTTCACCGAAGACGTCCGCCAAGAAGTCGGCAGCCGGTAGATCTTCCTCACCGAAGCCAGCCGCGGCGAAGCGTCCAGTCAGGAAAGCGGCCGCGAAGAGGGCCGCCGCCAAGAAGGCGGCTCCACGGAAGACCACCGCAAAGAAGACGGCCCCGAAGAAGGCCGCCGCCAAGAAGGCGGCTCCACGGAAGACCGCCGCAAAGAAGACGGCCCCGAAGAAGACCGCCGCCAAGAAGACGGCCCCGAAGAAGACCGCCGCCAAGAAGACGGCCCCGAAGA